>CAZTWO010000047.1:0-13177 GCA_964617965.1 uncultured Ruminococcus sp. | reverse complement strand
AGCCGTCAGTGCGTGGCTTGCCGTCATGCCGCTGACGCTTCTGACGGCAGCGTGGCAGTCGTCTCGCTATCCGAGCCGACTGCAACGCTCCTCGACGGCATAGCCGTCTCGTCGCGTTCCGCTCGCTTGCGCTCGCTTCGGCGGCTTCGCCGCCGCCCTACTCCCTCACCGTCTTTTTTATCTTCTCCACAGATTTTTCACCGAAGCACAGAATGAAAAACACGGTCGCGCTCGCCTGAACTATGTCCGCTATGAAGCCGGAAGCATAAGACGCAAGCAGACTTTTTATTGACAGCGATGCCGGGGAGTACATTATGACGGACGCCGGGTTCATTATTCCGCCGTAAATTATTATTGCCGCCGCTGCTCCGTATACCGCCATTGAAAATCTTTTCGGCTGCAAGATGCCCGTATTGAAAATAAGCCCTGCGATAAATCCGACAAGCCCCATTGAGAACATCTGCCACGGTGTCCACGGCCCCTGTGAATAGAACATATTCGACACGAGCATTGTGACAGCCCCCGTCAGAAAGCCGGATTTTGCTCCCATTGATGCACCCGCGATTATGACAACCGCCATGACGGGCTTAAACTGCGGCAGCATGAACAGAGCCATTCGCCCGGCAACACCTAAGGCACAGAGTGTGGAGAGTGTCACAATCTCTCTCGCACCCGGTTTTCGTCCGTCAAAGTCGATGAAAAACGGCACTATGCACTCGGTTAATACTATAACCGATATTATTCCGCTGTTTTTGTTGTTGAGGACAAATACGCCGACAATGAGTGTCACTATAACGGCAAGCACCGAAGCGACACACAACAGTTTCGACTTGCCGCTCATCTTATTTCTTTTCTGTATTGTCTTTTTTTCGCCCGAAAATCCGACAGCGGACAGTGCCGCGCCGAAGAGCAGAACGATTAACAGAGCGTAGAGCAGAATATTGTTTTTCTTTACAAATGAATTTATGTCAACGCCCGTAAGTGTCGATATTTTCGCACCGAAGCTTACCAGAACAAAATCCGCGACGGAGAGAACCGACAGCACGGCGCAAAGAGCTTTTCTTATGGGGGACAGCCGTTTTTTCCCGGGCAGTTCCGAAGGTACAACAACGCTTTCTTCTTTTTTTTCGTTTATCTCGGCATATGTCTTTATGGGATTTTCTTTCGGCATTGTCGATAATTCCCGAGTAATATCTTTGTTGAATGATGACAGTATTTCGTCAACTGTCACAGCATTCGGCACAATATTTTTGGCAATTCGCGCGGCATTTGTCGAACAGAATGAACTGTCGGAGAAAAATCTCTGCGGCACATCCTTTGATATTATTGTACCGTCAAAGAACACTCCGCACATATCGGCATACTCGGCACAGAAATCCGTATCATGACTTACAAGCAAAACTGCAACACCGTTTTGCGACAGTGTTTTAAGCACAGTCCCGAGCCGTTTTTTAAGCTCCGCGTCAAGCCCCTTTGTCGGCTCGTCAAGGAACAGAATATCGGGTCTGTTTACAAGAAGCTTTGCGAGTGCCGACAGCTGAGTTTCCCCTCCCGACAGTTCAAACGGATTGCGGGTTAAAAGATGATTGATGCCGCACATCTCGGCAATTTCTTTGATTCGTGCTTCCTTTTCGGAATACGCCCGGCTGCTGTCGAAAACCTCGTACAGGTCATCAAGAACCGTGTCTTTTACAAAAAGCGTCTTTGCGTCCTGCGGCAGGAAAGCGGATTTTCCGAACCGTTCAACCTTGCCCGACACGCATTTTTTTGCACCGGACAGAATTTTAAGTGCGGTTGTCTTTCCGGCGCCGTTTGCACCGACAAGGGCGAAAATCTCACCTTTTTCAAGTGAGAACGAAAAGTCCTTAATTATGTCCGCACCGTCTTTTTCGTATCTGAAATAGCAGTGCGAAGCGGACAGGGCGGTATTATTGTTTAATGAATATTCTTTAATTGAAATTTCGGACGGAGAATTCTTTTCGGAATAGCTTTTTAAAAACGCCCGGCCGTCCGACACCGTGACGGGGCATTTTTCTTTTCCGTCAAGAGTGCACCACAGACGAACACCCGCAGGGAAAGCGTCAAGAAGTCCGCTGTTATTCTCTTTTAGAAAATTTGCGGTATTTTCGGGCGTGTCACAGCAGACAACTCTGCCGCCGTCAAGCACAATAACGGTGTCGGCAAAGGGCAGAGCCTCATTCAGACGCTGTTCGCTCATTATAACTGTAATACCCGTCTCTCGGTTAAGCCTTGCGATAAGCTCAACAAATTCGGCGGCGGCTTTAGGGTCAAGCTGAGAAGTCGGCTCGTCCAGAATCAGCACCTGAGGTTCGCTGACGACAACGCCCGCTAAGGACAACAATTGCTTTTGTCCGCCCGACAGCACTGCGACATCGTCATTAAGGCTGTCCGAAAGTCCGAAAAAGTCGGCGGCAAATGCCACCTTGCGGCGTATTTCATCAGACGGCACGCCCAGGTTTTCAAGACAGAATGAAATTTCGTGATAGACTTTATCCGTAACCGTCTGCGACTCGGGCGACTGCGACACAAAGCCGATTTTTTCGGTCTGAGTGCGAAAATCGACTTCGTTTAATTCTTTTCCGTAAAAATAAACACTTCCCTGTTTTTCTCCGACCGGAGCAAGGCAGGTTTTAAAATGCCTGAGCAGAGTGGACTTGCCACTGCCCGATTTGCCGCATAAAAGCACAAAAGAACCTTCGGCAATATGAACAGTCACATTGTCGAGGGCCTTTTTATTCGCACCGGGGTACGAAAAGCTTAAATTTTTGACAGTGAAGCATTCCAACGCAGTACCTCCGCTGTACAATATACAGAGGGTATCAGTCCCAGCAAAAGAACCGATACATAAGAAATAATCGAAAATATATCCGCTTTCGGCAGAATGATTTCGGGGTAAAATTCGACGGAAAATTCGCCGTTCACCGCTCCGACAACGCAGAATCCGGACAATATAAGCATAACGGCAATCAGTGAGAAGTCCCGCACCGTAAAGCGAAAACTGTCATATGTCGTTCTGTTCTCAAGTCCCCATCCGCGGCTTTTAATGCTGTCGGCGGTTGCCGCTCCGTCCGACAAAGAGCGTGACACGGCGGCAAAGAAAATGCGGGAGGCGTTTTTCATCCGCTCGGTTAAATTTCCGTCCGTTACGCTTTTGCCGAAGCTTTTTCTGGCGTCGTTAATGTCCGATATAGTGCGTCTGAACTTCGGCACGGCTCGAACGGTCATTGACAGGAGCAGTGATACAGACGGCAGACGCCGACCGAAAAGGGATATAAGCCTGTCCGCTGGCAGACACCTGTTAAACGCAACGCACCACGACAGAACGGTTGCAGTCATAACGCCCGACGACAGGCCGTAAAGCGTGCTTTCGAGTGTAATATCACTCCCCCACGGCACAGTAAAAAGCACCGTCGCCCCCTCGTGATTGAAAAGAGGGTTCACAAGTGTAAAAATAAGCACAATGGGAATGCCGCCGCGTATAAGAAAAGCCGAGCTTTGCTTTCTGCCGAACACGACAGCATACAGCAGAGCACACAGAAGCCCTGCCGCCTGCACCGCCGGATGCCGCACGGTCATTGCGATGAGCATCACAGCGATGAAATATATCAGATTGGTAATTGGGTGGAGGGAAGAAAATCTGTCCATAATATACAGTGAGCAAGGAGCAAGGAGCAAGGAGCAGTGTCGCAGACAAAAATCATCCGGTGAATGATTTTTGGCATGGCGACTAATGAGGACCGGCGGCAGCGGTCCGACATTCCAAAACTAAGAAGACACTGCGTGTCTTGGATTATATAAGCTACGCAAAAGATAAAACCGATTTTATCAATTGAACTGAATGTCAGCGGAGCATATAAAATCAAGTCCGCAGGACTTCCTTCACTGCTCCTTGCTCCTTGCTCCTTGCTAACTCATGTTGCTCCTTGCTAACTCATGTTGCTCCTTGCTAACTCGTGTTGCTCCTTGTCAACTTGTCCGTCAGTTGCAGTTTAAAGAAGGATTATATTGTGCTTCTCGCACTCAAGTCTCATATCATCGGGCCAGATGGATACCTGTACCTCGCCTATGTGGGCTTTTTGGAGAAGGAGCATGCATATGCGTGACTGACCGAGGCCGCCGCCGATTGTAAGGGGCAGTGTTCCCTCAAGAATGCCCTTGTGATAGGGGAACTGCTCTCTTTCGAGGGCGTCGCTCTTTTTAAGCTGTTCATGAAGGCTTGTTTCGTCAACACGAATGCCCATTGAGGATATTTCAAAAGCGCAGTTAAGCACATCGTTCCATATAAGAATATCGCCGTTAAGCGACCAGTCGTCATAGTCGGGTGCTCTGCCGTCGTGCTTTTCGCCGTTTTTAAGCTTGTCGCCTATGTGCATAAGAAACACCGTCTTGTGTGCCTTTACAATCTCGTTTTCACGCTGTTTGGAAGTTAAATCCGGATACATATCCAGCAGCTCTTCGGTTGTGATAAAGAAAACATCGGGGCAGATTTCGCATGAAAGAGCCGGGAACGCCTTTTTGACTTCGTCGTTTGTGTCCGACAGTGCCTTGACTATCTTTTTGACGGTTGCCTTAAGATATTCGGTGTTTCTGTCCTGACGGGTGATGACCTTTTCCCAATCCCACTGGTCGACAAAGAGAGAGTGCATATTGTCGCAGTCATCGTCACGGCGAATGGCGTTCATATCGGTATAGATGCCGACACCGGGCTCATAGCCGTATTTGCCGAGTGCGGTTCTTTTCCATTTTGCAAGACTCTGAACAACCTCGGCGACACCGTCGATTTCTTTCATTGTGAAATGAACCTTGCGTTCAACGCCGTTTAAGTCGTCGTTGATGCCCGATGCCTTTGTTACCATAAGCGGCGCCGTTATACGGTCAAGGTTGAGGGCTGCGGACAGATTTTTCTGGAATGTATCTTTTACAAGCTTTATAGCCTTCTGAGTTTCTCTCTGAGTTAATGCGGATGAATATTTTTCGGGATATACCATTGTGCGGGACATAAGCAAATCTCCTTTTGCAAAATTGTAGTTATGTGGAAAGTTTATTGGGGTAGCGGCTAAAGAAGGGGCCGGGGGCCGGGGACCGGGGACCGGGGAACCAATGTAGAATGTAGAATGCATAATGCATAATGAATGAAAACGCTAAAGCGTTTTGGATTATAAAGCTTCGCAAAAATTTCAGCGGACCATTTTAGTTTGATTTTCATGTCAGCGCCAGCTTATAAATCAAGTCCGCAGGACTTCCGACATTCTGCATTCTGCATTCTACATTCTACATTTCCCTGCTCCCTGCTCCTTTATCTTATGCTTCCCACTGTTCTGGGATAGAATATGACATCTCTGATATTCTGCATGCCGGTGCAGTACATGACAAGGCGTTCAAAGCCGAGACCGAAGCCGGAGTGCGGAACAGTGCCGTACTTGCGAAGGTCAAGATAATCATGGTAGTCGTCTGTGGACATACCCTTTTCCTTCATGGCGTTTAAGAGCTTTGTGAGATCGGATTCTCTCTCACTGCCGCCGATAATCTCGCCGACACCGGGAACAAGAAGGTCGGTTGCGGCAACCGTCTTGCCGTCGGGATTCTGCTTCATATAGAAGCTCTTGATATCCTTGGGGTAGTTAATGAGGAATACGGGCTTGTTATAGATTTTCTCGGTAATGTAACGTTCATGCTCGCTCTGAAGGTCACAGCCCCACTCAACGGGATACTCGAACTTCACATCGGCCTTTTTGAGCATCTCTATGGCGTCGGTGTAGTCGACAACGGCGAAGTCATTGTTTACGACATTCAGGAGCTTATCGGTAAGACCCTTTTCGACACGTGCCTCAAAGAATTTAAGCTCTTCGGGGCATTTCTCCATAAAGTCATTGATAACGTATTTTATCATGGATTCGGCAAACTCGATTAAATCGGGGAGCTCACAGAAGGCAATTTCGGGCTCAACGTGCCAGAACTCGGCAACATGACGAAGGGTGTTGCTCTTCTCCGCTCTGAAGGACGGACCGAATGTATAAATCTTGCCGAGTGCCATTGCGGCAACCTCGCCCTCAAGCTGACCCGAGACGGAGAGGCCCGCCTTTCTGCCGAAGAAATCATCTGCATAGTATTCCTCGGCGTTTTTGTATTTGTCGGAATAGCCGATTGTGGTTACCTTGAACATTTCGCCCGCGCCCTCACAGTCCGAGCCTGTGATGAGGGGTGTGTTCATATAGACAAAGCCTCTGTCCTGGAAAAAGCGGTGAATTGCCGCCGCCATGACGGAGCGTGCTCTGAAAACCGCGTTAAAAGTATTTGTGCGGACTCTGATGTGCGGAATTTCACGGAGAGTTTCAAGCTTCTGGAATTTTTTCTGAAGAGGATAGTCGGCAGGGCAGATGCCGAGAACGGTTATTTCCTCGGCGTTTATTTCGGGCGTGCCGTGATTTTCGTTTGCGACAACAGTGCCGATTATCTTAAGAGAAGTGCCAAGCTTAGTGGCTTCTTCGGGCAGAACACAGCTGCCGTTTTTGTCGATGACTATCTGAAGATGCTCAAGTGTTGTGCCGTCGTTGAGGGCGAGGAACGCCACATTCTTTGAGTCGCGTGCGGTGCGTACCCATCCGCAGACGGTAACGCTCTTGCCGATGTAATCGGTTGTTGTCAGAATGTCTTTGATGTCGATGTGCTTCATGAGAGATGCCTCCAAAATATATAGTAGTCAGTATAAGCTTGTATAATAATTGTCAACCTGTTCATAATGCTTTTTTAATGCAGAATGTAGAATGCATAATGCATAATGTCGGAAGACACTGCGTGTCTTGGATTTATATAGCTTCGCGAAAGGTGGGATTTTGGGGCGATGCCGGGCTTTTGCCGCAATTGCCAACTGCTAACTGCTAATTGCTAATTGTCCGGCGAAGCCTCTGGCCCCCGGCCCCTGACACCCGGCCCCTTATATCATTGCTAATTGCTACTTTCTAATTGCTAATTGTTTTTTTTGCTGTGCAACAAAAAAAACAGCCACCTCATCCCACAATATAGGACGAGCAGCTGTAACCCGCGGTACCACCTATGTTGCGTCTGTTGACGCCTCCTTCGCTTCACGCTTTTTGCGGAAAGCTTCTGCCGATAACGGAACGCCGCCGTCTCCCCTACTAAGACCGATGCCCTTTGGGTTTGAAGCTCCGAAGTGTTCTTCACACAAAGCGTATTATGCGGCTTTCAGCATCCGCCGCACTCTCTGGGAACCGTTTTCTGTGCTACTTTTCTTCATCTTCGCCTGTATATAGACGGATTATACCGTTTTCCGCCGTTATTGTCAAGAGTAACGGTTGATTTTTTTACACGTAAAAGCTATAATTTAAAAAAAGAATTTTTTTGTAAGGGACGGTTCGATATGAAAAAGCTGATTTCGTTACTTCTTGCGTGTATCTTTGTTTTTATGACCTGCTCCGCTGCCCTCGCCGCAGACACCGACGACGGATGCAACTGCGGCTATACGCCGATTATCGACATTAAGGGCACGTCAATCTATAAGGACACAACAGACCTGTCTAAGGGACTTGCGGAAAAACAGTTCTCGGACAAGAGCGGGCTTGCGTCCTCCGCGACAAAAATTTCAACCGCACTCGCCGGTGCGCTCGTCACGGACAACTGGGACAACTACTGCGATGTTCTGTATGATGAGATTATAACCGTCTATGACGGCTATGCTCTTAACAATGACGGCGAGATTGCGAACAACAGCGGCATTGACCCCTATTACAGCATTGACAACGCCGTCGCCCGTGTTTACGAAAACGGCAAAAATTATCACATTGAGCAGAAAGACAATATTCTCATGTATGAATATCTCTATGATTCGCGCCTTGACCCGATTGAAAACGCCGCCATGCTCAAGCGGTATATCGACGCCGTAAAGGAAGTCACGGGTCACGACAAGGTTGCAATTCTCGGCAGATGCGCAGTCTGCGTTATTCTCAATGTCTATCTTAACGACTACGGCACAGACGACCTGGAAAGCGTCATTTTCTATAATTCCATTGCCGACGGCTGTGAGCTTATCGACGCATGGTTCACGGGTGAAGTCAAATTCGACTCCGAGGGGCTTAATAATTATGTATATGAATATTCGGGCACATCCCCCTTGCTTGATCTTGTCATTGCGGGTGTGGAAGCGTCGGAATACTCGGGCCTTCTCGGCAGCTCGACCGACCTGCTTCAGAAAATTTACAATAAGGTTTCGTCCAATGTCGTACCCCGACTTGTGAGGGATATTTTCGGAACATGCCCCGGGTATTACAGCTATGTTAGTGCAGACAAATACGAAAAGGCAAAGAGCTTTGTTCTGGGCGACAATGCCGACGGCAAATATGACAAGCTTATTGCGAAAATCGATAACTACAACTATAACTACAAATCAAAAACAAAAGAGACAATTAAAAAAGCCGTGGCGGACGGTGTTCACGTTTACATTGTCGCGAAATACAACAGACAGATGTATCCGCTGATTGAGGACTCCTCCGTGCTCGGCGATGACACAATTTCTCTGTATAAGCAGACATTCTCGGGTGCGACCTGCTCCAAAACGGGGGAAACTCTGTCAGATGAATATATCGCCTCGGCCGACGCAAAATACATATCCCCCGACAAGATGGTTGACGCTTCAACCGGCATTCTGCCCGACCACACGTGGTATTTAAGGGACCTGCCGCACATGGACTATCCCGATACTCTTGACCCGTACATGATGCGCCTGCTCAGAAGCGAGGATTATGTCACGATTAACACATACGAGGATATGCCGCAGTTTATGCTCTATAACAAAACCGACAGCTCCTTTACGGCAATGACAGACGAAAACGCACCGGATGCGACATCCGGCCGCCCCGAAAAGAGCTTTTTCGGCGTTCTTCGTGACATATTCAAAAAGCTTATCAACCTGCTGAAGTCATTTTTCGCAAAAATAACCGGCTCGGTAAACTGAACAAGGGAGTATTGATAAATGAACAAAATCGCAGTTGTAACCGGAGGCTCATCCGGGATAGGACTTTCGACAGCAAAAATGCTTGCCGTGAACGGCTATACGGTATATGAGCTGAGCCGCAGAGAGAGTAATATAAGCGGCATTACGCATATTTCCGCAGATGTAACCGACACTGCCGCCATACAGAGTGCCTATTCGCAAATCATTGACAGACACGGTGAAATAAATCTGCTGGTCTGCTGTGCCGGAATGGGCGTATCGGGTGCAGTGGAATTTCTGCCCGACAGTGAAGTAAGACGCCAGATGGATGTAAACTTTTTCGGCACGGTTAACACCGTAAGAACCGTTTTGCCGTACATGAGAAAACAGTGCGGAGGAAAAATAATCTGCGTTTCATCGGTTGCCGCCGTGTATTCAATTCCGTTTCAGGGGTATTATTCTGCATCAAAATCCGCAGTCAACGCCTTTGTCGACGCACTTGTAAACGAAGTAAAGCCGTTTAACATTCAGGTGTCGTCAGTGATGCCCGGAGATATAAAGACCGGATTTACCGCCGCACGACGCAAGACGGTTGATGGGGACGATGTTTATTCCGGCAGAATTTCGAAGGCCGTCGCCGCCATGGAAAAGGACGAGACAAACGGCATGAGCCCCGAAGCAATAGCAAAATTCATTGTCATGCTTGCGGGCAAAAAGCATATTGCACCGCTGTATACCGTCGGTGTGCAGTATAAGGCACTTGTGTTTCTGTCTCGTGTTTTTCCGCATGATATGGCGGTCAGGATTGTGGGGAAAATGTACTGAGCAATTAGCAATTAGCAATTAGCAATGAGCAATGACATAAGGGGCCGGGTGTCAGGGGCCGGGGGCCAGGGGCTTCGCCGGACAATTAGCAATTAGCAGTTAGCAATGAGCAATGAGTAGAAGTGGCCGGTATCCGGTGGCTAAATAATGCAGAATGCAGAATGCATAATTTCGGAAGTCCTGCGGACTTGGATTTATATAGCTTCGCAGAATTTAAAACTATTTCTAAAAGGTTAGTTAATCGTTTGCGTAGCTTCATAATTTAAAACGCTTGCTTTTTCCTTTTTTTTGGTTTGTCGGACCGCTGCCGCCGGTCCTCATTAGTCGCCACGCCAAAAATCATTTTTCGGATGATTTTTGGCCTGCGAAATTATGCATTTTTCATTCAATTAGCAATGAAAAATGGGCCGGCTTCCGTTAGTCGTGGCTTTGCAAAAGGCGGTATTTTGGAAAAGTGCAGGGCTGTTTTTGAAGCGGAAATTATGCGGCTTCGCGGGAGGGGAGTTTTTTCGGTTTGCGGGGTGCGCTGCGGATTTTGGGCCGCTTTGCCGCCCGTCAGGGCCCCTGCCTGCCCGATAAACTTTTTCGCCCCCGGCAAATGCATTGCGGGGACAGTCAGGCACCGCCTCCGGGCGGCACCCTCCGCTCATCTTCATTTATTCTGCCGCCGGCGCCGGCATAATAAATTTGATTCGCTGCGGGCCCGGGCTCGTCATTCGCTCCTGCCTCTCGGCAGTCGCTCACTCCTCGCCCCGCCGCCTCCTCGACGCCCTCGGCGTCTCGTCGGCGTACGCTCGCTTCGCTCGCCTCCAAAAAAAACGACACTGCCTCAGGTCTAGCCACGCACTGACAACGAAGTATTGGTTTCTCGCCGAAAAATCTCCCATATCTTTGTCCGAAATCCTCGCAAGGCGACAGCATTGCTTCGTTTTCGGACTTCGATATGAAAAATTTTTCTTGGCTACGAAACTGCTTTGCATTTCAAAACAAAAAATCAGAAAAAAGTATAGCATAAATTTGTTATAGACAACCGATTTGTTATACATTAAATTGACGAATTATCTTTGTTTTGAAACAATACTTCCTTATCAGCACGTGGCTTTTGCCTTGTTTTTCTTTACATATTCAATTGTATGATATTAACATAAAATTTACAATTGAAACAGAAATTTTGTGTAATAATCATTGACAAAATTTTATGATTTTGCTAATCTATTCTCAGAACTCGGAATTATCCGAGTCTGTAAGAGGAGAGGGTACAATTGAAAAAAATTATTTCAATTATTTTATCTGTGATGATGGTTATGACCATGCTCATATCCGCCGTTGTCCCGGCTTTTGCCGCCGAAACAACCGACACAAGAATAGTTATTTCCACTGCCGCCAACAAATACGAAATAGCTGCGGCGGAGTTCCTGCGTGATACCGTAAAGGCGTCAACCGGCACGGAATATAAAATCGTCTACGATTCGTCTTCTGCGGCGGGCTTTGAAATCGCAGTCGGCAACACAAACCGCCTTTCTGTCGATATGTCCGCTTATGACGACGGCACATATATTATCAGAAGCTTTGCGGGCGGTGTCGCAGTGGTCGGTGCAGGCACAAAGGGCAATGTTTACGGTGTCTGCCGACTTCTGAAGGATTACGGAAATTACCGCTGCTATGTCGCAGGCGATGACTTCACAAATGACGGCTCGGCTCTCTCTTTCCCCGACAATATAAACATTGAATATAAACCGTTCTTTGAGTATACCGAAACTGACTGGCGTCTTAACTATACCGACAGCACTACATATTCAATCGTCAACGGCTTAAACGGCGGCGCGTACAACAGAATTGCCGATGAATACGGCGGCACTGTAAAGTATCTCGGCGGCTTTGCCCATACTCTCGCGAGTGTTTTCTGCTCCCGTGACAAATATTTTGATTCTCATCCCGAATATTTCGCGCTCAGAGACGGTAAGAGAACATCCGATCAGCTCTGCCTTACAAGCGAGGGTGCATTTAATGTTGTCCTCTCTGAGGTTCTGCAGAATCTCGCTCAGAACGCCTCCGACGGCAAATTTCAGATTATATCGCTCACTCAGTCCGACAATCAGTCCTACTGCGAGTGCGAAAACTGCAAACGCATAGACGAAGAAAACGGCTCTCAGGCAGGCACAATGCTTACATTCATCAACCGCATTGCCGAACAGGTGGAGCTTGCCGGCTACACAAATGTTGCCGTTGATACATTCGCTTATCAGTATACAAGAACTCCCCCGAAGGTCGTTAAACCCCGTGACAATGTCATTGTCCGCCTGTGCAGTATCGAGTGCTGCTTCTCGCATACATTCGACGACGCCACATGCGAAAACAATATCCACTTCATGCAGGATCTTGAGGGCTGGGGCAAAATATGCGACCGCGTCTACGTCTGGGACTATGCGAACAACTATGGTCATTCCCTTGCAATCTTCCCGGATTTCGGCGTCCTTCAGAGAAATATGCAGATACTTTACGAGAACAACGTAAAGGGCGTATATGTTGAGGGCAACTATTACCTCGGCGATTGCGACGGCGAGTTCGGCGACCTTAGATCATATCTTATCGCAAATCTTCTTGCCGACCCCTACTGCGACTACGACAAGGCTCTTCATGAGTTCTGCAACGCTTTCTACGGTGCGGCAGGCGAGCAGATTGCTGAATTTATCTATATGACGATTGAAGGCTCCAAGGATAATCACCTGAGCATTACCAATCATATCGGCAAGTCTTTTTCGCTCACAAGACAGGAGATTAAGACCGCCGATGCCCTCTGGGATATCGCCAAAGAAAACACCGCCAACGACCCCACGACAAACGCCCGTGTAAGACGCAGTGAAATAAGCTGGCGTCTGTGGAAGAGCGCGAACAGAAAGAGCGAGTTTGCCGGGTTCGGACTTGTCCCCGAAAGACTCAGACTTTACCGTGATATTACGGATATGGGCATTTACAGAAGCCGTGAGGGCATGGGCGATATAAAGATGATGCAGTATCATCTTGTTCTCGGTCATCCCGACAGATGGAACAAGGCCAAAAAGGAATCCCTGACCGACTATACCGTTCTCATGAATCTGTGCATCCAAATTTACGATACCCTCAAGAGCATTTTCGCACCCTTCATCATTTGCTGATTAATACCACCCACCACCGGGGCAGGGCACTGAGCCTTGCCCCATTTTAAATTAGCAATTAGCAGTTAGCAGTTAGCAATGAAAGAGCGGCCGGGGACAATGAAGAATGTAGAATGCATAATGCATAATGCATAATTGAGGAAAACGCTGAAGCGTTTTGATTTTATAAGCTCTGCAAAAGATAAAATCCATTTCAGAAAAATAACTTGAAAGTTCGCGAAGCTATATA
>CAZTWO010000046.1:3819-13243 GCA_964617965.1 uncultured Ruminococcus sp. | reverse complement strand
CACCGCCGGCTCGGACAGCGAGACGGCGGCAGCCATGCCGTAAGAAGCGTAAGCGGTATTACGGCAAAAGTTGACGGCTGCAAATTTGCTGACCTTTTCGTAACTGCAAAAAGTTGTTAGCGAAGTATTTTCGTCGTGAGTGCGCTTACAGACGAACAGAAAATGCAAGCGGGACTTTTTGCGGCACCTGCCACCGGATACCGGCCACCGGCCACTGACCACTGTTCACTCATTGCTAATTGCTAACTGCTAATTGCAAATTGATATTTGCGTTTCGGCAGTTTTTTCAACAATATTGCAAACATCAACCCAGCCGACGGGGTTCGAATATTTTTCAAGCTCGTCGGGTGTCAGCTCAACTGCGGAATTTGCGCTTCCTGCCGCGGGATAAACAATATCAAATCTTTTAAGCGACTCATCAAGATAGACCTTGCATCCGTCTTTAAGCGCAAACGGGCAGACCCCGCCCGGAGCGTGACCGACATATTCCGTCAGTTCCTCGGCCGTCAACATTTTCGCCTTTACGTGAAAATATGCTTTAAACTTTGAGTTCGCGATTTTCGTATCGCCTGCCGTTACTATAAGCACGGGTGTGCCGTTAACCATAAAGGACATGGTTTTGGCAATGCGTGCCTCTTCTGTGCCGAGTGCCTTTGCCGCCAAAGCGACTGTTGCGGACGACACATCAAATACCTTTATCTTATCCTCGGCGTTCATCGAACGAAAATACGCCGTTACTTTTTCTATTGACACTATAAATTCCTCCAGGCTATTTATAATTAACAATTAAGAATTAACAATTAACAATTTCGGAAGTCTTTCAGACTTGAATTTTATAAGCTTCGCAGACATAAAAAATCGTTTTTTCAATGATAAACCTGCCATTTGCGAAGCTATATAATCCAAGGCACATAGTGCCTTCCGCTGTTCCCCGGCCCCCGATCCCAGGTCCCCGGTCCCTTTTCCATTGCTCATTGCTAATTGCTAACTGCTAATTAAACAAAACCGCACCTCCGGCATTACGTCGAGGGTGCGAAATTGTTCTTACGAATTAAATTATTTTACAGCGTTCTTAAGTGCTGCACCGGCCTTGAATCCGGGAACCTTGCAGGCTTCAACGGCAATCTTTTCTTTGGTCTGGGGGTTTATAGCTTCTCTTGCGGCTCTTTCACGAACATCAAAAGTACCGAAACCGATGAGCTGAACCTTATCACCCTTTGCAAGAGCGTCTGTGATTGCTTCAAATGTTGCCTTTACCGCTGCTTCTGCGGACTTCTTATCGATGCCCGATTTTTCCATAACGGCAGCTACAAGCTCTGTCTTATTCATTTTTGTTTCCTCCTGTATATTTCAAAAGCCATAAGGCGTTTTGTTGAATTTAATTAATCGGTCAGTTGTTAAAAATGTGTGGAGTTTGGAGTGTGGAGTTTGGAGTGTGGAGTTTGGAGTGTGGAGTTTGGAGTGTGGAGTGTGGAGTGTGGAGTGTGGAGTCGGCTTCGTAAAAAGCTAAGCCATATAATCCAAGGTGCGCAGTGTCTTCCCCGGCCCCCAACCCCTGGGACCTGACCCCTTTTCCATTGCTAATTGCTAATTGCTAATTGCTTCTTCGCTTCGTCCCACATCTCATCCAGCGTCTCTATTGTCGCTGTCTTCATATCTATACCCCGCTCTTTGGCAAGGCGTTCGACTATCGCAAAACGAGCGGCAAATTTGTCGGTTGCGGCTGTAAGCGCTTCCTCACCGTCCGTATCGGCAAATCGGCAGACATTCACGCAGGCAAAAAGCAGATCGCCGATTTCCTCGGATACATGCCCCTTGTCGTTTTCGGCAAGAGCCTCTTTTACTTCGCTTGCTTCCTCGCTCACCTTGTCGAGTGCACCGCCGATATCGTCCCAGTCAAAGCCCGCTTTTGCTGCCTTATGCTGAACCTTCTGTGCGCGCATAAGTGCCGGCAGCTCACGCGGAATTGAATCTATACTCTCGGTTACGCTTTTCTGCTTCTTGGTCTGCATTTTTATTGCGTCCCAGTTTTTAAGCACCTCGCCCGTGTCGCTGACGGTAACATCACCGAACACATGCGGATGACGGATTATAAGCTTTTTGCATATCTCGTCACATACATCGTCAAATGTAAACGCGTTATTCTCGCTTGCCATCTGCGTATGAAGAACAACCTGAAGAAGAACATCACCGAGCTCTTCACGGAGCATTTCGGGGCTTTTTTTGTTTATGGCCTCAATCACTTCGTATGTCTCTTCGATGAAATTCTTCTTTATGCTTTCATGTGTCTGCTCGGCGTCCCACGGACAACCGCCGGGAGCACGAAGGATTGCGATAATCTCAACAAGGTCATCCATATTATAGCTGTCTTTGAATGTAAAATTATCAACCATTATCTTTGTCCTCCTCATTAACGCGATACAAAAAACATTTTACTCTATAAGCCCGAATTTTGCAAGACCTTTTGCTATTTTTCTTCCCATCGGGAGCATTAAAATATCATCAAACCACAAATAGCGGTTCATTTTCGCCCACGCCAACGCCCGCAACCGGATACCGGCCACTTTTTCTCATTGCTCATTACTAACTGCTAATTGCTAATTTAAAAAAATGTCTCGAACCCGACAAGACAATTTTTTTCGGTTAACCTCTTGCGAAGCCCCCGGCCCCCGGTCCCTGACCCCCGGCCCCTTCCATTGCTAATTGCTAACTGCTAATTGCTAATTGAAAAAAGGCCTCCGCATAAAGCGGAGTGCCCGATTTCATTTTGCCTTGTTCAGTTGATTTCAACCTGAACCTTTTCGTTCTGTCTGTTTGCCGCTGAGCGCATGACAGTTCTGATAGCCTTTGCTATTTTGCCCTGCTTGCCGATTACTCTGCCGATGTCGTTTTCGGCGACCTTGAGATGAAGAACGGTAACACCGTTTTCGTTTTTCTCATCTGCCGTAACTTCGACTGCCTCGGGATTGTCAACAAGGCTTTTCGCAAGTGCTTCAAGTAATTCTTTCATTCTTTTTTCCTCCGTGGGAAAAATCAGTCAATAGCGCCGGACTTCTTAAGAAGAGCCTTAACTGTTTCTGTGGGCTGAGCGCCGTTCTTAATCCACTGCTGAGCCTTTTCAGCGTCAACCTTGATTACCTTGGGCTCCTTCATGGGATCATAATAACCGATTTCCTCGATGAATCTGCCGTCACGGGGATATCTTGAATCGGCAACTACGATGCGATAGAAGGGAGCTTTTTTCGCGCCCATACGGCGCAGACGAATTTTAACCATTGTTTTTTCCTCCGAAAAAATAATATTTTAGTTTTTTTATTCTATGTTTGCCTCTTGCGAAGCAAATTATGAATTACGGTTTAAGCGGGCCTCTGTAACCGGGAGGCAGCTTACGCTTCATTTTCTTTGCGTTTTTGTTTCCGCCGAACTGCTTGAACATTTTCTGCATCTGCTTATACTGTGACAGAAGTCTGTTAACATCCTCAACCTGCATTCCGCAGCCTGCCGCAATACGGCGTTTTCTTGAAGGGTTTATTATGTCCGGCTTTTCACGCTCTTTGTTTGTCATTGACAGTATGATAGCCTTTGTCTTGTCAAGCTGTCTGTCGTCAATGTCAACGTCCTTAAGCTTTTTGCCGAGCCCCGGAATCATGGAGAGAATGTCTTTCATCGAGCCCATTTTCTTCATTTCTTCCATCTGATAGAGCAGATCGTTTAAGTCGAATCTGTTCTGACGAAGCTTCTGTTCAAGCTCCTCGGCTTTTTTCTCGTCGAGTGCCTGCTCCGCTTTTTCGATAAGTGAGAGCACATCGCCCATGCCGAGAATACGGGATGCCATTCTGTCGGGATGGAAAACATCGAGGTCGTCTAACTTTTCACCGATACCGACAAATTTTATCGGTTTGCCTGTAACGGCTCTTGCAGACAGTGCCGCGCCGCCTCTGGTGTCGCCGTCAAGCTTTGTAAGAACAAGTCCGTCAATGCCGAGTGCCTCGTTGAAAGTAGATGCGACGTTTACGGCGTCCTGACCTGTCATGGAGTCGACAACAAGAAGAATTTCGTGGGGTTTGACTGCCGCCTTAATGTCTTTAAGCTCCTGCATAAGACGTTCATCTATATGCAGACGACCGGCGGTGTCAAGAAATACATAGTCGTAGCCTTTGTCTTTTGCGAGCTTTACGGCTTCGGTTGCGATTGTTACGGGGTTTTCGGTGCCCATTTCAAACACCGGAACACCTGCCTGTTCACCGATAACCTGCAGCTGTTTTATAGCCGCCGGGCGGTATATGTCGCACGCCGCCAGGAGCGGACGGTGACCCTTGCCCTTGAGCATTTTCGCTATCTTTGCGGAATGTGTGGTTTTGCCTGAACCCTGAAGACCGCACATCATGACTATCGTCGGCGGGTGAGCGGCTTCGGTGAGCCTCGCCTGAGTGCCGCCCATAAGAGCGGTAAGCTCCTCATTGACGATTTTTATAACCGTCTGAGCGGGGGTAAGACTTTCCATTACCTTTTCGCCGATGGCTTTTTCGGTAACTCTCGCCGTAAAGTCTTTGGCGACCTTGTAGCTTACATCGGCCTCGAGCAGTGCCAGACGCACTTCTCGCATAGCTTCCTTTACATCCGCTTCGTTAAGTGTACCCTTGCTTCTGAGCTTTTTGAATGCGGAGTCAAGCTTGTCGGAAAGGCCTTCAAATGCCATAGATACAACTCCTTCCCATTTTATTCGGAAAGTGAAACAGCTATTGATTTAATTCGCACTGTGAGGTCGCTTATTTCACGGGAGAGTCCGCATTTGCGGTTCTCGGCACTTATTTTGTTGGCGCACTCGGTTATTTCCTCGAGCCCCTTTTTGACCTCTTTGAAGCGGGCGACAAGCCCCAGACGCTGCTCCATGTCGAAAAGCTGACATTCGGCACGCTTTATGGAGTCACGCACACCCTGACGTGTGATGCCCACATTCGCGGCTATTTCGGCGAGCGACAGGTCTTCATTGTAATAGAAGTCGAGAAACTCACGCTGTTTCGGTGTGAGCATATCGCCGTAGAAATCGAGCAATATGGTGATTTCAAGATCTTTAGCCACGGTTATTTCTCCTTTATGAGAGTGTGTAAAGGTGCGAAACTTTACAGGCGATATCATAGCACATTTTTAACGGTTTGTCAAGCTAAAAGTTTACCGCTTAATTTGCTGTAAGATTATGGCTGAAGGGAGCAATGGCAATTAGCAATTAGCAGTTAGCAATTAGCAATGTCGGAAGGCACTGCGTGCCTTGATTATATAGCTTCGCTGACACTGTGGTTAATTCGCTGAGATTAAGGTTGTTATTCGCGAAGCTTTTTAAAATCCAAGACACGCAGTGTCTTCCGACATTCTTAATTCTTAATTCTTAATTCTTAATTGTTTGCTGTTAATTGTTAATTTATTTTGAGTCTTTGATTTGCTATTGAAAAAACGCTTTGGCAAGGGTATAATAATTCTCACACACACTTTTACTTTAAGGAGATCCGAAAAAATGTACTGTAAAAAAATTATTTCACTTCTGACAGCGGCGGCACTTACCGCAACAGCCGCAATGTCTCTTTCTTCCTGCGGCAATAAGTCGACCGATGACACAACCGTCGCTCCTATAACCGAAGACGGCGTAACGTCCGACGGCGAAAATACAACATCCGAAGTGCAGACAGGTACAATAAATCCTTTTACAGGTCTTAGCGGTTTTGAGGCACAGGGGCAGAAGCCCGTTGCCATTGTCGTCGAAAACACACCGGCGGCCCGTCCTCAGTGGGGACTTACTTCTCCCGATATGCTTATTGAGTATGAGGTTGAGGGCGGCATTACCCGTATGCTGTGGCTCTATGCCGATATTAACGATGTGCCCGATACCGTCGGTCCCATCAGAAGTGCACGTCACGATGCCGTTGAACTGGCTCTCGGTCTTGACGCTCTGTTCATTCACTGCGGCGGAAGCAACTTTGCCTACGATAAAATCGAGCAGTATTCCGGCACTCTTAAAGATATTGACGGCATGAACAGTCAGTCATTCTTTGTCAGAAATACAACAAGAGACACCGCGACCGAACACCGTCTGACACTTAAGGCAAACGGACTTCGTGAGTATGTCGCAAACAATATCGATATGACACTTACAAGCGGATATGAGCATCCGTTCAGCTTTAATTCCGCTGTTACGACACCCGCGGGCACGGCGTGCAATTCAATCTATTTTGCTTTCTCCGGCTCATACACATATGAGTTTAATTACAATTCATCCGACGGACTTTATTACTGCGATATAAATTCCTCCGCACGCAAGGACGATGACGGCAATCAGTGTGCTTACGAAAATGTTCTTGTTCTCTATACCGCAATGTCAACACTTGATTCCACCGGACATCAGGAGCTTGACCTCACGGGCGGCAGCGGAATTTATCTCAGTAACGGTGTTTCTCAGCAGATTACATGGGCAAAGGGCTCCGACAGAGATATGCTCAAGCTCTATGCCTCCGACGGCAGCACGCTTTCACTCAACCCCGGCAAGTCGTATATAGGGTTTGTCAGAAGTACGCAGAGCGGGTATACGAAGCTGGGCTGATGAAGTTCTGCGGATAATTTTTCCGGTTTGGAACTGTAATACTTTGGCGAAAAAGTGAGCAAGGAGCAAGGAGAAAGGAGCAGTTTCGGAAGTCCTTCGGACTTGAATTATAAAGCTTCGCAAAAGATGGTGCTAATCATTAACAAATTAACATTAATGTCTGCGGAGCTTATAAAATCAAGGCACGCAGTGCCTTCCGACCTTGCTCCTTGCTCCTTGCTAACTTTACCTTACACTAAATTAAGAAAATGGGAGAATGAAAAATGCATCACGAAATTACAAGGGGTTTTTCCGGTCCCGAAAACGGCACTCGTGTTGTTTTCAATGAGGAAGAGACCCGTTTCACCGCACTTTGCGACAGTGACGACGCAGGCTACTGGGTTGATTTCAAACTCAACGCACCCATTGCCGATACATACATAATGATTCCGGCGTGTGCCTATGACGGCAACCGTTTTGAGGCTGTTTCCCGTCACTATGCCCCGATGTTTCACGAGGATGAGCTCGGTGTTGATGTTCCTACACGCATGACACAGGTGCCTCGCCTTAATAAGACCGGCGACTCCTTTATGGATGTCACAACCGGTGATATGTCGACTCCGTGTGTATGCATACTCAACAAAAAAGAGAAAAAATCGTTTATGCTGTTCTTTAATCAGGGCGACCACGGCTTAAATCACGGTGTGTCGCTTGATCAGATCGGCGACAGCCTTATAATCCGCTTAAGAGCCCCCTCAAAAAGACGACTTGTCTATCACTGGTATGACGGTATACCCTCATGCAGAGAAAATCCGTCAATGGACAAGCCCTTAAGTGTAAAAAACGGTGATGTAACGACAATTCCGCACAAGATATATGTATCCGACTGTGAAGATATTCCGGAGCTTTTCTCACAGTTCTTTGCAAGAAGATATGACTTCTCGAGCGAGACGGCACATGCAAATCTTCCGTTCTCGCATTTCTGGGAGCTTGCCGAAAAGCAGATTAACGATACGCATTATCTCGAAAATCTTGAAATGTACACTCTCGACGCACAGGACGGCCGCAGAACATCGCACTTCGGTGTATGGCAGGCAGGCTGGGTCGGCGGCGGCATGACAAGCCTTGCGGGTATATGCGAAGGCGATGCTCTTACAAAAGAGAGAAGCATAAAGACACTCCTCTTTGCCGCACGTGAGCAGAGTAAACTCGGCTGGTTCTACGGCTGTGCCGACAGCAACGGCAAGGTCTATGACGACGCATTCTCAAGCTTTGACGGAAAATACAACATGGTGCTTATAAGAAAGCACGTTGATATGATATATTTCCTTTACAGAGAAATCCGCGCACTTGAAAAAATGGGCATTGATGTTCCCGAAAAAATCCGTGAAAGTGCGAAAGCGGCGGCGGATGCGATTGTCACTCTGTGGAACAGATACGGTCAGCTCGGTCAGTTTATCAACACCGAGACAGGTGAAATCGTTGTCGGCAACTCCACAAGCGGTGCAATGGCTCCTGCGGGACTTTGTGCGGCGTACAATGTGACAGGTGACGAAAAGTATCTTGTCACAGCGAGGGAGATAGGCGAGTTCTTCTATAAGAATGCAACGCTTAAGGGCGTTACAACAGGCGGCCCCGGCGAAATACTGCAGGCTCCCGACTCCGAAAGCTCTGCGGCGCTTATGGAGAGTTTTGTGAATCTGTACGAGACAGACGGCGACAGATGGCTTAAATGCATGGTAGATTCCGCAAATCAGGTCGCAAGCTGGGTCGAGTCGTATGATTATGAATTCCCGAAAACAAGCGAGATGGGCAGACTGGATGTAAAGGCCTGCGGTTCTGTCTGGGCAAATGTTCAGAACAAACACTCCGCACCGGGTCTTTGCACATCAAGCCCCATTTCATTTATTAAGATTTTCCGTGCGACGGGCGACAAGAGATATCTTGACCTGGCAAGGCAGATTGCCCACTTTATGCCGCAGACGGTGTCATACCCGGAAAGACCTGTTATTACAAGCAAGGGTGTGCCGCTTAAGGATTCCGAAATATGCGAGCGTGTCAACACCTCCGACTGGGAGGGTGAAAAGAACGTCGGCGGAAACATTTTCGGCGCCTGCTCATGGCCGCATGTCGCTATGATGCTCACATGGACCGATATGCCCGGTGTATATGTCGTGCCGTCACGCGATATTGTAAGCGTATGCGATCATGTAAACGCATGGCTTAAGGACGGCGTTCTGTATATTCAGAATACAACGCAGTTTGATGCCGATATCAAGGTGCTTGTTGAGGACGGCGAAGAGCTTAAAAAGAACCTCGGGATCTATTGGCATGATAAGTTTGAGGTTGTCAATGTGCCGGCAGGCAGTACGGTAAAATTTTCAATTAACATAAGAATTAAGAATTAACAATTTCGGAAGACACTGCGTGTCTTGGATTATAAGCTTCGCAAGAGGCGGATTTTCGTGGCACTGCGGGGCTTTGCCGTACCGGCGAGCTGAGCCGCCCGGCGGGGCACCTGTCTTTCCGTTCGGTTGGTTTTTCAGAATCATGACAATTTTATTACCGGACAGACAGGTACCGCCTTCGGGCGGCTGCCCTCCGTTCGCATTCATTTGTTCTGCTGTCACCGACAGCATCACAAATTCTGCTCACTACGGGCACCATGCCTCGTCGGCGTTCTGCCCTTGGCAGTGCCGCCTCCTCGGCAATGCCGCTCGTCGCAGGCTTACGCCGCTCCTCGCGGCTCAAGCCTCCTCCTCACTCCTGCCTGCGGCAGTTCGTTCGTCGTCGGCTTCGCCCTCGCCTTGCTCGGGCCTGTGCCCTCGCCTTGCTCGGGCCTGTGCCCTCGCC
>CAZTWO010000046.1:0-3719 GCA_964617965.1 uncultured Ruminococcus sp. | reverse complement strand
TCGGGCCTGTGCCCTCGCCTTGCTCGGGCCTGTGCCCTCGCCTTGCTCGGGCCTGTGCCCTCGCCTTGCTCGGGCCTGCGGCTCGCCTTGCTCGCCGCATACGCTCGCTTCGCTCGCGACCACTCACCGGCAACCTCTTTAATATTATTTTACCTCTATATCACATTTAAAAACAAAAAAACGCGGATGCGTATCTCTACGCACCCGCTTAAATTTTATTTACGTAAAATGATTATTTGAAGAGCTTTATAAGCCAGCCGAACATAGCATAAACAACCTTCATAACCTTATTGAGAATAGCGGGAGAGAATGTATCAAAGAAGAAGTTTGATGATTCTTCGCCTACTACATCCTGATAATAGATAACGTGTGTCTCGTAATCGGTTACATCATATTCGTTGAGGTTGATTATTCTGATGGATCTGCCGTTTTCTGCGTCGCCGTATGCACGGAAGCCTGTGCCGCCGTTATATGTCATTGTGATGCCATCATCTGTTGTGCCGGAGAAGCAGTTGAGGTGATCGTGTGCAAAGAAAGCACCTATAATGTCGCCGTTTTCAACCCAAGCCTGATATTCGCCTGTCTGAATGTCGAAATTTTCGGAGCAGGGAGCTTCGCCGAGTGTGCCGGATGCTTTTGACTCATCAAGAACATACCACTTGCTGTCTCTGCGGGAGTAGATAGCGCCGTCTGTTTTCCAGTCGCACTCTTTGAAAAGAGAATATACTTCCTTAACGGGAACATGCTGGAAGAGGAGTGAGGGAACAACTTCACCGTCGTTTGCTTCTTTGAGAGCGGCGCTGGTCGCGTTGTACCATGCAAGCTGAGAAGCGTTGATGCCGGAGTAGCTGCCGTTTGCCTTGTTGTTTGTGTCCATCATATAAATGTTGAAAACAACATCTTCGCCGTATGAATCATAAACAAGAGTGTTGCATGTGAAGGGATCTTCGTCACCGCGAACGTTAACGGAGATGCAGTATTCATATGAAGCATAGACTGCATACTGATCTGCTTCGCTCATTTTGCTTGCTCTGTCATGGTCGTGGTTGCCGAGAGTGACAAGGAAGGGAATCTTCGCGTCGTTAACGGGACCTACAGTGTTGTCAATGGCGATTTTGTAGTCTTCGACGGAAGCATTGGGATAGATATCCGCAAGCTGGTCGCCGTCAAATACTACGAGGTCGGGCTTTTCCTGCTCGAGAGCCTTTTTGATGAAGTTAACGGTCTCCTCTTTGTTGCCCTTGCCGACATCCTGAGTATCGTTAATCATCATGATTTTGAATTCGCCGTCTTCGTTAAACTGAAGCTTTGTGGTTACATCTGCAGCACTTGCGGTCTGCGCAAATGCGAATGCCATGCCGCTTATAACCATAACTGCGGCAAGAAGAACGCTTAAAAACTTTTTCATGTTTTTGCTCCTTTTTTTTGGATTTTTTGTTTTGTTTTCTTTTTTGCGGTGCGTTATTTTATGCCGTACTGCGTAAGTCCCGACCACTTCTGTCCCCATTTGTTTGCCCAGCTTTCGCAATAGAGCTTATAATAGGAGACATTGTTTTTCTTGCGGTACCCTGCAAAGCAGTTGCACCACACGGCGGACGGAATCGCTATTATGACATAGTAAAATACGCCCAGCAGCAGACACTGTATGGTGTGACCGTACTCGTGTATGCGTGTGTTGCGGGTCCATTTCTCTTCTCGCCCCTCTGCCATGAAAATGAACAGCCCCATAGAAAGACCGCCCTGATTCCACGGAATATACGTTATAAACGCATTTTGGAATTTCTCATGGCGATAGTGCTTAAAAGCCCAAAGAATAAGAAACATAAGACCGCCGACCAGATTTACGGGCAGACCCCATGTAAACTGAACGAGGTAGAACAGAAAACGTGAGAACCCGTGTGTCGCTATCGATTTGTCGACAGACTTTGTAATTCTTGCTCTTTTCAACGGACGCACCTTCTTAAAGAAAAGCATATTTACGGCTTTATTATATTATGTTTAATATAGATTTTCAACTGTAAAATTAAATTTTTTGTAAAACATTATTCGTTTTATTTGTCGAAACAGAATAAAAACAGTAGATTTATTTTTCGGCATGTGTTATAATTATACATATTATATTTTCCGAAAGGAATGATTTTTGATGAAAAAGGCAATTTCCGTATTTTTGGCGGTGCTTATGCTCGTTTTGTGTGCATTGCCCGCATCCGCAGTCTCGATTTCACAGGGCACGGACGCACTCAATAAAACAATGCTTGACGGCAAAAACTCCGACGTAAACATTGACTATGTTTATTTTTCGCCTGTAAAGGGTGACTCCGACACAACGAAGTACCCCATTTTTATATGGCTTCACGGTATGAACAGCGGCAAGATAAAACGTCAGCAGTTAAGCTGGTATGAATTTTCAAACTGGGCAAGTGACGAATATCAGGCCCGTTTCGAAAATGCCGGCGGATGCTTCCTTCTTGCTCCCCGTGCCAACAATTCTCAGAATAACTGGGACGGCACGGACTGCTCCACACTCAAAAAGGTTATCGATGCATTTATAGCACAGAACGCCGACCATATTGATACCGACCGCATTTACATCGGCGGCTATTCGACAGGCGGCACAATGGTCTGGGAGATGCTCGCACAGTATCCCGATTTCTTCGCGGCCGGACTTCCTCTTGCGTCAATTACTCAGCCCTCGGCTTCTCAGTTAAGTCAGCTCGGCAAGGTATCCGTATGGATGATGGCAAGCGACAATGACCCCTATCCTCTTGCGGGCAGTGAGGACGCCATGACGACATTTAATTATCTTCAGAGCACCACAAACCGCAAAACGGGTGTCCGCATAACCACATTCAGCGATGTTGTTTTTGCCGACTACACACGCAAGACCGAGTGGTCAAACGGTGAGTATGTCGTATCAGACAAGGCTCAGCACTATCTGTGGGAGGCCGTAACATATGATATGCATATGTCCGACGGCACAACGCCCTATGTAAACACAACGACAAAGGATGCCGCAGGCAACACAATTACATTCGAAGATCCCACCGAGGGCGTTATTTCGTGGCTTTCGGCACAGTCAAAGACAAGCGAAGACACGACAAACAGTGTAAGCTTTTTCAAAAGAATTATTCTTGCGCTTAAGAAGTTCTTCCAGATGTTTGCGACTATATTCAAGAGATTTAAATAAGGTGAGGCGAGGAGCGATAGCGACGAGCCGCACGCCGAGCGAAGCGAGGCGGAGCCGCGAGGAAGGAGCGAACTGCCAAGGGCAGGAGCGAGTGACGAGCGGCCGCTGCGACGAGCAAGGCGAGGAGCAGCTGCCCCGACGAGGCGGCAAGCGTTTTATAAAGCCGTCCGTTTGATTTCAGCTTTGCTCGATTTCGTCGCCGAGGAGGGGCATCGCCGGCTCGGACAGCGAGACGGCGACAACCATGCCATAAGAAGCGTAAGCGTATTATGGCAAGCATCGCACTGACGGCTATGATGCCGTAGGACAGCCGCGAAGGAATGTGGCTTCCGGCACTTCATCAAAGAGAATAAGGTTCGTCTCTGTTTAAAAGGAATGTCACTTCCGAGCGGCTGAATAAACCCGGATTTTGCAATGCATTTGCAATCGGGCGAAAAACTCACCTCTTGCGAAGCCAATTCCACACTCCACCCTAAACAGAGGCGAAGCTATATAAATCCAAGACACGCAGTGTCTTCCGAAATTGTTAATT
>CAZTWO010000045.1:0-13305 GCA_964617965.1 uncultured Ruminococcus sp. | reverse complement strand
CAAGGAGCAAGGAGCAGTGTCACGCTAAAATTGTCCTATGACTATTTTTGACGTAGTGACTGATAAGCACGGACTCTAGAAATCCGACAACCTTAAATGCACTCCGCAAGAGGCGTAGCTTATAAATCCAAGTCCGCAGGACTTCCGACATTCTTAATTCTTAATTCTTAATTCTTAATTCTACATGTCACTGCTCCTTGCTCCTTGCTAACTCTTCACGCTGTCCTTTTTCCCACCTCGACGGAATTAATTATTGCATTATTCCCCTCGGCGTGGTACTATAAAACGGAAATATTACCGGGAGGTAGAAAATCAATGAGCGAAGAAAACAATCTCGGAACAACCCCCGAGACAACAGGCGACGCCGACAAAGAGCTTAACGAAGAGCTCGAGCAGCTTCGCACCACATTCCAGGACACCTATAATCAGACGGCAAGCGAAGCCGAAAACGCTTCAGACGAAGCACATGAAGACGACGCACAGCCCGACACGGAAGAAGAAATGTACGGCTATACCGACGAAAACGAATCGTCCGAGCCCAAGAAAGCGAAAAAGCGTATGACAGCAGGTCACATTGTGTGCCTTGTCATTATGATTATCGCCCTTCTGTCAACGGCGACACTCGGCATGTTTGCCGCAGTTGTCATATCCGAACCCGACACGGCGGACTACATGTCAAATGTGCTTAAGGCATCGTCAACGGATGATTATTCCGAAAAGGTAACATATCTTAAATCAGCACTTGAGAGCTGTGAAAACACAACAATTCTGGCTTCTTACAAGCAGGAGCTTATCGAGCAGATTACCGTTTATACCTGCTATTCGGACGGTTACGCCGCCGCACAGGATTATTTTGACGAGAACGGCTCGGAGGACTACAAGACATCCCCCAAGACAAGCGAATTCAAGCTTTTTGTCGAAGTTGCGGACAAGGTCGACGATATCGGCAAAAACGCATATGAAACCGTCGTAAAAGCGGCTGAGGGCGACAGCGAGCCCGATTTTGAGTCACTCGCAAAAGAGCTCGGTGCAAATAAGCTTATCTTAGACGACACCGTAAGTGCGCTCAAGAATATCTATGACGGCTACAAGGCCGCCCTTAATGCCGACACTGAAGAGAAGGTACAGGAGGCTTCCAAGAATTATCTTGCCGCTTACTCCACATTCTCCGATATGGGCGCGACAAGCCAGATGCTTCTTGAGCAGGACGCAAATATGCTCTACAAGAACGGCTATGCATACGAAGCAAGTGTTGTTATCTCCAACTATATGACAGAGGATATGACCTCCGCTCCCCTTACGGATGAATTTTCTTCCGTACAGGAAGGCATTGAGAACATAGCAAAGTTTACAGGCGACATTTACGCACTCGCCTCCGACGCCTATAAAAACGGCAAGAAGTCAACAGATGACTTTGCCGATGTCATAACAGGCGACGGCATTACCGATGACGCAAAGCTCGCGCTCGGCAAAATGGTCGGCAAGCTTGTCGGTGCACTTGAAAATGAAGCCGACAAGAACCTTACCGCTGCTTCGTCAACATATTCTCTTATGGCGACAGCCGCTACAACTCTCGGCATAGACGCAAAGGGCATTTCGTGGAAGAGTGCGGAAGTTATGCTTAAGCTCGGTGACACACAGAGCGCATACGAGACAATAACAACCAACATTACAGAGGATGTCGCAAAGGCAGACACAACACATGCGGACCTCTATAACACAATAAGCGGTATTTATAACGCACAGAGCGCCGCAAGTCAGATTTTCTATGCCGCATATCAGAATTATTACTACTACGGCACGGCACTTGACAAGGACTCCATAAACTCCGATCTTGACGCTCTGCTCACAGAAAATTCAAGCGACTGGCAGAAGGGCTTTGTCGACTATTATAAGTACATCACCGAAATGTACACCGACAACGACGCAGAAACCGAACAGAAGTATCTTGACGAATACGTTTCAATTTTCAAGGATTATCCCCTTCTTTACTGCTATGATCTTATCGCGTCCTATCTTCAGAACAGCGACTATGACAACGCATGGAAGACGGTTGACGTAGTTCTCGACATAAACAAGGCCGATGACTACGCAGGCAAATACAATTCACTCAGAGCGCGTATGAGCGGCGATGTTGACAAGGCTCTCGAAATTGCCGTTACATCAATGGAGCTTTCGGGCACAACAAACTATGCGGCATACGAAGCGGCTCTCTGCTATGTCATAAACGGCGAATATGAGAAGGCGGCTTCAATCGCTTCCGACCTTATTTCAAACGGACTTTCATATGACCTTGTTGACCTTGTCAAGGTTATCGAGCATTTCTATACCGAGCCTACGGACGAGACGATTTCGGCAAACTTTAAGTCCGCAGTTGAAACAATCGACAACGCAATAGAGCAGTACAGCGTGGAGCTCTCTTCAACCGCACAGGCGATTATAGACGGCACAACCACTGCGAAAGACGCTCTTATGACAGGCACATACAACTTCTCATAAGCAATTTAAGCGATTTTACGCAGTTTACAATTTGTTAAAAACTATTGACAAAACTATATAAAATGTAGTATAGTTTATGCGTGTAAAAAATCGATTTGAATTTTTTATTCAAGAAAGGGTGGATTACCATGAAAAAAGTTATTGCCGTAGTAATGTCACTTGTACTTGCCCTGTCGGTATCACTTACGGTTTCCGCTACTGCTCTTACAAAGTCAAACGATGAAGCAGCTATTCAGACGGCCGCACTTGACGGTATTGATCTCAGCAGCATAACAAGCCTTCTCGGCGACTTCGACATCAGCAGTCTTTTAGGCGGTCTCGGTGATTTCGACATCAGCAGCCTTTTAGGCGGTCTCGGTGATTTCGACATCAGCAGTCTTCTCGGCAGCTTCGATCTCAGCTCCATCACCGATCTTCTCGGCGGTATCGATCTCGGCAGCTTCGACATAAGCTCCATCATCGACACAATCACCGGTCTTATCGGCGGCGGTAGCAGCGACAGCGGCAGTGATGATTCGGCAGACGACTCCGCAGACGACAGCAGTGCAGAACATTCCTGCTATGACGGTGACGGCGACGGTTATTGCGACGAGTGCGGCAACGCTGTTGACAGCAGCAGCGACGACAGCAGTGCAGAGCATTCCTGCTACGACGGCGACGGCGACGGCCTTTGCGATGTATGCGGCAGTGCAGTAAGCTCCGACAGCTCCGACACAGTTAACCCCGACACAGGCGACCTTCGCTAAGTGTTAATCGGCAGTTTCGGCTGAACAACAAAATCAGACAATGTTTTGGCGGTACGGTTTTTCCGTACCGTTTTTGTTTTGCATAAATTAAGTTGCAAAACCAACCGTATTATGTTATACTTTAACAAATAGATTCTTTGGAGAGAGAAAAATGAAAAAGTTTATTTCACTGTTTTTGGCTTTATGCATTATGTGCTGTTCCTTTGCGGTCATATCGTTTGCGGCGGCAGATGAAACGTGGCTCGAAACTTTCGATGAGCGAAAAGAAACATCGGGAAAAATGCTTGTCACCCCGGGCGAAAACGAGCACAACCTTAACTTCACATGGTTTTCCGACAACAGAAGTGAGGAGTTTTATTACAGCTCAGATGACACCGAAAAGACTGCCGCAAAGGTTGTCACCTGTCTTACTGCGAGCGGATATAAGCACACCGTAAAGCTGACTTCACTTGAAGCGGGCGAATACGATTACACATACACAGCAGACAAAACGCAGTATTCCGACAACACCGTAACCGTTGCCGAAACAATGGGCGAATATACGGTAATGTACTGCACCGACCCGCAACTCGGCAGAAGCGGTGAGAAAAATTCCGAGACTTCTGTTGCAAATGATGAATACGGCTTTGAGCAGACGGTCAGCGACGCCGTGAGCAGGGACGCCGGGCTTATCATATGCGGCGGCGATATGATAAACGAGGGCTTTTCACAGACACAGATGAATGTTCTGCTGTCAACGGATAAACTGAACTGTGTTCCCTTCGCGGCGACAGCGGGCAATCACGATTTCTACTCCCCTCTTTATGCACGTTATTATTCCGAAACAGGCAAAAAAGGATTCGGCAACGACCGTTATTTCATGCACGGTGAAGCACTGTTTATCATTCTCGATTCGAATAATATCAGCGTTACATCACACGAGACGACACTTAAAAACGCTGTTGACGACTGCCCCGACGCAAAATGGCGAATTGTTGTAATGCACCACTCCCCTTATTCCGCCGATACGGATGAATTTTCAAACAAGGTTGCCGGCAAATCACTTACACCGCTGTTTGACGAGTACGAAATAGATTTGGTCTTAAGCGGACACGATCATTTTTACGCCCGCACATATGCGATAAAGGATGAGAAAATCGATACAAACGGCACGGTGTATCTTCAGGCGGGTTCCGCTTCGGGCGGCAAATGCGGTCACTTTACGACAGACGGCAACGAATATATTGAGTTTTCACAGGACCTGGATGAAGCGTCTTATTCCCTGCTGACTTTTTCGGATGATACACTGACAATAAAGAGCTATGTGACAAATAATAACGCTCCGTTTGATACATTCACTCTTACTTCAAAAACGGACAGAAACGACACACCGGCGTGGAGCATTTTCGTTAGACTCATACGGATGATAATCGAACTGTTCAATAAAATATGCAATATAATTAAATAAACAAGATAAAGCATCGTTTGCGGACCTATACTTCAAACGATGCTTTTTATTTTTTTATACATAATACTGTTTTTTTGTACATTGTTCACAAACACACACTCTTTACTTTGTCAACACCGCCGAAATATATTACACTGCTGTCATAATCGCTTGACATTTACACTTTTTTGATATTATGAAGGTGAAATAAACAATTTCAGAAGTAAAGGATGTGATACCGATGGTGCTTAAAAAAGAGTAAGCCCCATGACAATATAAAGAAAAGGAGAGTTACTTATGAAAAAAATATCTATTATAATTTGCTTACTCACAATAATATCCATATTGTTTGCCTCATGTGGAGCAAGCGGCAACACAACAACCGAAAATTCATCTACCGAGACACCGCAGGGTGATGCTTCGGCATACGGCACAAGCTCTAACGCATCGGCCACTCTTGATGAAGTCATATCCGAGAAACTTCGCATAGATACATCAACAGACCATACAGTAAAGTATGTTCATGATGTTTACACCGGCGATGCAGGAACCGATGAATACTGCACAGAGGAAGTTATGGCAACGAAAGAAAAAGAAGTTAAAAAATTCTTTGAAGTTCTCGGAACTCAGGCGAAAGAAATTACAAACGGAAAAGCCCTTAAAAATACAGTTGATTTCAGCGGCGACGGCTTTACCGGCAGTGTTTACTACGGCAGTCTGAATGTCACTCCCGATGAAATGTCACTTACTGTTGACTCAACCGATGAAGAAATATTAAACTACTTCAACAGCAGACCCGAACTTGTCGCACTTGCGAAATACTCTGGAGTTGATTTAGAAAATGTCTTCATAAATCGCAGTATTACAAGGTCAAACACAGACGAAAACAACAGATTCTGCAGATACAACATCTGCACAAATGTCGAGTCCCCCGAAGAGCTTGCTTACAATGTACGCTTTAATTCGATCTCTTTCAATCTATTTGACAAAACAGAAGATGACGAAAATTCAAGCACAACAGAAGGAACTACATTTTCCGTCGCACAGCAGCTGGCATCCGACTTTGATTATAAATCAAACACATCTGAAAATACCGTTCCCGCAAGTGCTTATAAGACCGCAGCCGAAACTGCCGCAAAGGATATATCTGCAAATACAGACCACAAGGAAGATGTTACGGCTGATAAGCTTTCCGCTTGCACAATAATCTACACCACTTCTCAGGAGAAAGGCGGTTACATAATTCCCTGTTACAGATTCTATTATGTATCCGACAGTTCTGTTTATTACAGCGATGTCGCACTGACAGAATATCTCCCCGCATAAACGCAATTTAAACTAAAAAACCACCGTTCCCGGGGCTTCCCTCGAGAGCGGTGAAACTTTTATAATGTAAAATGAAGAATTAAGAAAAACGGCAAGGTGTTTTGGAATATAAAGCTTCGCAAAAAGAAAACTCCACTCTCCACACTCCAAACTCCACACTCAGAGCACACTGCTCCTTGCTCCTTGCTCCTCGCTAACTTGCCGCTGACTTATTTCTTCTTTTTCCCAAAAATGCTTCCCTTGCGGTCGTCGCCGTTAAGCGTGCCGCCGAGCTCAGCGTCAAATTCACGCAGAAGCTCCTTCTGCTTTTCGTTGAGCTTTGTGGGGACAGACACATTGACCTTAATAATCTGGTCACCTCTGCCGCGTCCGTTTACATTCGGAATACCGCGTTCACGGAGCTTGAACTCCTGCCCGGGCTGTGTGCCGGCGGGAATGCTGAATTTTACATCGCCGTTAAGGGTGGGAACAACAAGCTCACTGCCGAGAGCCGCCTGTGCGAAGCTTACGGTCGCGTCAAAATAAACGGTATTGCCCTCACGCTTGAAATAGGCGTGTTTTTTAATGTTTATGCCGACATGCAAATCACCCGCTGGGCCGCCGTTTGTGCCCTTGTTGCCCTGTGAATAGACGGTAAACGCCTGTCTGTCGTCGATGCCCGCGGGGACGTTAACTTCAATTCTCGCATTGCGGCGAACTCTGCCCGAACCGTGACATGTGGGGCATGGATTGGGAATTACCGTACCCTTGCCGCCGCACACGGGGCATGCCTTCTGGGTCTGAATTGTGCCGAACGGTGTACGGGACTGCGACATTACAACGCCCTTGCCCGAACAACGTGAGCACGTCTGAGCGGACGAGCCCTTTGCCGCACCCGAACCTGAGCAGGTCGGGCACACCTCAACTCTCGGAACTTCAACTGTCTTTTTGCATCCGAGAGCCGCTTCTTCAAATGTAAGCGTCAGTGTCGCCTGAATATCACTGCCGCGCTGCGGGCTGTTCGCATTGCGTGACGAACCGCCGAAGCCGCCGAAACCGCCGAAGCCGCCGCCGAATATGCTCGAGAAAATATCACCGACATCAAATCCGCCGTCAAATCCGGCTCCGCCGCCTGCACCCGCACCGTAGTTGGGGTCAACGCCTCTGAAGCCGTAGCTGTCATAACGGGAACGCTTGTCGGGATCGGAGAGCACCTCATACGCCTCATTGCACTCTTTGAAATGTGCTTCGGCATCGGGGTCATCGGGATGCAAATCGGGATGATATTTTTTGGCCATTGTTCTGTATGCTTTTTTTATTTCATCCGCGGAGGCACCCTTCTGGACACCTAACACTTCGTAATAATCTCTTTTTTCTGCCATAATAAGTTACCCGTTCTTGTATAATAAATTTAAGTAAAGGCGATACCGCATTTCCGCTGTTGCTTGTGCGGCATCGCCTGTGTTCGGTTATTATCAGTTGTTGCCGCCGATGTCGGTGTACTCTGTATCGGTCGGACCGCCGGCTGTGCCATTAAAGCCTGCCGCCGCATTGGGGTCAAATCCCGCACCGGGCTGTCCCTGAGGATTTGCAGCCTTGTACATACGCTCGCTTATCTCATAGAACTTCTTCTGAAGCTCTTCCTGACGGGACTTGATGAGATTCATATCGTTGCCCTTGAGAGCCTCTTTAAGGCCTTCAACAGCACCGCTGACTGCGGCTTTGTCTTCGTCTGACAGCTTGTCGCCGTTTTCGTTTATGAGCTTCTCGCTCTCGTATACCATCTGGTCTGCGGCATTTCTGGTGTCAAGCTCTTCCTTGCGTTTCTTGTCTTCCTCTGCGAAACGCTCGGCATCCGCTACGGCCTTGTCAATGTCTTCCTTGCTCATGTTGGAGGAAGCCGTGATTGAGATAGCCTGCTCCTTGCCTGTGCCGAGATCCTTTGCGGATACGTGAACAATGCCGTTTGCGTCTATATCAAATGTAACTTCAATCTGAGGAACGCCTCTTCTTGCGGGCATAATGCCGTCAAGAACGAACTTGCCGAGAGTCTTGTTGTCTTTTGCAAACTCTCTCTCGCCCTGGAGAACGTGAATTTCAACACTGGGCTGATTGTCTGCCGCTGTTGAGAATACCTGGCTCTTCTTTGTGGGGATTGTTGTATTTCTGTCGATAATCTTTGTGCATACACCGCCGAGTGTCTCAAGACCGAGTGAAAGGGGTGTGACATCAAGAAGAAGAAGTCCGTCAACTTCGCCGCCGAGAACGCCTGCCTGAATAGCCGCGCCGACTGCTACGCACTCATCGGGGTTGATACCCTTGAAGGGATCCTTGCCCATGAACGACTTGATGGCTTCCTGTACTGCGGGAATTCTTGAAGAACCGCCGACCATAAGAACCTTGTCAATCTCGGAAATCTTAAGACCGGAGTCGTTGATTGCCTGACGTACGGGTCCCATTGTGGACTCAACAAGATCCGCTGTAAGCTCATTGAACTTTGCACGTGTAAGAGTCATTTCGAGGTTCTTTGTGCCTGTTGCGTCAGCCGCTATGAAGGGAAGGCTGATAACGGATGTTGTAACACCGGAGAGCTCAATCTTGGCTTTTTCGGCAGCCTCTTTAATACGCTGCATGGCCATCTTGTCGCCTCTGAGGTCTACGCCGTCTGTTCTCTGGAATTCGGAAACAATCCAGTTGATAATTCTCTGGTCGAAGTCGTCGCCGCCCAGATGGTTGTTGCCGGCGGTTGCGAGAACTTCCTGAACACCGTCGCCCATTTCGATAATTGAAACATCGAATGTGCCGCCGCCGAGGTCGTAAACCATAACCTTCTGGTCATTCTCTTTGTCTATGCCGTAAGCAAGAGCCGCCGCTGTGGGCTCGTTGATAATTCTCTTTACTTCAAGACCTGCGATTTTGCCTGCGTCCTTTGTTGCCTGACGCTGAGAGTCGGTGAAGTAAGCGGGAACTGTGATAACGGCTTCCGTTACGGGAGAACCGATATACGCTTCTGCATCGGTCTTAAGCTTTGTAAGAATCATTGCGGAAATTTCCTGAGGAGTATATGACTTGTCGTCTATCTTTACACGATAGTCGGAGCCCATCTGTCTTTTGATAGAAGAAATTGTTCTGTCGGGATTGGCAACTGCCTGACGCTTAGCCGTCTGACCTACCATTCTTTCACCGTTCTTGCCGAACGAAACAACACTGGGGGTAGTTCTTGAACCCTCTGCGTTTGCGATAACTACGGGCTCGCCGCCCTCAATAACTGCTACACATGAATTTGTTGTACCGAGATCGATACCTATAACCTTTGACATATCTGTTTACCTCCGTATTATGAAGATTTAATATACTTTATTTATGTTAAGACGTTGCCGTCAGTTAACCACTTTGACTGTTGCGCATCTGAGGATTTTGTCGCCGAGACGGTAACCTTTCTGGAACACGTCCGACACGCTGTTTTCGGGAGCGTCCTCATCCTCGCCGTGCATAACCGCATTGTGAATATTCGCGTCGAACGCATCGCCTTTTTCGCCGAACGCTTCAACGCCCATATCCTTTATGATGTCCGCAAACTGTGAGAATGTCATTTCCATTCCCTTTTTGTAGCCCTCGAAATCATCGGCGGAGCTCGTTGCGGCACGTTCAAAATTATCTATAACCGGAAGAAGCTTTGCGAGAACTTCAACCTTTGTGCTTGAATAAATGGCGTCCTTTTCTTTCTGTGAACGCTTTCTGAAGTTGTCATACTCTGCGGCGACACGGTAGAGCTTGTCGTTTGCCTCATCGATTTTAGCCTGCATGGCTTTGATTTCGGCTTCGTGCCTGCACTCCTTGTCGTTCTTTTTGCATTTCTTTTTTTCTTTGCATTCCGATTTGTTTTCGTCGGGGGTCTCACACTTTTCCTCCGGCTTTGTATTTTCGCCGGTAGAGCTTTGTGCTGTTTCTTCACAGCAGGGGGCTTCTTTTTTTTCTTCTGCCATTAAGCTCATCCTTTCATTTGTTTTCGTGTAATATTCTTGTCACCGCACTGCCCGTAAAATTGACTATCGGCAGCAGGTGTGAATAATCCGTTTTAACCGGAGCTATAACGCCTATAATTCCGCTCTCGCCGTTTGCCGTATTGTAAACGGTTGTTATAACGGAAGCATCTTCAAGGCACTGCACGCCGTTTTCTCGACCTATTCTGACGGCCACGCCTTCCTTGGGTCGGTTTTTAAGCACCCGGCTTAAAAGAGCGCTATCGTCGAGCAATTCGCTTAATTCTGCGGCATGCTGACGCAGAACGGGATTTTTCATAAGATTTTCTTTGCCGTCCGTTATTATATCAGTCTCGGTTGTTTCACGAAGCGCATCGTACATGCACACCACAAGCGGGGCGGTTACAAGTGTTTCGGCACCCATTGAGACGGCGACGGACTGAACATCCGCTGTTGTGATTTCGGATACCCTTCTGCCGACAAAGCTTGAAGTACAGGCGTTGCAGAAAAGTTCTGCGGTGGTGTAGTCCATATCGGCGGCTACCCGTGCCAGACGGTTTTTGTATGTGCCGGCGGAGGTCATTACAACGACCATCGCGACACCGGTTTCAAGCGGCACAAGTCTTATGCCCTTTACGGTTGCGTTGTCGTCTGCGGGTGTTGTGGCGATTGCCGCCTTACCCGTAACGGATGAGAGCGCCTCGCACGCCTCGTGAAGTACACGTACTCTGTCGCCCTCATTAAAATCGAGACGGCTTAAGATTCGCATGGCTTCGGAGTCTGACGGCTGAACATGGGGCATAAGGTTTTCGACATAGTATCTGAAGCCTTTTTCGGAGGGTATACGCCCTGCCGACGTATGCGGCTGTTCAAGATAGCCCATATCGGACAGCTCCGCCATTTCGTTTCGCACCGTAGCGGAGGAGACGCTGATAGGAAGAACGGCACAAACAAGCTTAGACCCGACCGGTTCGCCTGTGAGTGTGTAATGCTCTGTGACAGCGGATAGAATCTTTTCTTTTCTTGCCGACAGTTCCGTATGTAACGCTCCCTTCGGTTTTTACTTGTTAGCACTCTTTATCCCTGAGTGCTAACTCTGTTTATAATATATACCGAAATTGGGGATTTGTCAAGCGTTTTTGAAAAATAATCGAATTTTTTTGCACTTAATACTGAGCTTTGCTAAATCGAGAATATTCGCAAAAAAAGGAGCAAGGAACAGTTGTAAAGGGGCCGGGGGTCAGGGGCCGGGGACCGGGGTGCTAAGGAAGACACTGCGTGTCTTGGATTTATATAGCTTCGCAGACTTAAAACTCTTTTTTCAAAGGAAAGCTTATTTTTTGCGTAGCTTTATAATCCAAAACGCGCAGCGTTTTCCTTCATTCTGCATTATGCATTATGCATTCTACATTCTTAATTATACACTCTAAATTAAACTCAAAAGCTAAAATTGGCATAAAAAAAGCACACCCTTTAAGGATGTGCAGGTTCCGGCGACGACCTATTTTCCCGGGCGGCTGCCCGCCAAGTATCTTCGGCACAGATGAGCTTAACTACCGTGTTCGGGATGGGAACGGGTGGGACCTCAGTGTTATAGACACCGGATAACGCCAAGAGCTATTGCCCTCAAGCAAGAGATAGTTTACCACGCAAAATGCCCTTTGTCAAGAACTTTTTTTATTATTTTTTAAGAGCGGGATATTTTTCGTTTTCATTTTCACTTTACCTTAACTTTTCGATAGTTATATTCTCATTTCGACCTGATAAAGCGACAAAAAAGGAACGGCACATTTTGCGTGTACCGCTCCCCTTTGAATTGTTATTTTTTCGCTTTACTTAATCCATGCCTTTTTTGGGTCGTCAAGCTGTACGGCGGCGCGGAGAATCAGACGGGCGTCGGAGACGGATATGTCACCGCTGAAGTCTACATCTGCAGAGGTAAAGTCTGCACCGTTGAGCGTGTCGAGCTTTACGGCGGCTCTGAGGGCAAGTCTGGCATCGGATACGCTTATATCGCCGGTGCCGTCAACATCACCTGCGACGGAAATTGTGACGGATGTTTTGCCGAGAATGACTTTCATTCCGGTTGCAAGATAAGTACTTTTGTCGGTTATCTCTTTGCCGGCTTTGTCAGTTATCTTTGCTCCGTTTGCAGAAGCGAGAACAGTGCTTGCGGTCATTTCAACGGGTGCTACGAGAACATCAACATTGTCCTGAGTCAGACGCTTTGTGCCGGTGATATCTTTGATTGTCGCCGTACTGTATTCTCCGCAGTTGACACACATATAAGATATTGTGCCGTCGTCGTTTGTTTTTGACGGTCCGGAAAAATCGTGACCGAGAGCGGGAATAACCTGTTTTGTAGTATAACCACAGCGTGAGCAGGTTACATATGCTTTATAACCGTCTTCGGTGCAGGTTGCAGTTTTGCCGTTGTGATTTACTTTATCATGACCTTTAGCAGATAAAGTATCTGTCTGAGCCGTATACCCGCAATCTTTGCAGTACAATTTTTCATAGCCTTTCTCTGTGCAGGTCGATTCCTTCTTTTCATACACGATGGTATGACCTAAAAACGGCACATCATCTACACTTGCTGTTTCGTCACAGTATTTGCACTTCTGAAAACGCTTGCCGACATCGGTGCATTTGTATGTGTCAAAATTTTCACCGATATGTATAGGTATAAAATTTACACCGATATCTATAGGTATAAAATATTCTGCTAAACTTGATTTACATTCGTTAATAAGTTGTTCGGCCTTTCCTCCCGGGTGAAAGTATATTTTTCCATTAAAACAACCATCCGTTGAAAAAAAATCAAATTCAAGTACAGGTAAATACGAAAAATCACAATTTGGATTCATTACCAAAATACTTTTTAACTTTTCACATTGACAAAATGCTCCCTCGCCTACACTTATAACACTTTCGGGGATGATTATGCTTGTGAAACCGGTGCAACCGTAAAATGCAGAATTACCGATACTTGTGACACTGTCTGGGATTGTTATGCTTGTTAGCCCGGTGCAACCGCAAAATGCACCGCTGTCGATACTTGTGACACTTCCGTCTGTCGGGATAACACTATTCTTACAACCAAATACAAGTGTTTTAGATTCGGTTTCTATCAGACAATTACCAGATGAATGATATTTTGTGTTACTTGAAGAAACGTCAATGTTTGTAAGTCCAGTACAACCGGAAAATGCATAATAGCCGATACTTGTAACACTGTCGGGGATTGTTATACTTGTGAGCCCGGTGCAACCTTTGAATGCATAATTGCTAATGCTTGTGACACCTGTTGAGATGATAACACTTTTAACGGTCTTATATTTCCAAG
>CAZTWO010000044.1:10083-13393 GCA_964617965.1 uncultured Ruminococcus sp. | reverse complement strand
ATGCCTTCTTTTTTTATCTTAAATTGTTGATAATCGCAATTTTGTATGTTATACTGTAATGAAAACAAATCAGAGGTTGTTTATGGTAATTTTCGGTATCGACCCGGGGTATGCAATTGTAGGCTACGGGGTGCTCAGGTTTGACAGAAACAAATTCGGCGTAATTGACTTCGGTGCGGTTACGACAACACCGGATATGGATTTTAATGACAGGCTTAAATGCATTTATGATGACCTTACGTATTTGTTTTTGCGTTACAGACCCGATGCGTTGTCGATAGAAAAACTTTTTTTCAATACAAATCAGAAAACGGCTATTGATGTTGCCGAGGCCAGGGGAGTTATTCTTCTTGCAGCTCGAAAAAACGATATCCCCATTTTTGAATATACACCGCTTCAGGTTAAACAGAGTGTTGTCGGATACGGTCGTGCGGAGAAAAAGCAGGTGCAGGAAATGACTCGGCAGATTCTGGGACTAAGCGAAGTCCCGAAACCCGATGACACCGCAGACGCTCTTGCAATGGCAATCTGTCATGCACATTGCTCGTGTTCGGGCATAATGGGTCTTGTAAACCGTAAGTAAATTCGGAGATTATATAATATGTTTTACAGCTTAACAGGTGAATTGGTATATTCCGGCATTAACACGGTTGCGGTCAGCTGTTCCGGAATTGCATTTAAGTGTACCGTAAGTCTTAACACACAGAAAAAAATTACTTCTTTGGGCTCTGTTGTCACTCTCTTTACATATTTATCCGTAAGAGAGGATGCCGTCGAGCTTTTCGGCTTTGCGGATGAAACGGAGCTTGAGTGCTTTAAGATGCTTATAGGGGTGTCCGGTGTCGGGCCGAAAGCCGCAATTTCAATTCTGTCCGTTCTTACACCGGATGCGTTGGCTCTCAGTGTTTCCTCGGGCGATGTCAAAGCCATAAAGTCCGCTCAGAATGTCGGTCCTAAGCTTGCGCAGAGAATTGTTCTTGAGCTTAAAGATAAATTTTCAAAATCTATCCCCTCTAAAATTTCAGCAGGGGAGTTATCTGCAATTAAACAGGGCTTTACGGGGAATATGTCGGAAGCTGTTGACGCATTGACTGCACTCGGATTTGCTTCCGGCGATGCCGCAAACGCTCTTTCAAAGGCGGATGCCGATATGTCCGTCGAAGACCTTATAAAATTCGGACTCAAAATGCTGTCGGGGAGGTAAAAGTACTTGGCGATAAATTCAATAAACAATACTTCAATGAGTGCATATGATGAAGAAGATTACAGACTTTCTTCTCCCGATTTTACCCCTGCCGACATTGATATAGATCTGTCACTTCGTCCGAAAACCATGGACGATTATATAGGTCAGACTGCCGCAAAAGAAAACCTGAGCATATATATGCAGGCGGCATTAAACAGAAGCGAACCGCTCGACCATGTGCTTTTATACGGTCCTCCGGGCCTTGGCAAAACGACACTCGCGGGCATTATCGCAAACACCATGGGCACAACACTTCATACGACATCGGGTCCTGCTATAGAAAAGCCCGGCGATCTGGCGGCACTGCTGACAAATCTCGGTGCCGGTGATGTGCTTTTCATAGATGAAATTCACCGTCTTTCACGCAGTGTTGAAGAGGTTCTTTACCCTGCCATGGAAGACAAAATGATTGATATCATAATAGGCAAAGGCCCGTCTGCTCGCTCCATTCGACTTGACCTGCAGCCCTTTACGCTTGTTGCCGCTACAACAAGAGCCGGAAGCCTGAGTGCTCCGCTTCGTGACCGTTTCGGCGTAATTCTTCGTCTGGAGCTTTATTCCCCCGAGGAGCTTGCACAGATAGTAAAAAGAAGTGCTCATATCCTCGGAATAGAAGTCGACGACGAGGGCGCGCTCGAAATTGCGTCCCGTTCAAGAGGCACACCGAGAATTGCAAACAGACTTCTGCGCCGTGCCCGTGATTTTTCGCAGGTCGTCGGCAGCGGTGTCATAACTCTCGGCGACGCTCAGACAGCACTTAAACGCATGGAAATAGACGAGCTCGGTCTTGACAATATCGACAGACGCATTTTAACCACAATGATACATAACTACAACGGCGGACCGGTCGGACTTGAGACAATTGCCGCCGCCGTGGGTGAAGAAGCGATAACGATAGAGGATGTTTATGAACCCTATCTTATGCAGATAGGCTTTCTGGCGAGAACTCCACGAGGGAGAATTGTCACCAATGCCGCACGAATACATCTGGGACTGCCGGTCTCAGAATAAATTTTGAAAGGATAATATTATGGGAAGACTTTTCGGCACCGACGGTGCAAGAGGAATAGCAAATACCGAAATAAGCTGTGAGCTTGCGATGAAAATAGGCAGAGCCGCCGCAATGGTTCTGTCAAAGGATAATCCGGATAAAAAGCTTAAGGTTCTTATAGGAACGGATACAAGAAAGTCCGCCGATATGCTTTCAAGTGCAATTGCCGCAGGACTGTGCTCTGTCGGGTGTGATGTACTTCTTCTCGGAGTTGTTCCGACACCTGCTGTGGCGTTTCTTGTAAAAGAATATTCATACGACGCCGGTGTTATGATATCGGCTTCACATAACCCGTGCGAATATAACGGCATAAAAATATTTCAGTCGACGGGCTACAAGCTCCCCGACGCAATGGAAGAAGAAATTGAGGCTATTATCTTAGACGAAGTAAAACAGCCTCCGCTTAAAATCGGCGGTGAAGTCGGCTCGATTACTTCCGGCACAAACGCCGTTAAAGATTATATTAAGCATATCGAAAGCACCGCAATAGCACATTTCTATGGCACACGTGTCGCTCTTGACTGTGCGAACGGGTCGGCTTCTGTTACCGCAAACGAGCTTTTCAGACGGCTCGGCTGTGAATGCACGGTAATAAACTGCCGCCCGGACGGAGTAAATATCAATAAAGACTGCGGTTCAACTCATATAGAAGGCCTGCAGAAGTATGTTGCCGAAAACGGTTTTGATTTGGGTTTTGCTTTCGACGGTGATGCCGACAGACTTCTTTGTGTCGATTCCGACGGGCAGCTTGTTGACGGCGACAAAATCATGGCAATCTGCGCAAAAGCGAAAAAAGACAGAAGTGCACTTAACGCCAACACGCTTGTTGCCACCGTTATGAGCAACATGGGGCTTTTCGAGTTCTGCAAAAACAACGGCATAAACTGCGAAAAGACAAAGGTCGGCGACAGATATGTTCTTGAAAGAATGCTTGAAGGCGGATTCCATATCGGCGGCGAGCAGTCGGGGCATGTAATTTTCCTTGATTACGCAACAACAGGCGACGGTCAGCT
>CAZTWO010000044.1:0-9983 GCA_964617965.1 uncultured Ruminococcus sp. | reverse complement strand
CAGATTAAGCGTCTTGCCACTCAGATTTCAGAAGTAGTCAGAGAAAGGCTTATATAATGAGAACATCCGACAAATGGAAAGACTATGAGCTTATAGATTGCTCCGACGGCGAACGTCTTGAACGCTGGGGCAAATATATTCTCATAAGACCCGACCCGCAGGTCATATGGTCAACGCCCAAAATAAACAAACTGTGGTTCAAAGCGGACGCAAGATATCTTCGTTCTTCGACCGGCGGCGGAAAATGGGATGTATATACTTCTCTGCCCGAAGCGTGGCAGATTAGATATGACGAGCTTACATTCAATATAAAACCCATGGGCTTTAAGCACACCGGTATTTTTCCCGAACAGGCTGTCAACTGGGATATGGTTGCGGATGTTATAAAAAATGCCGACAGGGAAGTAAAAGTGCTTAACCTGTTTGCATACACGGGCGGTGCGACTGTAAGTGCCCTTAAAGCGGGTGCCGCCGTTACGCATGTCGACGCATCAAAAGGTATGGTTTTGTGGGCAAAAGAAAACGCCACCGCCTCGGGTGTTGCCGACAGAAGCGTCAGATGGCTTGTTGACGACTGCAAAAAATTTGTCGAGAGAGAAATCAGACGCGGAAATAAATATGATATAATAATTATGGACCCTCCGTCATACGGCAGAGGCCCGGGCGGAGAAGTATGGAAGCTCGAAAACGAGGTATATTCTCTTATTTCTCTGTGTGCTGAGGTCTTAAGTGAGGATGCACTTATGTTCCTTATAAATTCATATACTACGGGGCTGTCTCCGTCGGTTATGAGTTACATTCTGGGTACGCTCCTTGTACCGAAGCTCGGCGGAAAGGTGTCCGCAGATGAAATAGGCTTAAGAGCGACCGAAACAGGACTTGTGCTTCCGAGCGGAGCCACCGCTTACTGGACAAAAGATTAACATGGAAGATAATATTCTTATAAAATTCGATGATGTATCTTTTTCTTATGATGACGAAGATGCAAATATGACACTTGCGGTCGAACACATCTCTTTTACCGTAAAAAGGGGTGAGTTTGTTGTTATTCTCGGGCGAAACGGCTCGGGTAAATCAACCATAGCCAAGCTGTCAAACTCTATTTATGTTCCGGCTTACGGAAAGGTCACCGTCGACGGCGATGATACGGCGATAAGCGAAAACGAAATGCCCATACGCAAAAAAGTGGGTGTTGTTTTTCAGAATCCCGACAACCAGATTGTTGCTTCAATAGTTGAGGAGGATGTCGCGTTCGGTCCCGAAAATCTCGGTCTGCCGCATGACGAGATACGCACTCGCGTAGACGAAGCACTTAAATCCGTCGGAATGTATGATTACCGCCACCACGAAACGCACAGACTTTCGGGCGGACAGAAACAGCGTGTGGCCATTGCGGGAATGATTGCAATGCGTCCCGAGTGCATCGTGCTTGATGAGCCGACAGCCATGCTTGACCCGCAGGGCAGACGTGACGTTATGAACACTGTTAAAAGCCTTAACGAAAAATACGGTATGGCGGTAGTATTCATTACACATTTTATGGACGAAGCCGTAAATGCCGATAAAATCATAATTATCGATAACGGCAAGGTCGCCGCCGAAGGTACGCCCAAGGAAATTTTTTCAAAAGACAAGCTGCTTTCCGACTGCGGACTTGATGTGCCTACCCCTGCCGTGCTTTATAAAAAACTCAAAGAAAAAAATATAAAGCTGGACACTCTGCCGCTGACTGTGGGGGAGTTTACAAAAGCATACTTAAAACGGATAAATAAAGCATAATTCGTATAAATGTAGAATGTAGAATGCATAATGCATAATGTCGGAAGTCCTTCGGACTTGATTTGTATAAGCAATGCCGACTTTAACATGTAATGCTTTTTGATAATATTTTATTTCACGAAGCTTTATAATTCAAAACACGCAGTGTTTTCCCTAATTCTGCATTATGCATTCTGCATTATGCATTTTGAGTAAAGTATTTCTGTTAGCAAATAACTATTGAATCGCTTAAATTTTGGAGAGTTATATGTCCCTTCTTGAAGTCAGAAACCTTACATATTCATATTCCAAAGGCACGCCTTTTGAAAAGAAGGCTCTTGATGACATATCCTTTTGTGTTGAGAAGGGTGAGTTTATCGGTATAATCGGGCATACGGGCTCAGGCAAAAGCACGCTTATGCAGATGCTCAACGGCCTCTTAAAACCCGATAACGGGCAGGTTATGCTTGAAGGGCGTGACATAAACTCCGACAAAAAATTTACATTTGAAGCACGTTTTAAGGTCGGTCTGTGTTTTCAGTATCCCGAATATCAGCTGTTTGAAGAAACAGTTGAAAAGGACATTTCATTCGGTCCGAAAAATATGGGGCTTAACAGTGCGGATGTAACAAAACGTGTTTATCAGGCCGCCGAGTTTGTCGGAATTGATAAATCTCTGCTTCAAAAATCTCCGTTTGACCTTTCGGGCGGTCAGAAAAGGCGAGTTGCAATAGCGGGTGTAATGGCAATGCTCCCCGAAATTCTTATTCTCGATGAGCCTGCCGCAGGGCTTGATCCCGTGGGTTGCAAAGAAATCATGAAAATGATTGATAATTACCGCACGGCAACAAACGCCACTGTTATAATGGTAACGCATAATATGGATACAGCCGCAAAAGTATCCGACAGAATTTTTGTATTGCAGGACGGCAAAATCCCGATAATGGGCACTCCGAAAGAGGTTTTTTCGTATGCCGACAAGCTTATTTCCATCGGTCTTGATTTGCCTGCCGCAACAAAAATTACAGCCGAGCTTCGCAATGCGGGCGTAGATATCCCCGCCGATATCTATACGGTCGACACACTCGCCGAAGAACTGACACGTTATGCGAATAAAGTAAAAGGCGGTGCAAAATGATTAAGGATATTACAATCGGGCAGTTTTTCCCGGGGAATTCACTTTTGCATAAGCTTGACCCTCGCATAAAAATTGTCGTTACACTTCTTTATATTATCTCACTTTTTGTCTGCAAGAATTTTCTGTCGCTCGGTGTGCTTTTTATCATGGCGATTTTGTCGGTGATAATTTCAAAAATACCGTTTAAGACCGTATTTAACGGACTTAAAATGATAGTATTTCTTATATGCTTTACCGCGTTTTTGCAGATTTTCTATAACAATGACGGCAATGTCTTATGGAAGCCGTTTGACAGATTTAATTTTGTTATTACAGACGCCGGTGTATTCAGTGCGTTGTTTATTACAATTCGTGTTATCGCACTTATAATATCGGGCACAATGCTCGTCAATACCACATCTCCGACGATGCTCACGGATGCAATAGAAAGCCTTTTGTCTCCGCTTAAGCTTATAAAAGTCAATGTTCATTCGCTTGCAATGATGATGACAATAGCCCTCAGATTTATTCCGACGCTCATTGAAGAAATAGATATAATAATGAGTGCGCAGAAGGCGAGGGGAGCACGACTTGAAACGGGAACTCTCAAAGAACGTGCAAAGGCACTTGTCCCGGTTTTTATTCCGCTTTTTGTTAACTCGTTTCGCCGTGCGTATGAGCTTGCGTTTGCGATGGAATGCAGATGCTACACCGGCGGCAAGGGCAGAACTCGCCTTAAGGTAATGAAAATCTCGGCACAGGATATAATAATGCTTGTTTTTATGATTTTGCTTTTTGCAGCTGTTATTTTTGCCTCTGTATACGATTTCGGAGATATTTTTCTTCTTAAAAAGGTTATCTGAACATGAATTATCTTTTGACATTAAAATTTGACGGCAGTTCTTTTCACGGCTGGCAGCGTCAGCAGAATGCATTGTCAGTGCAGGAATGTATAGAAAATGCGGTTGAATCTCTCTTCGGTTCGTGTGATCATGTAACCGGATGCAGCAGAACGGACGCCGGCGTGCATGCCAATTGTTTTAAGTGCAATTTTAATCACCAAAAAAATATTCCGCTGTCAAATGTCGTGTCCGGACTCAATCATTTTCTGCCGCAGCAGATTGCCGTTATTGATGCCATAACCGTACCCGAAAGCTTTAACGCTCGGTTTAACTGCGAGTCAAAGGAGTATATTTATAAAATTGCAAATTCTCCCGTTCGCGATCCTTTCAGCATAAATAAAGCTTATTTTTATAAATATCCTCTTGATGAAAAACTGTTGTCGCAAAACGCCGCCGACTATATAGGCACATATGATTTTTCCGCGTTTCGTGCCGTTGGGTCTGACGTGCAGACAACCGTCAGAACAATATATGAAGCCGACGTCACACGTGACGGTGATTTTGTAACGTTCAGAGTCAGGGGAAACGGATTTCTCTACAATATGGTCAGAATAATGGCGGGAACTCTTATCTATATTGCGGAAAATAAAATCCCGTCCGGCTCGATTAAAGACATCATAAATTCGCATGACAGACTGCGTGCGGGTATGACTTTGCCTCCCGAAGGCTTATATCTTAACAGGGTTTTTTATAAGGAGAGTGATTTAAGTGAGTGATAAAAGCAGTCATATTGATTTTAAGGCAATAGGCAGAATTATTATTGTGTTTTTTATGATTGCAATTGTTGTGGGTATTGTCCTGTTTTTCACTCTCGGCAAAAGTGACGATACGCCCGACAGCAGTGTCAGTCTGAATATAAGTTCGGCAGGAGTTAAGGATATGTATCCTTACCCCGGCGGAATTGTTCTGCTTAAAGATAATTCCGTGGAGTATTATTCTTCATCCGGTGATCTGATATCGTCAAATTCGCATGCCTACTCTTCACCCGCCATAACTGTAAACGGCAAAAATGTTCTGCTTTATGACCTCGGCGGAAAAAAGTTTCGCATAGAAAAGAAATGTTCCTCTGACGGTGATATTGAGGTTGATTCTTCTATTATCTGTGCTGCCATAAACAAAAAGGGGAGCTATGCCTATTCTCTTAATGCCGACAGCGGATATCAGTCGCACTTCTTTGTTTATTCATCAAATAACAAGCTTCTTTTTGAAGGTCAGAATGCAGATTATGTTAACTGTCTTGCACTGTCCGACAGTCACAATTACTGTGCGGCGGGCATATTGTCCACCGATAATGCGAAAATTGTCTCGACCGTAAAGCTCTATTCATTCTCCGATGACAGCGCCTTATATTCCGTGACATTTGAAAATACGGTGGTTTATAAACTGACGTTCGGCGATAAGGATTCCCTGCTTTGCTATACAAATAACGGTTTATATAAAATTGACAAGACAGGTGCACAGTCAACCGTTTTGTCATATACTTCATCCGAAATCAATCTTTATGATACACATTTTTCGGGTGTCGGCACAGTGTCAACCGCCGTTTACGGAAATGAAAACTACATAAAGGTGTATGCCGTTTCAAAAAAAGGCGAACTGCTTTACAGCAAAGACTTTGCCGATAATCTTACTGATTTGTCCGTCAGCAGAAAATATCTGTCGGTTCTTATTGATAATACGGTTTATACATATGACGTTAAGGGCAATATTATAGGCTCGGCGGAATTTTCTTCCGATTGCTCAAAAATTGTTGTATCGGACGGCAATATTTACGTCCTCGGCTCAGAAGATATTTATTGTCTGTCCGTTCGCAGAAACTACGGCAATGTAAAAATCGATGATGACAAAAAATCCGATTCCGAAGTGACAGATGCCGTTGTTCCGAGTGAAACGGATACGACACGCGAAGAGATAACCTCAAATTGATATTGTTTAATTTAAGCTTTTGTGATAAAATCAATTAAGCGGAGGTGTTATAATGAATTTGCTTGATTTGGTTTTAATACTTATAATTGTGTTTATCGCATTTTTGGGTGCGTCAAGAGGATTTTTCAAATCGCTTATCGGGCTTGTGACATATGCGGTGTCGATACTGGCATCCAAGCTTTTATCCGTACCGATAGCGGATAAAATATATTCCTCTTTTGTGCAGACAAAAATAACGGATATTCTGCACGAAAAATTTCCTACGGGTTCACTTGAGACCGAAGTCGGTTCGGCTGTTGACAAAATGACCGAGCAGCTTCCCGAAATTGTACAGCAGATAATTTCAAATTTCTCATCTGCGATTCAGAGTGACACAACACAGCAGACTCTTACCGTCGGGCAGATGGAGAGCAGATATATAGCCCCCGTCTTGACAAAAATTATTGCAGCCGCCGCTATGGTTGTTGTGTTCATTATCTGTTCGATTATAGTGAAGCTTATTCTGAACGCCGTAAACAGAACGCTGTTTGCAGGCAAAAATCAGACATTGCTGTCAACCGCCAACAAATCCCTCGGTTTTGTTCTCGGACTTTTTAAGGGCATTGTCATAGTTTTTGTCGTATCACTTCTTATTAATGTTGTTTCACCGTTTATAAATAACGAAACCATAAACGAATATACGACATCATCCGCATTGTGCGGTATAGCCGCTAAATTATTGTAAATTTATAATCTGTTTTCAGATTGTTATATCCGAAAGAGGTAGACTTAAAATGGAAGGCAAAACATCTTATTTATTCTCAAATGTATGGACTATTCCCAATCTCCTGTCATTCATCAGAATTATTCTCGTACCCATCTTTGCGGTGCTTTTCCTGCAGGACAAGCTCTTGTGGGCTGTTGTTGTGCTTGCGATTTCGGGCTTGAGCGACCTGTTTGACGGCAAAATCGCACGTCGCTTCAATCAGGTAAGTGAGCTCGGCAAAATGCTTGACCCCATTGCCGACAAGCTGACACAGGGCACAATAGCCGTTTTACTCTTTATCACTTTTTATCGTGCCGAAAACAGAACTCTTCACCTGTTTGCATGGGTGTTCCTTCTCTTTATTATCAAAGAGCTTGTTATGCTTATAGGCGGTGCTCTTATGATAGGCTTCGGTATTCATCCCGGTGCGGCTGAAATATACGGCAAAGCCGCCACAATGGCATTCTATCTTGTAATGCTTCTTATTATGGCATTCGGTCCCGAGGTTGGTGCGTTCAGCAATCGCCCCGGTGCAATAGCGAATATATTTACTTTACCCGATGCGGTTATGATGGTGCTTGTGGTTATATCCGTCATAATGACTTTTGTTGCTTTCTTCAGCTATATGCCCGAAACAAGCAGACAGGTTAAAGAGAGATTTTCCCCTGAAGGCAAGGCAAAGGCTCAGGCAGAGAAAGCGGCAAGACTTGCCGAGAAAAAGAAAAAATAAAACTTCCCGAGAAAGGATTATTCTATGAAGATGCGTTTGTGCTCCAGGTGCAACAAAAATCCCGCTGTGATTTTTATCTCCAAAATAGAAGGAGACAAAACCACACAGGAGGGGCTTTGCATAAAGTGCGCCATGGAGCTTAATATCGGTCCCATCAAAGACATGCTGTCTAAAATGGGTGTTACCGAGGATGATATAGACATGCTCAACGAGCAGATGCAGGATGCAATCGGCGGCGACGGTACCGAAGGCTTCGAAACCGGCGGTGCTTCCACTTTCCCGATGTTCCAGAATCTGTTCAGCGCCTTTAATTCGGCGTCCGATGCCAAAAACGACGGCGACGACGAAAGTGAAGACAATAAAAGCGAAAACAACACGGATACAAAAGAACAGACCAAGCGTTCTCCGTTCGGTCGCGGCTCCAAGAAAGATAAAGGCAAAGGCGACAAAAAAGACAGCAGAAGATTTTTGTCACTTTACTGCACCAACCTGACCAAAAAGGCCGCCGACGGAAATGTTGACAGAATTATCGGCAGAGAAAACGAAATTTCCCGAGTTATTCAGATTCTGTGCAGACGTTCCAAAAACAATCCCTGCCTTATCGGTGAGCCCGGCGTCGGCAAAACCGCCATTGCGGAGGGCCTGGCTCTTCGAATAGCCGAAGGCAAAGTTCCTACAAAGCTTCTTGACAAAGAAATTCATCTTCTCGACCTTACAGCTCTTGTCGCAGGCACGCAGTTCAGAGGTCAGTTTGAAAGCCGTATAAAGGGGCTTGTCGATGAAGTAAAGAGTGAAGGCAATATCATACTCTTTATTGATGAGGTGCATAACCTTGTCGGCACGGGTGATGCAGAAGGCTCCATGAACGCCGCAAATATTCTTAAACCTGCACTGTCCCGCGGTGAAATACAGGTTATCGGTGCTACTACGTTTACGGAATACCGCAAGCATATCGAAAAGGACGCCGCGCTCGAAAGACGTTTTCAGCCCGTCAAGGTCGAAGAGCCTTCAATCGAAGATTCATTTGAAATGCTTAAGGGCATAAAAGAGTATTACGAAAACTTCCACAAGGTACGCATTTCCGATACACTGCTTTATAAAACCGTAACACTCTCCGAAAGATATATAACAGACCGTTTTCTCCCGGACAAGGCCATTGACCTGCTCGATGAAGCCTGCACCTGCGCAAACCTCAGAAACAAGGCAATAAGTCAGCTTGAAGGGCTTGAAAATAAAGTTAAAGAGCTTGAAGAAAAGCAGAATGAGCTTCTGGCGGTTGAAGATAATCCCGATTACGAGAAAATATCCGAAACAAAAAGTGAGCTTTTAAGAACTCAGGCGGAAATTGATAAAGTCAAGCCTCTGGCGGAAGACAACTTCGTCACCGAGGATGATCTTGCACATGTTATAAGCCTTCAGACGGGCATACCCGTTCGCAAAATCGTTGACAGTGATATGAGCAAACTGTTTTCACTTGAACAGCATCTTAAAAACCGCATCATAGGTCAGGATGAAGCAATTGAAGCGGTATGTGCTGCCGTAAGACGCTCCCGTGTTCGTCTCAGTGTTCAGAAAAGACCTGCATCGTTTATATTTGTCGGCCCTACCGGTGTCGGCAAGACGGAACTTGTAAAGCAGCTCTCGAATGAGCTTTTTGATTCACCCGAAACGCTTATCCGTTTTGATATGTCTGAATTTATGGAAAAGCACAGTGTGTCACGCCTTATCGGTTCGCCTCCCGGTTATGTCGGTTACGACGAAGCAGGTCAGCTTACCGAAAAGGTTCGCAGAAAGCCGTATTCGGTAATTCTGTTTGATGAAATAGAAAAGGCTCATCCCGATGTCATGAATATCCTTCTTCAGATTCTTGACGAAGGCAAGACAAATGACGCACAGGGCAGAACCGTAAATTTTGCGAATACAGTTATAATTATGACTTCCAACGCCGGAAGCGAAAAGAGAGAAACGCTTTTGGGCTTCGGCAAGGATACGGCAGTTGCTAACAAAGAAAAGGTCATGAAATCTCTTCGTGAGTTCCTGCGCCCCGAGTTTATCGGCAGAGTTGACGAGGTCATTGTGTTTAACAGTCTTACAAAAGAGAACTACACCAAAATTGCGGAAATTCTCATAGCCGAATTTGAACCGGCACTTCATGACAAGGGCATCACACTCAAAGTTGACCCGAAGGTTTACGAGATTATTGCAGCAGAAGCAGACGGCGGTGTCAGAGGTGCGAGAGATATTCGCTATTCGATAAGAAAATCAATCGAAGACCCGATTGCAAATATTCTTGTAGAAAACTGGGATAAGAGCATTTCCGAAATAAATGTCACAACGGGCAATAATGATGAAATTATCGTACTGCACAATATAAAATAAAAATCGGACGGCAAGTGGAGAAATTCACCTGCCGTCCTTTTTTCTTGTATAAATTTATGTGCAACATTCTGCGAATTAACAATTATCAATTAAGAATTAACAATGTCGGAAGCCTCTGCGAGGCTTGAATCATATAAGCTTCGCAAACTTACAGATTAAATTGCTTATGAGAGCCAATTTTTTGCGGAGCTTTATAATCCAAGACACCACAGTTTCTTCCGATACTGCTCCTTGCTCCTTGCTAACTGCTAACTGCAAAAAAATACTTACTTTCAGTCTTTTACTTTTTTGTTTTCATGAAAGTAAAGTATAAGCCCGACTGTTCCGGCGATGGTTTCGGATACGGGGAAGGCTATCCATGTGTAGTTAAGTCCGAGAAGAGAAAACAGCTTAAAAATTGGTATCAGACATATGACCTGTCTTAAG
>CAZTWO010000043.1:11022-13445 GCA_964617965.1 uncultured Ruminococcus sp. | reverse complement strand
CCGAGAGCCGCAACTTCTTCTGTGTATGTATCACCGCAGTTTGCTCTGTTGCAGACAAATGTCTTTACGCCCTTTTCGGTGCAGGTCGGGTCGGTTGTTACCGTGCCGATATAGTTATGACCGAGTGCGTCAACATATGTATCAACATAGCTGTATCCGCAAACATTGCATGTGTGAGTTGTGTAGCCCTTCTCTGTGCAGGTGGGAGCTGTCACAACATCCGTGTATGTGCAGTTTTCGGTTACTGTGTAGTCGCAGTTTGCACACTTTTTGAAATGTGTTCCGTTATTGTTTGATGTGAATGCATCGGGAAGCGAATGAGCAATCATCGCAATAGCCGATGTGTACGTCGCACCGCAGTTGTCTCTCTTACATGTGTAAGTCATAACGCCGTCGGCAGTGCAGGTTGCGGGAGTTGTAACAACGCCGCTGTCCCAATCATGGCCGAGTGCGTCGGTATAATTCTTGTTTTCGGTAGCGTCACAACGTGAGCACTTATAAATGTCGTAGCCCTTTGCCGTGCAGGTGGCGGCGACGGTGCCTGTTTTCTCTGTGTAGCTGTGACCGAGAGCGGCAGTTGCGTTATCTGTATATGTGTTGCCGCAGACTGAGCATGTATGTGTGGTGTAGCCGCCGTTCAGACAGTCGGCGGGAGTAACAACGCTTGTAAATGTGCAGGCTGTTGTTTCAACATCTTTGCATACCGAGCAGGTGCGTGAATGTGTCTTGTCGGCGTTTGCCGTATATTCGCCGTAGGAATGGCCCGTTGCCGGAATTGCCGTGGCGTTCTGTGTAGCCGTGCATCCCGTTCTTGTGCAGTGCTGAGATTTAAGCCCGGGCTGTGTGCATGTGGCGGCTGTGTCAACTGTGTACTCTGTCGCGAATGCGTGGCCGAGTGCCTCGATTGATACCTGTCCGTTAATTCCGCAGACTGCGCATGTCTTAGTGCCGACACCGGCGGTTGTGCATGTGGGAGCGGTTGTAACTGTGACATCACCCCATGTGTGAGCGGTCTTTGCTATTTCTCTGCTGTCGGTAGTTGAAGAGCAGCGTGAGCAGTGACGGGATTCCGAGCCCTTCGCCTTGCATGTCGCAACAACATCGACAGTGTATGTATCGGCGTAATCATGGCCGAGTGCGTCTGTGGTCTTATCAAGCTGTTTCTGACAGCGTGAGCAGGTGTAGCCCTCTATGCCCGTTTCGGTGCAGGTTGCGGCTACATCACGGGATGTATCTCTCTGCGGATCGTGACCGAGTGCCTGAATTACCTGTACGTCCGTTTTTTCGGAACAGTTAAGGCAGTGCTTTGACTTGCTGCCGGCGGTCTCGCACGTTGCGGCTGTGTCAATCGTGTATTCTGTTGCCCATGAGTGGCCGTTTGCATCACCGTATTCGGTCTTTGTCTCGGAGCAGTTTGCGCATTTATAATATGTTTCGCTCTGTGCGGTGCATGTTGCCGCCTTTGAACCTGTCTGAGTCCATGAGTGGCCTGTGGCTTTAACCGTATCGCGGGTTTCGGTTGCGTCACAGCGTGAGCATTTATAAACTGTATAACCGTCGGTTGTGCATGTAGCGGCGACAACCTCTTTAACTACCGAGTAGTCATGACCGAGCGCATCTTTTTTGTCACGCTCTGCACCCTGTGCTGCGTCGCAGCGTGAGCATTTATATAATGTATAGCCGTAGTCAAGGCATGTGGGAGCAACGGTCTTTAATACTGCCGAATAATCATGACCGAGTGCCGCTATTTCTTCTGTGTAAGAAGCGGTGCATCCCGTTCTTGAGCAGGTGTAGGTTTTTACGCCCTTGGTTGTGCATGTCGGTTCTGTTGTTACAACGCCTACATAGCTGTGACCGAGTGCGGCTGTTTCGTTGTCGTTATATGTATATCCGCAGGTACATTTTTCTATCGTGTAGCCCTTTGCGGTACATGTAGGTGCAACAACCGTTCCGGTCATGGTGTGTGCGGTTGCCGTATATGTCGCCGTATACTTTACAGTCTGCGCTCCGGTCGTAAGTGCGGCAGGAGTGGGTGACCATGCTTTAAAAGTATAATGGTTTGTGCTGTCATAAGCCTTTGTGGGTGTTGACGGTGCAGTTGCTGTCTTGCCGTAATCAACAGACACATCGCTTCCGATTTGCGTTGTTCCGTTTTCATCATAGAACTTTGCGATATAATCAAATGTTTTTATTGTGCAGGTTGAAGTTGCACTTGCATTTCCACATTTAGCCGTAACGGTAACATTATAATCCGCAGAAGCGTTTGACTTTGCGTTTGTTACCGTTATCTTGTTGCTTGAAAATGTTATTTTGTCGGTATAGTTTGCCGAAAGAGTGGCATCCTGATACCAGGCGACACCGTACTGATCATAAACCGTGCCTGCGGAATAAGCATTGCCCGACGTTGAACCGCCCGCATTTGT
>CAZTWO010000043.1:0-10922 GCA_964617965.1 uncultured Ruminococcus sp. | reverse complement strand
CCCGCCGAGGCGGCATTCGCCTTGGGTGTTACATCTCCGAGCATGGCAAAAAAGCCGAAACACATAATGAGCGACAGCATTATGCTCAGAGCTTTTCTTGCGTACTCCTTTGTTTTGTTCACTCTGATCTCTCCTTTGAAATCCGATTTAATGTCTGATTAGACAGACAAATATACAGTATTATTTTACCCCCCCCGACACCTGATTTTCCATATGCGAAATTAACAATCTTTTAACATTTATCTTGTAACCTTTGCCTAATTTCTTTCCGCTCTTTTCCTCAGATGCGACAAAACGACAAAAAGTGTCATAAAAAAACAGGAAGCGAACCGAGTCGCCTCCCGCTTTTTTTGTTTATTTCATCACAAATCAAGTGAATTTTTATTGAGCAGAAATTCATAAAGCCCAAGATGAAGAATGCCGATATTGTCATACCACGGTTTTTCGGAGGTCTTTGACACAATTATTTTCTTGAAGAAATCGTTTGTGTTCTTAAGCGGTCTTAACTCCTGGCTCATTTTTTCGGCGTCGGTGAGCTTAAGTGCGGACTGAATATAATATCTTTTTGAACCGCAGTTTACGACAAAATCAATTTCGGTCTGAATTTTTGAGCTTTTGCCGTCACTCACAACAGGAACATCAACAACACCGACATCGACAAAATACCCTCTGCACAGCAGCTCATTGTATATTATGTTTTCTATTAAATACGTTTCTTCCTGCTGACGGAAATTAAGCCGTGCATTGCGAAGTCCGACATCGGCACAGTAATATTTTGACGGATATTCAAAATACTTTCTGCCTTTTATATCATACCTTTTTGCCTCGCTGAAAAGAAATGATTCCGTAAGATATTTAAGATAATTTGATATTGTTTCGGACGATACCTTTATTCCGCTGACCGACTGAAGTGTTTTGGCTATCTTTGACGCATTTGTAAGCGAACCGACAGAAGAACACAGGTCATCCGTCAGATTTTCGAGAGTATCTTTAAGCTCAATGCTGTATCTCTCGCTTATATCCTTAAAATACACTTCCGCAAAAAGTCCTTTAAGATACCGTGCCTTGTCTGCATCGTTTTTCATGTTCAGCACAAGGGGCATGCCGCCATATAAGGCGTATTCCTCATATGCATCCGTCTTATCACCGCCGACGACGGAATAATATTCGGCAAAAGACAGCGGATAAACTCTGATTTCGTCCCCTCTGCCTCGAAATGCTGTCAGGACATCATTTGTAAGGAGCTTTGAATTGCTTCCCGTTACATATATATCGACATTGCGAAGACGCAAAAGTCCGTTCAGAACATTATAGAGTCTGACTTCCTCCGGATTTCTAAGCTCTTTTTTTGATATTGCGTATTGAACCTCATCAATGAAAACATAGTTCATTTTATCATCAGCGATTTTTGAACGAATATATTCCGAAAGCCGGGACGGGTCACGAAGCTCGATAAACATATCATCATCAAGAGAAATTCTTATTATCCGTTCTTTGTCAATTCCCTGTGAAATAAGATAGTCGTAATAGAGATTAAAAAGCAGATAGCTCTTTCCGCACCGCCTTATGCCCGTTATGATTTTTATAAGACCGTTTTCTTTTTTATCGATAAGCCTTTGGAGATATGAATCTCTTTTAATTTCCATTTTTAATAATCACCTCAATACTTGAAATTCAGTCACAATATGAACTTGATTTCAACTCATTATATCACGATTAAGAGCGGATTTCAAGAAAATATCCGAAACTTACCCCAAAAACGAATCAAGTTTCAACTAAAACAGATTTTTTCTTTTTTCCGCAGCGGACAAAAAAATCACCGTCCGTACAATATATGTTGTTGACTTGATAATTGGAATTTGTTATAATTTTATGTGAATAATCTGTTAAGGCAGGTTTTCAATATGTCAGTTCGTGACCATCCTGACAATAAACAAAACTACGGAGCGATACAACATGAAAACAAAAGTGAACAGCAAAGCAACTAAGTTGGTCAAGACCGCACTAATAGGAGCAATGTACGCCGCCTTTACGTACATAAGCGCCGCATTCGGTCTGGCGTACGGAGCGGTACAGTTCCGTTTTTCGGAGGCACTGACCATACTGCCGATATTTTGCCCCGAAGCGGCAATAGGGCTCACGGTCGGCTGCATCGTGTCGAACATAATAAGCAGTGTTTCACCGCTTGATATGATATTCGGCTCAGCGGCAACGCTTCTGGCGGCAGTGCTTACACGGGCGTTAAGAAAAATCACGATCAAGGGATACCCCATACTGTCGTTTCTGTCCCCGGTGATAATAAACGCCGTCATAGTCGGGGCGGAGCTTTGTATGTTCGGCACGGGCGAGGGCGTAACCCTCACGTTATTTCTAACAAATGCCCTGTCTGTCGGCTTGGGCGAAGCGGCAGTTGTTTTCACACTCGGCACAGCACTGTTTTATGCGATAGGCAGGAACGAGAGACTGAAATGCTTGTTGGAAGCAGGAATATAAGCAATTGGCATCATTCGACAAATGTAGAATGTAGAATGCAGAATGCAGAATTTCGGAAGTCCTACGGACTTAATTTGTATAAGCTTCGCAAATGTATAAGCAAATTCTTTACTGTTAAACTTATATTTCGCGTAGCTATATAATCCAAAACGCTTCAGCGTTTTCATTCATTATGCATTATGCATTATGAATTATGCATTAAAAAAACACTGCTCCTTGCTCACTGAAATAAGGCGGCAGCGGTCCGACAAACCAAAGCAAAGAAGTCCTACGGACTTAATTTGTATAAGCTTCGCAAATGTATAAGCAAATTCTTTACTGTTAAACTTATATTTCGCGTAGCTATATAATCCAAAACGCTTCAGCGTTTTCATTCATTATGCATTATGCATTATGAATTATGCATTAAAAAACACTGCTCCTTGCTCCTTGCTCCTTGCTCACTGAAATAAGGCGGCACTCCGCACAGAAAAGAAGGAAAACACATGAAAAAAATTATCGTAGCCGATGATGAAGAGCTTATAAGACGACTTGTAAGCGACTTTCTCACCGCTGAGGGGTATGAACCGCTTCAGGCCGACGACGGCGACGTCGCACTCAAGCTGTTTGAGGAGAACCCCGACACCGCACTTCTGATTCTTGACATTATGATGCCCAACATGGACGGCTGGGAGGTATGCCGCCGAATCAGAGAATTTTCAAACGTACCTATTATCATGCTCACCGCACGCTCACAGGAATACGATCAGTTAGCGTCATTTGACGCGGGCGCAGACGACTTTGTAACAAAGCCCTGCTCCCCTTCGGTGCTTATGAAGCGTGTTGCGGCTCTTCTTCGCAGAGGCGAGGGCGGCACCCCGAACGCACCGAAGGTATTGAGCCTTGACGACTTAAAGCTCGATTCAACGGCACACGAAGTATGGCTTGACGGCAAGAGCATAAGCCTTACAATAAAAGAATACAGCATACTTCAGAAGCTCCTGGCGGCTCCCGGCAAGGTATTTTCAAGAGAACAGATGCTTGAAGACATCTGGGGCTTTGATTTCGAGGGCGACGCAAGAACCATCGATTCACACGTTGCACGTCTTCGCACCAAGCTCGGCGACTGGGGCACAAATCACATAAAGACCATTTACGGCACCGGCTACAAGCTTGAGGTGAGCAAGAATGACGAAAAATAAAGAGAAAAAACACAGAACAAAACGTGCAAAAAACATGCGCACACGCATTATGCGCGCGATAGTGTTTATTATCTTTCTGTCAATTCTCATACCCGTAGCGGCATATTATTTTCTGCCCGACTATGTATATCTTTTTGTCCCCGGCACAAAGCTGTGGATTGCGGCGGACGATGTCGTAAGCTCCTATGGCACAGATGATTTTCTGGATGCCGTAAGGTACGCCGAGCAGAAATATAATGCCACAATAGAAATTTACAATAAAGACGGTGTTTTCATATACTCGACCCGTGCCATTATAGACAGTCTGCCGACCGACCTGTCCGAAGCCGAGGCTATTGACGAAGCGTACAAGACAAACTACGCTACCGAAACCGGTGCATTAAAACCCGGGCAGCGCGGCTTTATAATCAAGGATTACTCCGACACATATGTCACGGCGAAATATCTTGACTGCTACAACTATTTTGACGGCGGCGAGCGTGTCGAACTGTCAATGCAGGTCTCAAACGAAAGCTCCACGGCAAAGTTCGACTTTATTCTGTCGTTCACAACGCTTATGTTCATACTCATTGTGGCGCTGATTGTAATTTCCGTCTATCTTAAGAAATTCACAAAGCCTGTCAACAAGCTGTGTGATATAACAGACTCCATTTCAAAGCTTGATTTTTCGCAGACGTGTCCCTCAAATACGGGTATATCCGAAATGGATATGCTCTCCGAAAGCGTAAACTCACTGTCGCAGTCACTTTCGGCGGCACTCGAGGACCTTCAGGCGAAGAACAAAAAGCTCGAAGAGGACATTGAAAACGAGCGAACAATCGACAACCTGCGTCAGACGTTTATTTCCGGTATTTCTCACGAGATGAAAACCCCGATATCCATTATCTCGGGCTATGCAGAGGGAGCGAAAATGTTCTATGAAAGCGGCAACAAAGAAACCGCCGAGCAGTATTGCGACATTATCGTAAAAGAATCCGGCAGAATGAACGCCATGATAATGAAGCTCCTTGAAATTACAAAATATTCCTCCGGCGCCTATCAGCTTGAGACATCGGATTTCTCAGTCTCGGAGCTTGCCGAGGACTGGTTTACACGAAACGAGAGCATTCTGTCCGAAAAGGGCATCACGACAAAGAATGAAATACCGCCCGAGCTTATCGGTACGGGTGACAAAATAATACTCGAATCCGTTGTCAACAACTATCTGTCTAATGCCGTGTCGCACTGTGAAGGCGATATGATCATAAGCGCATCGGCTGAGGACAGAGGCGAATTTTACCGGGTATACATCTTTAACACGGGCAAGCACATTGACAACAAGGATATAGACAAGATATGGGATTCGTTCTACCGTGCGGACAAATCACTGTCACGCTCGCAGGGGCGTTTCGGTCTCGGCCTCGCAATTGTAGCCGCCATACAGAAGCTCCATGAAGCGGAGTACGGGGTGGAGAATGTTGAAGGCGGAGTCAGGTTCTATTTTGACATAAGAAAGAGTACAGCGGATAAGGGAAATAATGAGGGATGAGGCGAGGAGCTTGCGACAGCAAGCGACGAGCCTGCATGCCGAGCGAACGGCGACAGCCGTGAGCGAGGCTCGTGCCCCGAATGAGGCAAATTTATTATGCCGCAGCCTCTGCGGCTTAATAAATGAAGGCGAATGAGGGGCAGCCGCGAGGAGGCGGTATCCGGCTGTTCGGTATGACAGTCGACAGGTTTCCGAGAAGCTGACCGAACGGACAGACGGGTGCCCCGACGAGCGGCTCAGCTCCGCCGACGGCAAAAGCCCCGCAAAGGCGAAAAAGCCCAAATTCCGCGAAGCCTTATAATCCAAGACACGCAGTGTCTTCCGAAATTGTTAATTGTTAACTATTAATTGTTAATTGAGAATGCATTGCTAATTGCTAATTACTAATTGTCTATGAGTTTTTCATCTGAAGTAAAAAAAGAACTCACCGCAATCGAAAACGCCCTATGCTGCAGCATTGCGCAGAGCTACGGACTGCTGCTTTTCGGCAGGGCTTTTTCGAAGCATGAAATATCAATACTTACCGAAAACAGCGATGTTGCCGCCGCTTACGCAAAGGCTGTGAGCATCCTGTCCGGCATTTCACCCGACATCAGTGTAAGCGATGCCGGGAATTTCAGCGTTACCGTAACCGACACAAAAACAATCAATACGATTTTCGAAAATCTCGGCATTGCCGGGGCGACAGTCAAACGGCGAATAAACTTTGCGAATATACATGATGACTGCTGTTTTGCGGCTTTTATGCGAGGTGCGTTTTTGTCGGGCGGCACGGTTACCGACCCTTCAAAAGAATATCACCTCGAGTTTTCGTGCCCGTCAAAAGGGCTGTGCGACGACCTTATAAAGATATTCGACGAAACAGGCGAACAGACGGAGGATGCCTCCCCTATCACGCCGAAAAGCACACTTCGCAACGGCTCCAATATCGTCTATCTTAAAAAGAGCGGAGAAATAGAGGACACTCTGTCATTTATGGGTGCGACCGAATCGAGCATGGAGCTTATGGGAGCGAAAATGTACAAGGATGTCCGCAACACCGTAAACAGGCGTGTAAATTTCGACAACGCCAACATTGCGAGAAGTGCAAACGCCGCCGCAAAGCAGTATGAAGCAATCTGTATTATCCGTGACAGAATAGGGCTTGACAAGCTCTCCGACGACCTGCGGCTGACAGCCGAAGCGAGACTTGACGGCATGGAGCTCTCAAGTGCGGAAATTGCCGCAAAGCTGCCCGGAAAACTCTCGGTGTCCGGTGTAAATCACAGATTCAAAAAGCTTATTACAATGGCGGACAAAATCAAGGAACAGCAGAAAGGTAAAATAAAATGAATATTTCGGATACATTTTTTACATCCTGCCCCGGCGGCGACAGAGCCGAAAAGGAGCTTAACGTATATAAGCTTCTGGAGCAGCTGGGCATCCCCTTTGAAGGGCTCGACCACGACCGTGCAGACACCATGGAAATATGCGAACAGATAGAAAAGGTTCTGGGTGCGGAGATTTGCAAGAATCTGTTTTTGTGCAACCGTCAGCAGACTGTTTTTTATCTTCTGCTAATCCCCGGCAAAAAGGTATTCAAGACAAAATATCTGTCGGAACAGATTAATTCGTCCCGTCTGTCATTTGCGGGCGGTGACAAAATGGAGGAGCTTCTGGGCGTGACACCCGGTTCCGCTACCGTGTTCGGACTTATGAACGACAAAAATAAGACCGTCAATCTTCTGATAGACAACGATCTTCTCAAAAACGAATATATCGGCGTTCACCCGTGCGTAAACACTTCCGTTCTGAAGGTGAAGCTCTCGGATATTCTGAACGTATTTCTGCCGTATCTCGGCGTGACACCGACGTTTGTGACGCTACCGGAAAACAATTAGCAATTAGCAATGAGCAAGGAGCAATTCGTTTTCAATGCATAATTCATAATTCATAATGCATAATGAAGGAAAACGCTAAAGCGTTTTGGATTATAAAGCTACGCTAAAGATAGGTTTATCTGTAATAAAAGTGTTTTTTATGTTTGCAAAGCTTTATATAATTCAAGTCCGCAGGACTTCCGACATTATGCATTATGCATTATGCATTCTACATTAAAAAAATCACCTGTCAATCCGCATAACGGATTGAACAGGTGATTTTTTCAATAATTGTACTTCTTCTGCTTAATAACAAGGAACACTGTCGATATAATGCACGCAAAGACTTCGGCGGCGGTCACGGCGTACCATATTCCGTCAACGCCGAAAATAAGCGGCAGAAGCATGACGGATGAGGTCTGAAACAGCAGTGTACGCAAAAACGAAATTGCCGCAGACACAGCACCGTTGTTGAGTGCCGTAAAGAACGATGAAGCGAAAATGTTAAATCCCGCAAAGATAAAGGCAAACGAGAAAAGCTGGAAGGCATGAACCGTGAGTTCAAACAATCCCTTATCGTAGCCTACGAAAATCTTTGCAATGGGCGGGCCGAGCAAGAACGCCAGAGCCGCAAGGGCAATACCCGATGCAGTCATAAGGCGGATACTCTTTTTTCGCATATTCTTAAGCTCCGCAAAGTTCTGTGCACCGTAGTTATATCCCACAATGGGGGCACAGCCGATTGAATAGCCTATGAATATTGCGACAAAAACGAACTGAACATACATAAGCACACCGTAAGCGGACACACCGTCCTCGCCTATGTACTTTAACAGCTGAAAGTTATAGAGCATACTTACGATTGACGAAGAAATATTGCTCATAAGCTCCGATGAACCGTTGCCGCACGCACTGAGAATGGGCTTAAGCTCAAGCTTTGCCGGCACAAGGTGCAGTCTGCTGGAATTCGGACGCATGAAATATATCAGCGGCAGTATTCCGCCGACACACTGGCTGATGCCCGTGGCAATTGCCGCGCCTGCAACACCCCAGTCAAAAACGGCGACAAACAGAGCGTCAAGCACCATATTTGTGACACCTGCGGCAACCGTAGCGCCGAGACCGAGCCTCGGTTTTTCGGCGGCTATAAGAAAGCTCTGAAAAACATTCTGAAGCATGAACGAAATCGTAAAACCGTTTACAATCCGTCCGTACACAACACAGTCGTCTATCATGTCGTCCGTCGCACCAAGAAGGCGTGACACGGGTTCCATGAACACAACACCGATAACGGTAAGCACCGCGCCGACAATAAGAGTGAAAAGCACCATCATCGAAAAATATCGATTGGCTTTTTTGCCGTCGCCCTCACCCAGGACTTTAGACACAAGGGCGGTGCCGCCCGTACCTATCATAAAGCCTATGCCGCCCAGAACCATAATGAACGGCATAACAATATTTATCGCGGCGAACGCTGTTTTTCCGGCGTAGTTAGAAACAAAGAGTCCGTCCACAACGCCGTATATGGACGTAAACACCATCATGACAATTGACGGCAGAACAAATCTCAAAAGATTTTTATAAGTAAAATGATCGGAAAGCCTTATCTGGTTTTTCATTTACCGTTATTTTCAAAGTGCAGCTTGGCAAACTCGGCGACAAGCGGCGCAATCTCCTTAATCTCATAATTTGTGGTATTGACACACAGATCATACCCTCTTCTGTCGCCCCACGCAGTATCGGACACAAGCGCATAGGACGAGGCACGTCTTTTGTCGACCTGCTTTATACGCTTCTCGAACTCCTTATCGGTCATATCGACTTCATCGGGACGCATATGTGTGCGGCATCTCTGAAGCTTCTGCTCCATGTCGGCATAGACAAAAATTCTGAACGGATTGTATTCACGCAGAATGACATCCGCGGCACGACCGACTATAATGCAGTCGCCCTTGGGGGCAAGCTTTAATATGATATTGTGCTGAGCCGCCAGAAGCTGAGGAGCGCCGACACTTGACGGAGCGGGAATAAAGCTGTGAGCGTAGTGAATGGGCATATTCCATCTGATACCCTTTTCAAGAGTTCTTGCGACATAATCCGCATCGAGATTTTCGCTCGCCGCAATCTCCTGAATAATTTCATTGTCGTAATAAGACAGTCCGAGTTCATCCGCAAGTCTGCGGGCAAGCTCTCTGCCGCCGCTGCCGAACTCTCGGCTGAGTGTTATAATTCGCATATCTGTTCTCCTTTCAATCGGTAAGCATTTCAATTGCCTTAAGATATTTTTCACGCCGATTCATGGCTTTTTCGTCAACAACGTCAAGTCTTGCGACATCGCTGTTGTGGCGAAGGTCGGCCAATTTAACGGCACGTGCGATTTTATTCGTTTTTATAAGCTCAATATATTCAAAATACGGAACACCGTCGTCATGCGTCAGAAGACCTAACGCCTCAACAACTTTTTCGGAAAAGCCCATATCACGGATATCGTCAAGTGTATAGGACGTATCCTCAATTACATCGTGCAGAAGCGCTGTAACGGTTGTATCCTCGTCCGTCATCTGCTCGGCAAGATGGAACGGATGAAAAACATACGGCATTCCGCCCTTGTCAAGCTGTTCTTTGTGAGCTTCGAAGCAAAGCTTTAATGCAGCCTTTGTTCGGTCTGTGTATAAAATAGAAATCCCCTCTTCCCGGCAGCTTTTGTTTACAATTAGCAATTAGCAGTTAGCAATTAGCAATTAAGGAAGGCACAAAGTGCCTTGAATTATAAGCTAACGCAAAAGATGAACCTGTTAAAAAATCAAGTTTAATCTTTGCGAAGCTATATAAATCAAGCCCGCAGGACTTCCTCAGCCACCGGATACCGGCCACTGACCACTTCATTGCTAATTTCTGCTATAAGGCTTCGCAAAAGATTAATTCAAAAAATGAGCTATGGTCTGATTTAAATATACAACATTTTAATGGTTTCGTCAACCGATAAAAAACTCTCCGAAACGGTTTCGCCTCGGAGAGATATTTTTTATTCTGCGTAAAGTAATGCTGAATTACTTGATAACGCCTTTCTCGAGAATAATGTCGCCGCACTGCCAGAAGGGAGCGATAACATCGTATTCTTTATCGGTCTCGATCATATCGTCACCGACAAGATGATACTTTTCTGCTGTTGTGTCGTCACCGACTGTGTAAACATCGTGGCTTCTGATGATGCCTGCCTTGAAGAAAAGCTTAACCATCTTCTTTGCTGCCTTGATGAACTTCTTGTTCTTCTTGGCGTTCCACTTTGTGTACTTGCCGAACTTCTTGTTGAACTCCTCGATAAACGCACCGTTGCCTGTCTCATTGATAGCGGCTGCCCATGCGTCGAAGGTTTCGGACTTCTTGCCGACCTTGCCGATAGAAATGTCATACATAGGCTCATACATACCGGCGAATGCTTCAACATTATCTCTGAGACCGGCTGTAATTGCACTATTGGGTATAATCTGACCGTTTTCGTCAAGCTTGGGCTTGCGTCCGGTAAGCAGAAATACAAGTGTAGCAACGCCGGCACCGATAAGAGCCGCAACTGCGCATGCAATAATAATATTATTGTACACTATTGTCAAAACCATGGATATAACCCCTTGTTCTCTTTTTTTGTCACAAAATCTGCGACAGTAGTTATTATAATTAATTTTTTTCCCGTTGTCAACAAAATAATGCATAATTCATGACGAAGAATGCAAAAGAGTGTGAAAGAAGCACAGAAAAAGGAGAAAGGAGCAAGGAGCAGTGTAATGTAGAATGTAGAATGTAGAATGCAGAATGCAGAATTTCGGAAGACACTACGTGTCTTGGATTATACAGCTTCGCAAA
>CAZTWO010000042.1:10985-13633 GCA_964617965.1 uncultured Ruminococcus sp. | reverse complement strand
CGACGAAAATACTTCGCTAACAACTTTTTGCGGTTTTGCTTCGCTCGCCCCTTGCGTCTTTAAAATTTCACCTTGACAAAACTTTGCAAATACTATATACTCCGACGTAGAGAGATAATTACAAAGAAAAGGGTTGACAAATAAAATGTTTTCTGCGAAAATCTCTGACAGACAGACAGACAGACAGACAGACAGACAGACAGACAGACAGACAGGATAATTATACCCTTTTAAATAGTTTTATTTTTTTAATATCGTAATTTAACCGTTATCGGCTTGTTTTATTGAGCCTTTAGCGGTTTTTTTGTTGTACAGAAATAAAGGAGTAAAGAAAATGCAAAAAAATCATGTAAGAAAATTGGCACTTTTCATCGTGTTGGCATTGCTTGTTACAAGTGCGCCGTTTATATCACACGGTGAAACGGTAAACTCTGCTTTAAGCGGAGAATCTTTTATCACAAGTGTTATGAATCGCTTTTTGTCTAAAAGCAACGGTAACGCAGATATGACATTTGCACTTGATGCAAAAAAAAATTCAGATAATACCTACACGGTAACACTCCACGCAAAAAATGCGGAGGGTTTGGAAACAGTTGAAGGTAAAGTTTATTATGACGAAGAAGTGTTTGAAACAAAAGGAACAGTACAGAGAGGACCTTTTATTGATGCATATGATTGTATTGGTGAGATTACAAGCGCGGCTTATAACACCGGCAAAAAAGGCAAAGTGATTATCGGTGTCGCAATTGCAAATCAGATATTATCCGATTCGGAGTATGCCGAGAAATGTGAAGAGAACGAAGTTGAAGCTGCGGACATTACAACCGAAGATCTTGTTATCTGTTCTTTTAAGCTTTCTGTTATTGATGACGAAGCTAAGTATACGATATTAAAGTATGTTGACGAAAATTACGGAACAACGGAACTGATAATTAATCTTGAAAAAGGTATAGTTGAATCTTCAACAGATTATGCTTCCCCCACCGACCCTGCCGAGCCCACCGACCCTGCCGAGCCAACTGACCCTGCCGAACCCACCGATCCTGCCGAGCCTGCCGAACCTACGATCTCCTGGGAGTCTGACGGATATTTCAGATTAGAAGCAGTCAGAACTTCCGACGGCTACAATGTTACTCTTATCGCAAATGATGCCGAAGGGCTTAAAATCGTTGACGGTACAATCGGATATAATGCAGGTGTTTTGAAGGCACCGAAAAAAGTATATAACGGAGCATTTGTTGAGGCGTACAATAAAATCGGTGATTCATGCAGTTCTGCATATAATTTTGACAATAAAGGCGAGGTAATTGTCGGTATAGCTATTGCAAATCATATCTATTCAGACGCCGAATATGCTAAATTGGTTGAAGAATTTAAAGTAGAAAATGCCGCCGATATAACCACAAAAAACCTTGAGCTTTTTACTGTCAAATTTACGGTTACAGATGAAACCGCAAAATCAACAACAATAACTTATACGGATAAAGTAAAAGGCGAATGCTATATAAAGCTAAACCTGAAAGACGGGACAATTATTGAAGATAAAAACGAGACGACAACCAAGGCTGACTCCAAGCCTGAACCTACCGCTCCTGTTGCCCCTACCGACCCGGTTGTTCCCGAAGTTCACGAATACAGTGATTTTGTAACGGTAACGGAACCGACCTGCACTGCGGCCGGAATTAAGCGGAAAACCTGCATAAACTGCGGTGATGTCATAACCGAATATATTCCCGCACTCGGTCATGACTGGTCAGACGAGTGGACAACGGATACACCCGCCACCTGCATTCAGTCCGGTGTAAAATCACATCATTGCAAACGCTGTGACGCAAGAAAAGATGAAATGATTGTTTCTCTCTCTCATTTGTTCGGCGAATATGTTGTTATAACCGATGCGACCTGCACCGAGACCGGAACAAAACAGCGGACATGCACCATTTGCGGTATGACAGCATCGGAGTTTATTCCCGCTCTCGGACATGACTGGTCAAGTGAAAAAATAACGGATACCCCCGCAAGCTGTACTTCAACCGGAACACAGTCATATCATTGCAGTCGTTGCTCTGAAAAGAAAAATGTAACGACCATTCCGATGACGGAACATACTTACAGTGACTATGTTGTCACAAAGCAGCCGACATGTACCGAAAAGGGAACAAAAGTTAAGACCTGCACAGAGTGCGGAGCTGACAAAACGGCATTTTTGCCGGCACTTGGTCATAATATAGTAAAACATAAGGCAAAAACACCTACCTGCACCGAAATCGGCTGGGATGCATATGACGCTTGCTCACGCTGCGACTACACAACCTATAACGAAAAAGCCGCACTCGGTCATACAATTGTAACCGACGCCGCTGTCGCCGCAACCTGCACAAAGACGGGACTTACAGAAGGTTCACACTGCTCTGTCTGCAACACGGTTATCACAAAGCAGGAAACAGTTGATGCACTCGGTCATACAGCTGTAACCGACGCCGCTGTCGCCGCAACCTGCACAAAGACGGGACTTACAGAAGGCTCACACTGCTCTGTTTGCGGTACAGTTCTCACGGCTCAGAAGACGGTCGCCGCACTCGGTCATACAGTCGTAACCGACGCCGCTGTCGCCGCAACCTGCACAAAGACGGGACTTACAGAAGGCT
>CAZTWO010000042.1:0-10885 GCA_964617965.1 uncultured Ruminococcus sp. | reverse complement strand
GTAACCGACGCCGCTGTCGCCGCAACCTGCACAAAGACGGGACTTACAGAAGGCTCACACTGCTCCGTCTGCAATACTGTTCTCACAGCTCAGAAGACGGTTGCCGCTCTCGGTCATGATTTTACGGGTACAGTCCGTACAAACTCCGACGGCACAATTTCTCACAAATGCACACGCTGTGACGAATACGGCCCAGCTGAAAAAGCACCTGTAATCGAGCCGGATAAAGAAACTGTTATCAAGAAAATTGTAAGTGAAATCGGTGATGCCAAGATCGAAACCAACGAAAAGGGCAGCATTATAATTACAACTGTTGATAATGATAAAAAAGCGACAAAAATCTATTCCGCAGCCGAAAAGATAAAGTTTACCGATAAGGATGGCAAGACCGTTGACAAAAACACACCCCTCGCTACCGGCATGAAAATAATTCTTTCGTCCGGTGACACTGTCGAAATCGCCGTTCTCGGTGACATTGACGGCAACGGTGACATAAGCGTCTCCGACGCACGTCTTGCTCTTCGTGCCGCCGTAAAGCTTGATACACCTACGGGCGTTTACGAAATCGCCGCAAAAATCGGCTATGACGAATTCAGCGTTTCGGTAGCACGCCTTGTTCTGCGAGCCGCCGTTAAGCTCGACAACCCCAAGGACTGGCTTAAGTAATCAATATAATAAATAAAAAAACCGCTCATCGGGGATTAGCCGGTGGGCGGATTTTATTATATAATTGAGGGACGCGAGCGGAGCGAGCGTCATGCCGAGCAGAGCGAGGCACAGCCCGAGCCGACAGGCGAGGGCACGCCGCGGCGAGGAGGCGGCTCAAGCCGACGACGAGCCGCAAGCCGCGACGAAGTGCGTCAGCACACAGGAGCGGCAAGGCGACGACCGACCGTAGGGAGGGAGTCGCTGCCCCGCCGAGGTGACAGTCGCAAAAAAATAATCTTTGCTTTTGATTGACACTGTATTTGCGATTGTCGCCGAGAAGGGGCACCGCCGGCTCGGACAGCGAGACGGCGGCAACCCTGCCATAAGAAGCGTTAGCGTATTATGGCTCAGCCCACCGGTACGGCCACGCCCTGCAACACAAAATAAGCCCATCTCTTGCGACCTGCCTGCCGACAGGCAGGAACCTATAAAAACAAGTCCGCAGGACTTCCTTGTTTCCCCGGCCCCTTCCATTGCAAACTGCTGATTGCTAATTGAAAAAAGTGCCCGGCCACTCGACAAGACACTTTTTTATTATTATCTGACCTTTTGCGAAGCTATATAATCCAAGTCCGCAGGACTTCCGCAATTGTTAATTCTTAATTGTTAATTGTTAATTGTTAATTGAAGAAGTCATTGCTAATTGCTAATTGCTAACTGCTCATTTCAATGTAACAATCGTAACCCCATTTTCTCCTTCTCCATACACTCCCAACCTATACGACTTTACAAATTTCGACCCTTTAAGATACTTCTGCACCGCACTTCTCAGTGCGCCCGTACCCTTGCCGTGAATAACGGTAAATTCACTTATATTATGCAGAAGCATTCCGTCAATAAACGACTCAAGCGTAAAAATCGCTTCATCTACCGTCATGCCTCTTAAGTCACAGCGGTTTTCGGCTGATGCCGTGAGGGAGCTTTCCGTGCCCCTGTTTCGTGTCATTACAGGCTGTTTTTTCGTGTCCTTTTTCTTTTCGATAAGACGAAGCTTAGACTGCTCCACACGCATACGCATTATGCCCGATGACACAGAAACATTACCCTTTTTGTCGGGCAGAGCGTCAACAACGCCCTCTTTGCCTATCTCCGTAATAAACACGGTGTCGCCGATTTTAAGCGGACGGGGAAGAGTATAGTCATCATTGTCATAGACGGATGCCGACACGGGATTAACTGTTCTGTCAAGCTCCTGAAGACCCTTCTTCATGGCGTTCTTGGCTTTTCTCGCCGCCTCCGCCGGGTCTTTTGACACGTTCATTTCTTTTCTCAGCTTTTCGGCTTCGAGCATCAATGCTCCTGCCTGTCGCTTGGCGTTTTCGGACATGCGAAGTGCCTCTCCGCGAGCCTTTTCAAGCTCTCTGTCGAATACGCCGTCGGCTTCCTTGAGCTTTTCGTCGGCGGCTTTGAGCTTTTCGGCAAGCTCTTTTCGCTCGCTTTCGGCTTTTCGCTGTTCAGCTTCGAGGTTCAGTCGGGTTGTTTCAAGCTTGTCCATGACATCCTCAAAGCGTGTGCTCTCTTCCGATACAAGGGCCTTCGCGCGGTCGATTAAATCGCTGTCAAGCCCCAGTCTCTCACCTATCGCAAAGGCGTTTGAACGCCCCGGGACACCTATAAGCAGACGGTATGTCGGGCGAAGCGTCTTAACGTCAAATTCACAGCAGGCGTTTTCAACACGTGCGGTCTGAAGTGCATAGCTCTTAAGCTCGGCATAGTGAGTCGTGGCGGCGGTTTTTGCTCCGCTTATAAACAGCCTTTCAAGAATTGCCGTTGCAAGTGCCGCACCCTCAACAGGGTCTGTACCGGCACCCAATTCGTCTATAAGCACCAAAGAACGCTCTCCGCATTTGGACAATATATCTACAATATTCACCATATGAGAAGAGAATGTGGACAGCGACTGCTCAATGCTCTGCTCGTCGCCGATGTCGGCGAAAACGTCCTTATATATGCAGACTTTGCTTCCGTCAAAAGCGGGTATCATAAGTCCGCATGCCGCCATAAGAGTAAGAAGCCCCAGCGTCTTTATCGAAACGGTTTTGCCGCCGGTGTTGGGGCCCGTTATTACAAGCGTATCAAAATCAACGCCCAGTGAAATATCCGTCGCAACCACTTTTTTTGGGTCAAGAAGCGGATGACGGGCGTGGTTTAATACCGTGACACCCTGTGTGTTCAGTGACGGCACTGTCGCCTTCATTTTGTATGCGAGAGATGCCTTTGCGAAAATAAGATTTAATTCCACAAGGCTCTCGTAATTGTGCTTTATCGTCTCGGCATAGTCGCCGACAAGGGACGACAGCTCCGCTAATATCCGCTCGATTTCCTCTTTTTCTTTGCCCTGAAGCACACGTATATCGTTGTTTGCTTCAACAACTGCGAGCGGCTCGATAAACACGGTCGCACCCGAGCCCGATGTGTCATGCACAAGTCCCTGCACTTCACCCCTGTGTTCGCTCTTGACAGGGACAACAAATCTGCCGTTTCTCTGAGTGATAATAGCGTCCTGCAGGAATTTCTGATAGTATGCGGAGCGAATCATGCTCTCAAGCTTTTCCCTGACCGACTGCGCCTTGTTTTTTATCTTGCGGCGAATATCCGCAAGCGTGGGGGAGGCTGTGTCCGCCATTTCCTCCTCGTTTGCGATTGAGGAAAAAATGCTGTTTTCAAGTGAGCGGTTCGGCATGAGGGACGCAAAATAAGCGTCAAGCACACTCTCCGCCCCGGGCTGAGAATAACGCCACTCCGACAATGAGCGGATAACCCTCAGCACCTCGCCGACATCAAGCAGCTCACGCATATTGAGCGCACCGCCGGCGGCGGCTCTCGAGAGTGCCGAATTTACGTTTTTGAGCGCACCGAAAGAAGGACTGCCGAATTTTGCCAGAAGAACATACGCGGCGTCCGTCTGATTAAGCATTGCCTGAGCATCGTACAGCTCCGTAGAGGGCACAATGTTAAGAGCCATCTCCCTCGCGTCATCGCACGAAGTCATTTCCGACAGCATATCAAGTATTTTGTTAAGTTCAAGTGATTTGTGATGTTTGTTCATAGTAAAAAAATTATATGTGTAAAATGTATGTTGAAGTTGCAAGTTTACAACTCCACACTCCACACTCCACTCTGTGAGCCTCACTGCTCCTTGCTCACTGCTCCTTGCTCACTTTACTTCCGTTCCCCCAAACGCCCTTATCGACAGCACATAGCAGGCGCCTTCACCGAAAATCTTTTCCATCGCAGATTTATATTCGTCAAGCTTGTCATTCGGCACAAAAGCCTGAATTGTTCCGGCAAATCCGCCGCCGTGAACTCTCCACGCACCCTTGCCCTCAAGCAGACGGTGACTTACAGCCAGGGCGAGGCTTACAGGCTGGGAGTCCGATTTCTTCGAAAATACATTCTGATTATACATATAAGAGGAATTGCCCGAATCGATTACAAGCGACTTGAATGTTTCAAAGTCACCCTTCGCCAGAGCATCCGCTTCCTTTGCAACACGGCGGTCATCCTCATAGAAGTGGAGCGCTCTTAAAATCGGTCTCTCACCCAATGCTTTTCTTAATTCGCCGATGTTGTCAAGCACATCCTGCTCGGGTGTTTCTCTCAGACACTTTTTGCCGAAAAATCCTGCGACAGATTCCATTTCCTTGCGGATTGCGGCATATTCATCCGTAAGATCCGCATGGTCTGCACGCGTGTCAACAATGCAAAGAGCATGACCGCATGAAGCGAAATCAAACTTTACGGGAGTGATAATCGGCTTGTCGGGGTTCTCGAAATCGATCTCGACAAACGAACCGACGCTGCACGCCATCTGGTCCATAAGTCCGCAGGGCTTGCCGAAAAATACATTCTCGGCGTACTGTGCTATCTGTGCTATCTCAACCGGAGAAATCTTGCCGTCGTTATAGAGATAGTTGAGAATTGTTCCGATGAGCACCTCAAACGAAGCCGAGGACGACATGCCCGAGCCTTTAAGAACATTGTTTACCGTAACGGCATTAAAGCCGCCTATCTTGTAGCCTAACTGCACAAAGCGTGCGGCTACACCTCTTACAAGAGAAATTGACTTGTCATATTCCTTCTCCTGCGGGGTCAGAATATTTATATCGACAATATCTCCGGGGTAGCCCTTTGAGTATACCTTTATAAAATTATCATCGGTCTTTGCGACGCATGCGACGGCATCTAAATTTATTGCGGCGGCAAGAACTCTGCCGTGGTTGTGGTCGGTGTGGTTGCCGCAGACTTCCGTTCTGCCGGGGGCGGAGAAAAAGCGAATGTCGTCCGCATCGCCGAACTTCTCGCTGAAGAAGTCACATAAAAATGTATATCTCTCACGGTCATACGCATTGTTCGCCGTGCCGTAAACACGCTTTAACGCCTCATCAAAAGAGCCGTTCGCAATTCCTGTTTTTGTTGAACTGATATTATTCATCGGTTTCGCTTCCTTTTCGGTTTTGATTGTATTGATATTTGAACATGATAACGGCCCTCAAGAAGAAGAACGAGCCGCCTGTTATCAAAAGCAGAACTATCAGCGGCATATAGAATGCCGTCGAAAACGGGTCATAGACGTTGTTGCCTATGAATGAGTATGATATTAGCCTCGGCAGCAGTGTCGCCATCGAGATTATCATATATTTCACAAACGGATATTCAAATGTGCCGTACAGCTGACTTATCGTATTATACGGAAAAATCGGCACTATACGCAGAGCGATAAGCACAATGGGGTTCATCTTGCCGTCAACCTCAAAAATCCTGGCGATTATGGGGTTGCGGTTTAACACGTGATTAAGATACCCTTCGCCCATCTGAATGCCGGTGTAATATCTGAACGCCGCCGTAAACGCCATGCCGACAAAATTGAGCATAAACGACACCGTCGGGCGAAAAACCATGGCGCTTGTAATATAAATCACGGCATACGGAACTACGGCCGACAGGCTCCTTAACACATACAAAAGCAGAATTACAATAATTATAAGCCATTTGTTGTCAAGTGCGGCGACCGTGTTTTCGAAATCACTCAATATTACAAGGTACTGCTCATATTTTGCCTGAACGGACGGAAACTGCATCACGGCAAAAATTACCGCGAGTGCGAATGCGCCGATAAAGGACGCTATGCCAAGACCTTTTAAAAGCTTTGGGAGAGCACGCTCCCGGTTGATTTTGTCAAACAAGTATAAACTCCGTTGTTTTGTGTTTTGTATCCGTGAAAAACTTCACGTGTGAAATCTCAGAACGCGAAATATTTTTCACGCTGTTTTCTGATTTTGTCTTTTGTCACGTTAAGAACCGCAACTGCGTCACGCTTTTCGTCCTCGGTGCCGCATGTCGCAATGTGCAGAAGCTTGCCCTCTTCAAAGCACAGATCGTCATGAAGCGGGAAGTAGTTCTTAAGCAAAAAGCAGGCATAGCGAACATATCTCATCTCGCCCACAATGCGAAACTCCTTGCTTATCGTGTCAACGGCAACGCTTCTCAAATCCTTTATAGACTCAATAAGAGCCTTTCTCTCGTTTTCGGGGGAGAATACTATTGTGGAGCAGATAAAGCCGTTGCGGTTTTCAACCGTGCAGTTGTGGCTGTCGGTGCTGCCGACTATGGGGTATTTGTGACCTCTCGCAATGTCTTCATAATATCTTATCGACTGGAAGCCGTTCTGCTCGAAGTAGTTTTCACCGCCCAGAACCTCGAAAGCGTCAAACAGATCGTTTTCGACAAGCCAGTCGTTAAGTGCGTCCGGCACATGGAATACATCGCCGACAATCCAGTCGGGATGCGCAAATATCGCAAGGCCGTTCGCCTTTCTTATCTCGTCATATATCCATTTAAGCGTTGCGGCTACAACGGGGTCAACGTTTTCGGGTACTTCTATTTCTTTTGACAGTGCAGTCATTTTTGCGGAAAATTCCTCACGTGTCATAACGTCGGGGCAAACGCCGTTTAATGAGCGTGTGCTCCTGTCCGTGCCGACTTCGCCTGTCTGTATACCTTCAACAAGGGCGTTTATGCTGTACTCTCCGCCGAAGTTTACGGTATGGGGAGAAATATGCAGGTCATATACATCGGGCATATGGACTTCCTCGCCCGGTATGAGTGCGTACTCCGTCGGCAGGTCTTTAAAAGCGTTTATCGCTCTTAAGGACGGATAATAGCGGTTGTGATCCGTTATCGCCAGAAAGTCATAGCCGTGCGAACGGTAAGACGAAGCCACAAACTCGGGTGTATGCGCACCGTCCGACAAACATGTGTGCATATGAAGGTCGCCCATAAAGGGATATTTGCCCTTTAAGTCGCTTTCGACCGCATATACGGGCAGAACAATCTTTTTCTCGTCGCCGTTTGCCTGAATGCCGAATGCGGCAATGTAGTATTCGCCCTCATAGGGGAACGAAAAATCAAAGCCGAATCCGCCGTCGGCGTTGCCCTTTACGGACAGTTCTTTTCTGTATCCCGAATATCTGTGATCTTTCGCGCTGCCGCCGGGAAGCCATGTTATCACGATCTTATAGTCATGCCCATCGGCGAAAATAACACGCTCGCCTATGTTTCTGACGGTGATTGACGCTTCTTCTCCGACAACGAAAACCTTCGGAAAAATGTCATATGTCCAAAGAATACTCTTTCTGTCAAAGCCCATAATAATCTCTCCTTTGCCCGACACAAAAACGGTCGGTTTTTCTTTAACAACTTATGTTAACATATTTCGCACATAAAAATCAATATTAACAGGCTGAAAATCGGCAAAAATCGTAAACAGTTTCTATTGATTTTTTGCCGTAAATTTGATAATATAAAGACTTGTAATGAAAAGAAAAGTTTTGAAGGTGAAATCTTGAGTAAGCGCGAAGATATAAGAAATATCGCAATTATCGCACACGTTGACCACGGAAAGACCACTCTTGTTGACAAGCTTCTTAAGCAGAGCGGCACATTCCGTGAAAATGAAGTCGTAGCGGAGAGAGTTATGGACTCCAACGACCTCGAAAGAGAGAGAGGCATTACAATCCTCTCCAAAAATACTTCCGTAAACTACAAGGGCGTAAAAATCAACATAGTCGACACTCCCGGCCATGCCGATTTCGGCGGCGAGGTTGAGCGCATCATGACAATGGTTGACGGCGTTCTGCTTCTTGTCGACGCATTTGAAGGCTGCATGCCGCAGACACGCTTTGTTCTGTCAAAGGCTCTTGCACTTCGCAAAAAGCCCCTTGTCGTCATAAACAAAATCGACCGTCCGGGCGCAAGACCCGACGAAGTCATAGACGAGGTTCTCGACCTGTTCATTGAGCTTGGCGCGGATGAAGACCAGATTGAATTTCCGGTTGTGTTCGCATCCGCCCGTGACGGCTACGCTTCCCTTGATAAAGACGCCAGAAGCGGTGATATGCGTCCGCTTCTTGACGCTATTCTCGAATATATACCCGCTCCCGAGGGTGACGAAAACGGCCCTCTTCAGCTGCTTTTCTCAAGCCTTGACTACGATGACTATATCGGCAGAATAGGCATAGGCAGAGTTGAACGCGGCGAAATCCACGACGGCGAGCCCGTAATTCTCTGCAAGCAGGACGGCGAGAGAGAAAAGACAAAGGTATCCCGTCTCTATCAGTTCACGGGCCTCGGCAGAACCGAAACCACAAGCGCCAAAATGGGCGATATTGTAGCGGTGTCCGGCATTGAAGGACTCAACATAGGCGAGACCATATGCGATCCCGAGCACATCGAGCCGCTCCCGTTCGTCAAAATCGACGAGCCGACATTGTCGATGACCTTCCACGTAAACGACTCACCCTTTGCAGGACGTGAGGGCAAGTTCGTAACCTCCCGCAAACTTCGTGAGCGCCTTTTCAAAGAGGTTGAAACAAACGTCAGCATGCGTGTCGAAGAGACCGACACCACCGACGCTTTCAAGGTATCGGGCAGAGGTGAGCTTCACCTTTCGATACTCATAGAGACCATGCGCCGCCAGGGATATGAATTCCAGGTATCAAGCGCAAAGGTTATATACAAGACAATCGACGGCGTATTAAACGAGCCTATGGAGCTGCTTATTGTCGAAGTGCCCTCCGATTATGTCGGTGCGGTTATGGAGAAAATCGGTGCGCGTAAGGGCGAGCTTGAAAATATGGGCACACGTGACGGCGGCTCAACTCACCTTGAGTTTAAAATCCCCGCAAGAGGACTTATCGGCTACCGTTCGGAGTTCCTTACCGATACAAACGGCTACGGCATAATGAACAACCTTTTCGCAGGCTATGAGCCGTACAAGGGCGAAATCCAGATGAGAGAGCACGGCTCAATCGTAGCACACGAGACAGGTGAAAGCACCGGATACGGTCTGTGGAACACACAGGAGAGAGGCCGTCTGTTCATAGGGCCCGGCGTACAGGTATACGAAGGCATGATAGTCGGCGAATGCTCCAAGGCCGAGGATATAGTATGCAATGTCTGCAAGAAAAAGCAGATGACAAATACACGTGCCGCAGGCAGTGACGATGCGTTAAGACTTGTTCCGCACGAGAACCTGAGCCTTGAACAGTGCATGGAATTTCTGTCTGATGACGAGCTGCTCGAAGTAACTCCCACATCCCTCAGACTCCGCAAAAAGATTCTGTCAAAAGAACAGAGAATGAAGCTGCAGTTTAAGAAAGGCTGACAGCAGTAAAAGTTAGCAAGGAGCAAGGAGCAAGGAGCAGTGTCGGTTAGGCACTGCGTGCCTTGATTTATATGGCTTCGCAGAAGATAAGCTTGTCGTATATGTCTGAGCTTAATGTCAGCGGAGCTTACTATAAATCAAGTCCGCAGGACTTCCGATATTCTTAATTTTTAATTGTTAATTGTTAATTGCCGAAAGTAAGGGTGGTATCACAATGGATAAGAACAAAGTCGAAGTGTCAATCGGCAGTCAGTCGTATACTATCGTGTCCGACAAGGCTCCCGAGGTTATAATCGCACTTTCAAATGACATCAACGAAAAGCTTAAAGAAATCATGAGCTCCGGAAGGATATCCCTTACGCAGGCTCTTGTTCTTGCGTCCTTTGACTTTGCCTGCACCGCAAAAGACAGCACGGCAGAAGCAAAGCTCTTAAAGTCCGAAATCGGCGAATATCTTGAGTCCGCCGAGCAGGCCATGACCGAGCGAGACAGACTCAAAAGAGAGAATGACAGATTAAAAGAAAAAATCAAGGGACTTAATTCCTGAGTGCTATTCGCAAAAATTGTTTAAAAAGCGGTCGGTGGCGTTTATGGCGTTTTCGTTGACCGCTTTTATTTATAAAGGGGTGAAAATATTGAAGGTAAAAAGAGAAGAAAAATCGGCAAAGAACAAGACACTTGACAAACCGCTTGAAGAGTGCAGAGAGTATGCCGACAGATGCGTCTGCCCCAAGGGGGATATAACCTCTTCGGATATGCATAATGCGGTGTTCTGCGGAGACTTTTTCAAAATTGCACCCCGTCTTCCCGAAAACAGCTTTAATTTGATAATTGTCGACCCTCCGTATAATCTGCGAAAGGACTATGACGGAGAGGTCTTTTCTGTTGAAAAAGCCGAAAAATACAGCGAATTTACACGAAAATGGCTCAAAGAAATTGTGCGTGTCGCCAAAGACGATGCGACCGTTTATGTCTGCTGTGACTGGCGTACTTCCGTTATCGCCGCCCCGATTTTAAGCGAATACCTGACCGTCAGAAACCGCATTACGTGGCAGCGAGAAAAGGGCAGGGGAGCCGCCGGCAACTGGAAAAATTCCATGGAGGACATCTGGTTCTGCACCGTCGGAAAAAACTATTATTTCAATCTCGATGCCGTAAAGCAGCGCCGCATTGTAAAAGCTCCGTATAAAGCGGACGGTGTCCCCAAGGACTGGGAAGAAACCGACGGCGGCAAATTCAGAATGACATGCCCGTCTAACTTCTGGGACGATATAACAGTGCCGTTCTGGAGCATGGCGGAAAACACCGCACACCCCACGCAGAAGCCCGAGAAGCTTATCGCAAAGCTTATTCTTGCGTCGTCGAAGCCCGGCGACAGCGTGTTTGACCCCTTCGGCGGCTCGGGTACAACGGCTGTCGTATGCAAAAAGCTCGGCCGTCAATTCACCCTTACCGAAAAAAGCGAGCTCTACTGCGCCTGGACTCAGATCCGCCTTGATGAAGCCGACAAAA
>CAZTWO010000041.1:177-13761 GCA_964617965.1 uncultured Ruminococcus sp. | reverse complement strand
GATATTTAAGCCTTCAACAAAAACGATAAGCTTATTGTCAGCGTAGCTTTATAATTCAAGGCACTTTGTGCCTTCCTTAATTATGCATTATGAATTCTACATTCTACATTGTTTTGCCCTTGCTGCTGTTTTGTTGCCAACCGTCAGATTGACATAATCTCCGCTTCTTTAGCCGCTGCCGCTTCGTCTGTCTTCTTTACGAAATCGTCGGTAATCTTCTGAATTTTTGTCTCGCCGTTTTTGAGGTCATCCTCGGTAATCTCGGAATTCTTCTTCATGGCCTTGAGCTTTTCAAGAGAATCACGTCTGATGTTTCTAATGGCTATCTTTGCGTTTTCGGCAAGGTTCTTTACGTCCTTTACAAGCTGCTTTCTGCGCTCCTCTGTAAGGGGCGGGAATGTAAGACGGATAATTGTGCCGTCATTCTGAGGTGTAATGCCGAGGTCGGACGCGAGAATTGCCTTCTCTATGAGCTTGAGTGAGCTCTTGTCCCAGGGCTGAATTGTAAGAATGCGAGCTTCGGGCACGTTAATTGCCGCCATCTGACTGATGGGCGTGGGAACACCCCAGTAATCAACCTTGATGGGGTTAAGAACGGAGGCATTTGCTCTGCCGGCTCTTATTGCCTCATAGTCGTGGTTGAGTGAAGCGATTGTTTTATTCATTTTTTCGGTTGTTGCGTCAAATACTGCTTTCATTTTTATTTTCCTCTCTTGAATTATTTTACTATGGTGCCGATGTTTTCACCGAGCACTGCTTTTTTGATGTTCTGCGGGTCGCTTAAATTAAATACGAGAACGGGCAGTGAGCTGTTCTGTGCAAGTGCCGCCGCCGTGTTGTCCATAACGCCCAGGTGCATTTCAAGAAGCTTGTCATGCGTGATGGAATCGAACTTCTTTGCGTCGGGGTATTTGTTGGGGTCTTTATCGAAAACGCCGTCGACGTTTGTGGCCTTAAAGAAAATATCCGCGCCAATCTCGGCGGCTCTGAGTGCCGCACCGGAGTCGGTTGAGAAGAACGGACTGCCTGTGCCGCATCCGAAAATCACAATTTGACCGTTTTCCATATATTTTACGGCTTTGTCTTTGTTGAAAGGCTCCGCGACACGCTGAATGTCAAGTGCGGTCATTACAACTGCATCATTGCCCATTGAAATGAGAGTGTCCTGCAAAGCGAGGGAATTTATGACAGTTGCGAGCATGCCCATGTGGTCGGCACGTGTGCGGTCCATACTGCCGCTTGAACGCCCTCTCCAGAAGTTGCCGCCGCCGACAACAATGCCAATCTGCACGCCCATGTCGGCGCATTCTTTAATAACGGAGCAGATGTCTGTTACAACGTCAAAATCAAAGCCCGAGCCGAGTTTTCCGGCAAGAACTTCGCCGCTTAATTTGAGAAGAATTCTTTTATATTTTGTTTCCATTTGTGTCCTCCGATTTGTTTTTATCACATAAATGTGAACACAGCTTATATTTATTTTACTTTATTTTCGGCGTTATGTAAAGAGTTAAAATATATTTCTTGACTATTTTTTGTTATTTGTTATAATTTGATTAATGATATTTAACGGAGGTTAATCATAATGTTTACACAAGCCGAGCTTTCGGATATATTAAGCAACTTTTCTCTTGCGGGCAAGCTGGTTTCCTGCAATCCCATTGACGACGGTCATATCAATGATACATTCAAGGTGACATATGAAGTATACGGCAAAAAGCTTCATCATCTTCTTCAGCGTATCAACACCGATGTTTTCAAGGATCCCGACGCACTTATGGCAAACGTTGACTTTGTTACATCCTTCCTTCGTGACAAGGTTATAGCCGCCGGCGGCAACCCCGAGCGAGAGACGCTCTATTGCAAGCCCTGCAAAAACGGCAAGAAATATTTCATTGACAAAAAGAACAACGTATGGCGTATGTATAACTTTGTTGAGGACAGCTTCTCATACAACGCAATCGAGTCCCCCGAGGTTTTCTATAATGCCGGCAAGGCGTTTGGTGAGTTTCAGCGTCAACTTGCGGACTTCCCGATAGACAGATTGGTGGAGACTATTCCCGATTTCCACAATACCGCCAAAAGATATATGAATCTTAAAAACAGCATCGCCCGCAACGCATCGGGCAGAGCGGTTGTAGCCGAAAAAGAGATTGAATTTGCAAAGGCCCGCCGTGATGAAACATATATTCTTACAGGCAAGACCGAGATTGGCGACCTGCCCATACGTGTTACGCACAACGACACAAAGCTCAACAACATTCTGTTTGACAAGGCTACAAACAAGCCCGTGTGCGTAGTTGACCTCGATACCGTTATGCCGGGGCTCTCGCTCTATGACTTCGGTGACGCCATCCGCTACGGCGCCAACACAGGCGGAGAGGATGAAAAAGACCTTTCCAAGGTTTCACTTGATTTGGGGCTTTATGAGCAGTATGTAAGAGGCTATCTGTCCTCAGCCGGCGAGTCGCTGACACCCGAGGAAGTTGCTTGCCTGCCGTTCTCCGCAAAGCTTATGACGCTTGAATGCGGTATGCGTTTTCTTACCGACTTTATCGACGGCGACGTATACTTCAAGACTTCATACAAAAATCACAATCTTGTTCGCTGCCGTTCGCAGTTCGCACTTGTTGCCGACATCGAGAAAAAGTATGACGAGATGAAGGAAATCACCGCAAGAGCGTATAAAGAGATCTGCGGTGGGGAAGTTGATATGGGGTATTGCTAAAAGCGGTTAGCAAGGAGCAGAAAAAAAGGAGCAAGGAGCAAGGAGCAAGGAGCAGTGAAGCTTCGCGATTAATTAGCAATGAGCAATGAGCAATGTCGGAAGAGACACTGCGTGTCTTGGATTATAAGCTAACGCAAACGCTTAGTGCATTCAAAACCTTCAAATAATTGAAACATAAAAAGCCTCTCGGTTAACTCCCGGGAGGCTCTTTGTATTGTACAATATTTTTTTGCAAGGTGGCCTCTTGCGAAGCCTTATAAATCAAGTCCGCAGGACTTCCGAAATTATGCATTATGCATTCTACATTCTACATTAAGCGGACATTGCTAATTGCTAATTGCTAATTGCTAATTGTTTACCGGTACGCCGTAATTTTCACTGCATCGCACAGCCCCGACTTTGCGTCCTCGGGGAAGTTTGAGTAGCGTGAGGGGACAGTGGAATAGTGGTTGCAGAGAGTGTTTGAAACCGTGATTTCAATTTCGTTTTCGCCGTTTTTGAGAAGGGCGGTTATATCGCACTTAAACGGAGCGTAGGTGAAAACAATCGGTTCACTGCCGTTGATTATGACGCTTGCGGTGCAGCCGACGTCGCCGAGGTCAAGCTCAAAATGCTCGTCTGTGTTCTCTTTTATAACGTTAAATTTCGCGGAATATCTCATCTTGCCGGAGTAGCTTGTAAGCCCTCCGATTTTTGATGTGTCTCCGCTTTTTATTTTTCCTTTTTCGCAGAAAAACTTAATCGGTGTCGGCAGAATTCCGCAGTATGATCTGCCGTCTTTCGCTTTTATAAGCATACTTATCTTTTCGCCGTAAAGGGACACGCCGTCGTTTTTCACTGTGTAGACATCTGTGCCGAACAGCCCTTTGCCGTCACGCGTGAATTCAAGCTCTTTATTGCCGCCGATTATCTTAATCGGTGTGCCGAAAAGCGATATTTCCATTCCCGAAAATCCGGGAGGAGTGTCAAAGTCAAAACGGTATGTGTCACCGCTGAAAAACGGATTGCAAAGTGTAAAATAATTGTCATTCGCAAACGGGGAGCATGAAAGGGGATAGTCCGTTTTCTTTATTTCCCCGGTGCGGACAAAGTTTATTTCCGTACGTTTCATCTTTGACTCGTTTCTGTAATTCGGTGTCTTGCTTTCATCATATATAAACGCCGCAGTTACACGGTTTTTGCCCTTGCCAAGATGAACAGGCAGGCTGTAATCATCGATTTTTTCGCCGTTAATATAAAGCTCATCGGGTGTTATTTCGCCGAGCTTTAATATGGCGTCGCAGTCGGTTTCGGCATATACGGCAGTCACGAAAACAGAGTCGGAGTCAAAATAGATATTGTCATCGAAAACTCTGCCCTTAAGCCCGTGCCAGCCCTGCTCGTGCAGATATATGTCATCGTTTTTGCCTGTGTAAACAAAGCCGTAGCGGTCATGAAGCCCCAGCGGCTCAAAGTCCGCTCTGTCGATTCTGTCGGCTAAAATGTCGGCAAACGCACCGGGTGTCGGCTCGTTTTTGTATCTGTAAACGGCATTGGAAACACAATAGGGGAGTGATTTAAATTCATAGGTCGGTTCGGCGGTTAAATCATTCGCTTTGCATACATCGAAAAAGCGACCCTCTGCTCCTATAACGCCGCCTGCAGGGAGATAGAAATCCCCGTATGTGTTGTCAAGCGTCGGAATAAGCTCAAAGTCCCACTCGCTTATTTCGGTCTCACGAACGGCCGTTCTCTCTTCAAAGCCGCAGGTGTTTATGTCGTCGTCAACGGTTATTTCATCGTCTGTGAAAAGAATGACCGTATCAAAATCGGCGTCCTTCGGCATCTTTATAAAGACAAATCCGTCTTTGGATACAGTGCCTAAAAGAGCGTATATCTTTTTGGTGTATATGTCTAAAAGATAGGGCTTGCCTGTCGCTTCAAATCTGCATACGCTGTCTTTGGGGGCGTATCTTACAAAATACAGACTGTCAGTGCCCGATACCCGTCTGTTTACATATACTTTTGTATCTTCACCGAAATATTCGGGCAGAAAGCTTCTGTAAACACGGCTGTCAAAATCGCTGAGCAAGTCTTTTTTGTCAAGGCACAGACGGGCGTGCGGATGTGACAGAACAGCTTTTATATCCTGTCTTAATACGTCGTCATTCGCTCCCGCTCTGTCGGAGATATACGGCGTAATTCCGCAGAAATACACATAGCCGCCGGCGTTCAGAAAAGCCTTGATTTTTTCTATAACAGAATATCTTATGCAGTCGACATTGCACAGAATAAGCGCACGATAGCTCTCGTCCGACACATTCATTGTGCCGTTCCTGAATTCTGCGTTTTCTATCGACTGAAAATCTATGAAGTCAAAATCTATGCCGTGATTAAAAAGATATTTTGCCGTGTCAAAGGTGCTGTCAACACACTCTTTGCTGTTTTCGCCGTAGTCGCACGAGGACACCGGATAGAATATCGCCGCGTCGCACCTGTGAACACCGGTTGTCAGAACCGAGGACAGCCGCTTATATTTGTCGAGCCATGTTTTTTCGTCGTCCCAATAAGGCATTCTGAAATGGAAATCAGGCGGCGCCCACTCGAAAAATCCGCCGTTTGTGGAATAATAAAGTCCGTGCAGGTTTAATAAATTCGCGCCGAACAGGAAGTTGTCGCTTGTGGGTGCGGTGATGCTTTCAAGCGTAGTGCCCCAGCCCGAGGAATGATACCCCTCAAGCCACACTCTCGGTCTTTTATAAAGATGAGCGATTGATGAATTGACCTTGACCTTGATAAGATCCGCCGCTCTGCCCGGTGTGTCGTTTCCGGGTGCGGTGAACCACCTTACGGCACGAAAATAGTCCGAAAATTCATCGGGCTGAAATCCTCTGCTCGACTGGTCACAGCCGTAAATAAGCCCTCTCGAAGCGTGAAATTCATATATGGGCTTAAAGTAGTTGTCTTCCATAATCTGCGTTCTGACATCGGCAATGTCAAGGCGGATTTTCGCCGTAATGTCGCCGAGTGAAAAGAACATATGCGGAATAAATCCGAGCGGATCATATCCCTTCTTTTCCTTTACGCCCTCACGAAGCGTAGTATGCCATATGCGTCTGATATTACAGCCGAACATCAGTTCATCCTGGAAGAAGTAGTTGAGCGTGCCGTTTTTAAGGCTCGGAAAACGCCTCTCGAACTCCTTAAAATATATATCGGTGAGCATTTCTCCGCACCCCGGGGCAAGGGGATTTATCGAGAGCGGAATATGTCTTGTTTTTATTTCATACGCTTCAACCGAGAAGGGAATATCATCGCTAAAGCCCCTGTCTTTTTCATAGACGATAACAGGCTCTCTGCAGTCAATGTCTTTATAGACGACAGTCGCCAGCACCTCCGGTGCGGGAGTATAGCCGTCTTTTCCGTTAAATTTTATCTTTTCGCATGACAGCTCGTCGGCACTCATACCGGGAGAAGCGGCAACCTTATCGGTAAAAAATCCGTTGCCTATCCACGCAAGAGTATAGTCGCCGACACCTATGCCCATGTCAAGCTCTTCGCACACCTTTGCGGCGTAGCCGAAAAACTCCCACCACTCCTCCGAAAACTGAACGGGGTCGCCCGGGATTGAACGCCCGTGACCGCCGTGGGGGATGCCTGTGTCCTCACTGCCGTACATATGGGCATAGTTTACCTGAACGCCGGCAACGCCCTTTTCTTTAAGTGCGGTCAGCTGGGCTCTCAGCCGTTCTTTATTAAGTCTGTCGCCTGTCCACCAATAGAACGGCACCTCACCGTTTTTGTCGGACGGGGAGTAAAAAGCACCCAGGAAAGGGGATTTTTTCTCGTCGAAGTCCTTTTCCATAAATAATACCCCCGAAAATCAATTAAGAATTAAGAATTAAGAATTAAGAATGTCGGAAGACACTGCGTGTCTTGGATTATAAAGCCACGCCTCTTGCGGAGCAACTCCACACTCCACACTCCACACTCCACACTTGGCAAAGCTCCACTATCCTCGCTCGGCAATGCTTCCGATTTTCCTTTTTTTGTAAAGTTTAATTTTTTAATGAATGAATGGGCGCGGGTATTCTGCCGCCGCGTGAAATGAATTTTTCGGGCGAGTTCTTATTGAGCGCGATAACGGGAGCATAGCCCAGAAGTCCGCCGAAGGAGACGCTGTCGCCCTCTTTTTTGCCGTAAGCCGGAATTACTCTTACAGCCGTTGTCTTTGTGTTTGCGACACCGATTGAGATTTCATCGGCGATAATGCCCGAAATTACAGCCTCGGTTGTGTCCCCGGGAATTGCAATCATGTCAAGCCCGACAGAGCATACCGCCGTCATGGCTTCAAGCTTTTCTATTGTAAGACTGCCGTTTGACACAGCGGCAATCATGCCTTCATCCTCAGACACGGGAATAAACGCACCCGAGAGTCCGCCGACATGAGACGACGCCATAACGCCGCCCTTTTTGACAGCGTCGTTGAGCATCGCAAGGCATGCGGTTGTGCCGTGAGCGCCGCAGCACTCAAGACCCATTTCTTCAAGTATTCTGGCAACCGAGTCACCTATCGCCGGTGTTGGAGCAAGTGACAGATCGACAATTCCGAACGGTACGCCCAGGCTGTTTGCTGCTTCACTCGCAACAAGCTGACCGACACGTGTGATTTTGAACGCCGTCTTTTTTATGACATCGGCTAAAGAGGACAGATCGCAGTCACCGGCTCTTTTAATGGCGGACGCAACAACACCGGGGCCGGATACGCCTACGTTTATAACGCATTCGGGTTCGCCTATGCCGTGAAAAGCCCCTGCCATAAAGGGGTTGTCCTGCGGAACGTTTGCGAAAACAACAAGCTTTGCACAGCCTATCGAGCAGTTGTCTTTTGTAAGATATGCCGCCTTTTTGACGGTGCTGCCCATAAGTCGAATTGCGTCCATGTTTATGCCGGCCTTGGTCGATGCCACATTTACGCTCGAGCATACTTTGCCCGTTGTCGCAAGCGCTTCGGGAATGGCTTCTATAAGCTTAAGGGAGCTGTCTGTAAAGCCCTTGTCGCACAGAGCCGAAAAGCCGCCTATGAAGTTTATGCCCAAGGTGTCAGCCGCCCTGTCAAGCGTCTCGGCGATTCTGACATATGTGTCTGTGCCGTGACGGCCGCCGATGAGAGATACCGGGGTTACGGATACACGCTTGTTTACAATCGGAATGCCGTATTTTTTCTCTATCTCCTGACCGACCGATACAAGTCGCTCGGCTCTTTTTGTGATTTTGTCGTATATGTTATCGCACAGCTTTTTCTCGTCGTCGCTTACGCAGTCAAACAGAGAAATGCCCATGGTGATTGTGCGTATGTCAAGATTTTCCTGGCGTATCATATTGATAGTCTCAAGAATATCCGCTGTATTTATCATAGAATGTTTACTCCCGAATTAAGATTATATGTGATGCATTGTGTTGAAAATGTCTTCGTGCATGGTGTGGATTTCAAGCCCCTTGCCGTGACCGAAAACGGTGAGCGAGTCGGCAAAATCTGAGAACGGGACGTTGAGTCCGTCAATGTCCGCAAGCATGATCATGGCGAAATACTCGCTTAAAACGCTCTGTGTAATGTCGAGAATGTTTGCGCCCTTTTCGGCACAAAGTGTGCTGACGCCCGCAATAATGCCGACGTTGTCTTTACCGGTAACTGTGATGACAGCTTTCATATTAAGCCCTCCAATTGGTAGATATATATAAGTTGTGATTCTTTGCCGAAGTCAGTGTAATGAGTGCCGGCTGATTGATAAAGCCGGGCAATGCAGAATTAAGAATGCAGAATGTAGAATGTCGGAAGTCCTGCGGACTTGATTTATATAGCTTCGCAGACATTAAAATTGAATTAGAACGGTAAACTATCCGTTTGCGTAGCTTATAATCCAAAACGCTCCGGCGTTTTCCTTCATTATGCATTCTGCATTATGCATTCTACATTTTTTTGCAACATCCACTTGCCGTGTTTTTTTCTGTAATAAAGCTATTTTACTTTATCTTCACCTTTATTGCAATTACAAAAAGAGAAAAATATTATAAATGCTTTATATTTTGTGTGACTGATGATAGAATATAATGCGGAAGGTGATTTATTGTGAATTATTTTTCTTTTAAGGATAAATGTCTGCCGCTCGGGAACAGAACATACATAATGGGGATATTGAACGTAACGCCCGATTCTTTTTCGGACGGCAATAAGTGGAATGAACCCGAAAAAGCATTATATCACGCTCTCGAAATGGAAAGGCAGGGTGCGGATATAATAGATGTCGGCGCTTTTTCGACACGCCCCGGGTGCGATGAAGTAAGCCCCGAAGAAGAGCTGAGGCGGCTGTCGGCTGTGTTGCCCGATATACTTAAAAATGTAACTGTGCCTGTGTCAGTTGATACTTTTGTGCCCGAAATCGCCGAAAAATGTCTGTCGCTCGGAGTGTCGATTATAAACGATGTAAGCGGCGTGTTTAATGAAAAAATGGCAAAAATCATAAAAAAATACCGTGCCGGATGGGTGCTTATGCACGGCGGTGTGGCAACGGCGAAAACGGAGAGCGTGATTGAGTATAAAAACGGAATTGTTGATGATGTTCAACATTTCTTTGATAATATGTATGATAAATGCGTGTCTTTCGGCATAAATTCGTCCTGCATCTGCCTTGACCCGGGCTTCGGTTTCTCGAAAACGGATGACCTGAACATTGAGCTGCTTAAAAATCTCGATAAACTTGATACTCACGGTGCAGCCCTTCTGTCCGCACTCTCCCGCAAACGTTTTGTCGGCACTTTGTCAAACGAACCGAAAGCCGAAAACAGAGACCCCGCAAGCGTCGTGTGCGATATTCTGAGCATATTTAAGGGCGCGGATATAATAAGAGTGCATGATGTCGAGGGGCATGTGAAGGCAGTGAGGACGGCGGACAGGGCTATAAGGAGCAATAAAAGTTAGCAAGGAGCAAGGAGCAGTGACTTCTTTAATTAACAATTAATAATTAACAATTAACAATGTCGGAAGACACTGCGGACTTGGATTATATAGCTAACGCAAAAGCCGGGCTTTTGTTTAATTAGCAATTAGCAATGAGCAATTAGCAATGAGAAAGGGGGCGGGGTTGCAAACATTATGCATTGTGCATTCTTAATTCTTAATTAAAAAAGGCTTACCCTTTTCGGAGTAAGCCTTAATTATTTGAACTCGATTATTTTTTAGTCGCGTATCGAGGAGCGACAGACATTTGAACTCGACCTTTTGTTAGTCGCATATCGAGGAGCGACAGACATTTAAGATAGTTGCTTTTTCGCAATGATGCAACCGACTGAATTTGCCGGACAGTGTCCGGCAAATTGGGTTAACTAAGTTAAATTGCCGAATATTGCGGAAATGTAACTCGCAATAATACGTGCATGTCAATTTTCCGGTCACGATTGGAAAATTCGGCAGACTAAATTAACCTGTCGATATTGTGCAAAATAAAACGAAAATGTCAATTAAAACATTTTGATATAAGCGTCTCTTTCTGCGCCGACGGAGACATACTGTACGGGGCAGCCGGCTTTTTCTTCGAGGTATCTGACATACTTCTGAGCGTTAACGGGCAGATCCTCGAACTTTCTGCAGCCCGAAATATCACAGCTCCAGCCGTCGAAATACTCATAGACAGGCTTTGCTTCGTCAAGCTCCACGCCGAGCGGGAATGTGTCATAGGGCTTGCCGTCCTTGTCAACATAGCCTGTGCATACGGGGATTTTGTCAAAGCAGCTGAGCACGTCAAGCTTCGTAACCGCAATGCTTGTTGCGCCCTGCATAAGAACACCGTAACGGGATGCGAGAACGTCGAAACCGCCGACTCTTCTGGGTCTGCCTGTTGCCGCGCCGTATTCGCCGCCCGCTTCTCTTAACTTGTCGCCCTCTTCTCCGAACAGCTCGCAGGTGTAGGGACCTGCACCGACACATGATGAATATGCCTTCATGATGCCGAGTACGCTGTCAAGCTTCTGTCCGGGGATGCCCGCGCCTATGGGAGCGTATGCCGCTATTGTGGATGAAGATGAAGTGAAGGGATAGATGCCGAAATCTATGTCTCTGAGAGCACCGAGCTGTGCTTCGAACATAATCGATTTGCCTGCGTTTACGGCGTCGGTGAGATATGTTGTCGTGTCAACGATATAATCCTTGAAGGGCATACCGTATTTCATGAGCCACTCATACATGTCTTCGGCTTTTATCGCCTCGTGCTTGTAGCCGCCGACGATTGTGAGGTTCTTCCACTCGACAATGTCCTTGAGCTTCTGCATGAGAACCTCGGGGTGCTTTAAGTCGCACATTCTGATTGACTTCTTGTAGTATTTGTCGGCGTATACGGGGGCAATGCCGCGGCGTGTTGAGCCGAACTTCTTGTCTGCAAGTCTGTCTTCCTCGAGAATGTCAAGCATTTTGTGATAGGGCATGCAGATGGTCGCCTTGTCGCTTATCTTGAGGTGGTTGGGGTTAATGTCAACTCCGCCGTCTCTGATTTTCTGAACCTCGTTGAAAAGGTGCTCAACGTCAATAACCATGCCGGGGCCCATGACGTTAACGGTTTCGTCTCTGAGAATGCCTGAGGGGAGAAGGTTAAGAATGAACTTGCCCTTTTCGTTTACGACTGTGTGACCGGCGTTGTTGCCGCCCTGATAACGCATGACGATATCAAAGTCACTTGAAAGCAGGTCGACCATACGGCCTTTGCCTTCGTCGCCCCAGTTGATGCCTACAATTGATGTTAACATTGTAAAAACCTCACTTTTTTATTTTAACGAATTTCTAACTTGGGAATATACTGATTAAGGAGCAAGGAGCAAGGAGCAAGGAGCAGTTAAGGAAAACGCTGAAGCGTTTTGAATTATAAATCTTTGCAAAAAATAAGTTTGCCATATGCGGTTAATCTGAATGTCTGCGTAGCTTATACAATCCTAAGACACGCAGTGTCTTCCGACACTGCTCCTTGCTCCTTGCTCCTTGCTAACTTCTGCTGCTCCTTGCTCCTTGCTCCTTTTTTTGCTCATTGCTAACTGATTTAAACTGTTATCTTTACTTCCACCCCAATCAGCTCCTTATTGCTCTCAAGCACGGGTTTTACCTCGTTCTCGATAAAGCTTTCGGTCTGTTCGGGGGCAAGACCCACGAATTTGCGAACGTCCAGAATTCTGTCAAGGTCTTCTTTTGTGAGCATGAAGCGTTCGTCGGCAAGGAGCCTGTCTAAAAGGTCGTTGTCTTTGCCTTCAAGCTTCATCTGCTTTGCGACTGCTACGGAATACTCTCTTATCGCTTCGTGCATATCCTGTCTGTCTGCGCCGCGTTTTGCGCAGTCCATAAGAATGTTTTCGGTTGCGATGAAGGGCAGTTCCTCGTCAAGATGGCGGCGTGCCATAACGGGATAAACCGAACCGTTTGAAATTACATTTATAAGAAGCGACAGTATCGAATCGGTCGCAAGAAACGCCTCGGGCAGGCTTATACGCCTGTTTGCGGAGTCGTCAAGGGTACGCTCAAACCACTGTGTGGCCGCCGTAATTGCGGGGTTCATAAGGTCTGAAATGATATATCTCGCAAGGGACGCCATTCTCTCGCTTCTCATGGGATTGCGTTTGTAAGCCATTGCGGAAGAGCCTATCTGACCCGACTCGAACGGCTCGTCAAACTCCTTTAAGTGAGAGAGCAGTCTTATATCCGTTGAGAATTTTGTTACACTCTGCGCAATGCCCGAAAGCACCGACAGAACATTGAAATCTATTTTTCTTGTATAGGTCTGACCGGACACTGCCATGCACCTGTCAAAGCCCATCTTTTTAGCTATATGCTGTTCAAGCTCGACTACCTTCTGTTTGTCGCCTTCGAAAAGCTCTAAAAAGCTCGCGCCCGTGCCGGTTGTGCCCTTGCAGCCGAAGAACTTGAGAGAGTCAAGCTGAAAATCGAGCGCTTCAAGGTCCATTATAAGATCCTGACACCACAGTGTCGCGCGCTTGCCTATGGTTGTGGGCTGTGCCGCCTGAAAATGAGTGTAGGCGAGGGTCGGCTCGTCCTTCCACTTATAAGCGAAATCGGACACCGCCTTAATGGCGTTTACAAGCAGCTTTTTGACCTGCAGGAGTCCTTCACGCAGAATAATTATATCGGTGTTGTCGCCGACATAGCAAGAGGTCGCTCCGAGGTGAATTATCGGCTTTGCCTTGGGGCAGGCGTCACCGAAGGTATGCACATGAGCCATTACATCGTGACGAAGCTTTGTTTCGTACTCTTTTGCCTTGTCATAGTCAATGTCGGTTATGTGAGCCTTCATCTCGTCAATCTGTTCGCGGGAGATATTTTCGATACCGAGCTCCATCTCGCTTTCGGCGAGGGCAACCCACAGCCGTCTCCAGGTTGAGAACTTGTTGTCGTCGCTGAAAATGAATTTCATTTCATCGCTCGCGTATCTGGTGCAAAGGGGATTTACATAGCTGTTTCTCATCTGACCAACTCCTTATCTCAAACGACTATATATTGTATCAAATATAAGAGTTTATGTCAACTGATACACTGTATTTATTTTGGTTGACATTATATGAAATGCGGGGTAGAATTAAAATAATATACCTTGGGTGGGGAAGTAAACAATTAAGAATTAAGAATTAAGAATGCATAATGCATAATGAAGGAAGGCACTGCGTGCCTTGGATTGTAAAGCTTCGCTAAGTAAAAAATTATTCTAAAAAAACGGTTTTAATGTCTGCGGAGCTTATATAAATCAAGTCCGCAGGACAAAATAATGCAGAATGTAGAATGCATAATGCATAATGAAGGAAGGCACTGCGTGCCTTGGATTGTAAAGCTT
>CAZTWO010000041.1:0-77 GCA_964617965.1 uncultured Ruminococcus sp. | reverse complement strand
AAATCAAGTCCGCAGGACAAAATAATGCAGAATGTAGAATGCATAATGCATAATGTCGCAGACAAAAATCATCCGGT
>CAZTWO010000040.1:0-13868 GCA_964617965.1 uncultured Ruminococcus sp. | reverse complement strand
TTTTTTTCATTGCTAATTGCTAACTGCTAATTGCTAATTAAAAAAAGGGCTGCCGTTTCCGACAGCTCTGTTTTTTGATTTGACTTACAATCACTCGTTAAGTCTTGACTGTGCCTCGGAGAGAAGCTCATCAAGGAACTGACCTGCGTCACTTACGGCTGTTGCACCTTCCTGATCGACAGGACCTGCGTTGTCGGTGGCTGTTGTTGAATCACTGCCGCCGAAGAGCGAGAAAATGAACTTGAATATCTTCTCGAAGAACTTGAAGATAACCGAGAACTTAAGCTGAGTGAAGTTGAAGGGAACGACAAGACCGTCGCTGTTTTTAATGTTGCGTGTTGTGTTTTCGACAACCGTTGTTGTTTCAGCCGCAGCTTCATCCTGTGCGAATGCGATTGAAGCCGTTGTGAATACCATAAGAACGGCAAGGAAAACTGCAATTATTTTTTTCATAGCCGATGCCTCCGAAAAAATTATTTTCTTACATCACAAATTATATTCCAAACTCGTAAAAAAATCAACAACAATATTATAAAAAACGGCGTGTGCAAAAAAGTTCGTGAATATTCCACACACCGCCACTTCATAATTTGTTCATTTTCACAACTGCTAAAGTGGTCAGTGGTCAGTGGCCGGTGGCCAGTTGCTAAGGAAGACACTTCGTGTCTTAAGTTATAAAGCTTCGCAAATAATTAGCTTACAGCAAGAACTTAAACTTCAGGTCTGCGAAGCACATATAATCAAGTCCGCAGGACTTCCTTATTTCCCCGGCCCCCGGCCCCTGACACCCGGCCCCTTTTCCAATTGCTAATTGCTAATTGCTAATTATCAACGTCCTTTTGCAAGCCTGAGTTAAGAGATTAGTAAAGCCCCTGTTCCAGCATAGCTTCCGCAACCTTCCTTACTCCCGCAATATTTGCGCCCGCTACAAGGTCATAGCCGAGACCGTATTTTTCGGCAGCAGCGGCGGAGGAGTCATGAATGTTCTTCATGATGCATTTAAGCTTTGAGTCAACCTTTTCGGCACTCCATGAATAACGCATTGAGTTCTGGCACATTTCAAGTGCGGATACGGCGACACCGCCGGCATTAACCGCCTTTGAGGGTGCAACCGCCTTGACATTATTTTTAAGATAAGCAAGAGCCTCGTTTGTTGTGGGCATATTGGCGACCTCGATATAATACTGTACGCCCGCCTCAACTATACGCTTTGCTTCTTCAATTCCGACTTCGTTCTGTGTGGCGCAGGGCATTACGATGTCGCACTTTACGCCCCACGGCTTTTCACCGGGATGGAACTCGGCACCGAATTTCTTTGCGTAGTCGGATGTATCCAATGTATTCGACGCACGCATTTCAAGCATGTACGCAATTTTTTCGTCGGTTGAAACACCGTCTTTGTCGTAAACATAACCCTCGGGACCTGAAATTGTAAGCACCTTCGCACCGAGCTCGGTCAGCTTCTTTGCAGCACCCCACGCAACGTTGCCGAAGCCCGAAAGAGCAACCGTCTTGCCCTTTATGTCGTCGCCGAAATGCTCGAGAACACTCTGAAGATAATATGTAGCGCCGTAGCCCGTAGCCTCGGGACGGATAAGCGAGCCGCCGAAGGAAGTGCCCTTGCCCGTGAGAACACCGTTATTAAAGCTGCTTGTAAGGCGTCTGTACTGACCGTAAAGGTAGCCAATCTCTCTTCCGCCGACACCGATATCACCTGCGGGTACATCAACATCGGGCCCTATGTATTTGTAAAGCTCCGTCATGAACGCCTGGCAGAAACGCATAACCTCTGCGTCACTCTTGCCCTTGGGGTCAAAGTCAGAGCCGCCCTTTGCACCGCCTATCGGAAGACCGGTAAGAGAGTTTTTGAATGTCTGCTCAAAACCGAGGAACTTGAGAATACCGCTGTAAACGGTAGGATGGAAGCGAAGTCCGCCCTTGTAAGGTCCTATTGCGGCGTTGAACTGAAAACGGTAGCCCTTGTTTATGCGGACATTGCCGTTGTCGTCAACCCATGTAACTCTGAATGAAATACCTCTGTCCGGCTCTGCCATTCTGCCGAGAATATCATTCTTCTCGTATTCGGGATGATCGTTTACAAGGGGTTCTATTGAACGGTAAACCTCCTCAACGGTCTGAATGAATTCCGGCTCGCCGGGGTTTGCCTTCTTTACGTTTTCGATTGTTCGCTCGATATAAGCATTCATGATAACAGCCTCCCTGAATATCCCGCCGAGCGGGACTGCAAATAAATATGTGAAAATTTTATTATCATTTATTTTGAATGTCAATTCGATTATTTGTATAGGATATGCTTATGGGTTATATTTTTGTTTATTATATCCAAGCCGAATTATCAAAACTATAAACATTTGATTATAGTATTGTATTGATTGCACAAAAATTTTAGCGATTAAAAGCGATGAATTTACAGTGAAAATTTCGTTTTTCGACAGCTGTCGGAATAAGAAATCTCAGTTTTTATCGGCAAAATAGCCAAAATTTACGCCTTTAATTTGGTATTGAAAAACGGACGATTATATTATAGAATGTAACCGTATATAAATATAAATAATCGGGTCGGCTTTTTTGTCCGACCTGTGAAAGGACACATGATATGCTTAACGAACCGCAGATTTCAAAGCTGATAAAAAAGCTTGAACGCTTTTCAAAACAGCTTGAGCCGCACATTTTCGAAAAAATCGCAGAGCTTGACGACACCGAGTATTTCCATGCCGGCACAGCTCAGTATCACAAAATCCCCGAAAACGTCGAATGGAAAAAAGCCGAAAAAGGCATGACATGGACGGGAGAGAGCACCTATTGTTGGTTTAAGTCCGATTTTACCGTTCCCGAGGAGTATGACGGCAAAACGCTTTTCGTAAAGCCCCACATCGGCGGCTATGAGGCTCTTTTGTGGGTTGACGGTATGCCCTTCGGCACATTCGCCACAAAAATTGTCTACACTTCTCACGGCAACCACTATTGCGACATGATAAAGGCAAACGCAAAAGCGGGCGACAAGATAAACATCGCACTCGAATATTATGCAGGCCACCTTTATCCCGGATGCCATCCCGATGAGACATTCCCCATCACCGACTTCACATTCCCCTATAACGGAATTGACATCTGCATAAAGAACTATACCGTACAGGACTTCTATTTTGACCTCTGCTCCGTTATAGAAATCGCAAAGGAGCTTTCAAAGGACTCCTTCAGACGCGGCGACGCCGTAAACACCCTTCTTGAGGTTTTCAAAATCTGCGATATGTCAATCGGCGTATCCGACTGGGAGGATATTATCGCATCCATAAACGAAGCGTCTCCCCTGCTCAAAGAATTCCTGTCAAAGAAAAACGGCGACTGCGCCCCCGAAGCCGCAATTATCGGTCACTCCCACATGGACACCGCATGGCTGTGGCATGTAGGCGAGACACAGAAAAAGTGCTGCCGTACATACGCAAATCAGCTTAATCTTATGGAGCAGTATCCCGAATACAAATTCGTTCAGAGCTCCGCCTGTCACTCAAACTTCATTCTTAAGAATTACCCCGAGCTTTTCAAGCGTATTCAGAAAGCGGTGGCAGAGGGCAAATACGAGCCCAACGGCGGCGTATGGGTTGAGTGCGACTGCAATATTACATCCGGTGAATCGATGATCCGTCAGTTTCTGTGGGGTCAGCGTTTCACAAGAAAATATTTCAACTTCACATCAAACTGTTTCTGGCTGCCCGACACATTCGGCTATTCGGCGGCAATTCCGCAGATTATGAAGGGATGCTCGGTTGACTATTTCCTGACCACTAAGCTCAGCTGGAACGACACAAACAAGTTCCCGTACGACACATTCTATTGGCAGGGCATAGACGGCACAAAGGTGCTGACACACTTCAACACCTCGCACCACTTCCCCTCCCCCAAAGACATTATCAGACGCATCGACAACAAAGACGGCATTATGCAGAAGAGCGTAACAAATAAGCGTCTTCTTGCATTCGGCTACGGTGACGGCGGCGGCGGACCTCAGTATGAAATGCTTGAGTATGCCCGCAGATGCGAAGACACGGCGGGTGTTCCCAAAACTCACTACTCCCTTGTCGGCGACTTTATGAAGGAGCTTGAAAAGGACGTAAAGAACCCCAACACATACCGCGGTGAGTTGTATCTTGAGCTTCACAGAGGCACACTTACAAATCAGCACAACATAAAGAGAAACAACCGCAAGTCGGAGCTTGCATTAAGAGATCTCGAAATCGCGGTTGTATCCGATGCCGTAAAGAAGGGTGAAATTGCGACGAGCGACAGAACGGCTCCGCTTTATGAGACACTTCTTATAAACCAGTTCCACGACATTCTGCCCGGCACATGCATAGCCAGAGCCCACACCGAGAGCAAGGCGCAGACCTCGGCTCTTATAAAGAGCGCAAGACAGCAGACAAAAGAGCTTCTGTCAACCGAGAGCGACGACACCGTTTCATTCACTAACACGCTTTCATTCGACAGACACGACTGCATTTTCGCTCCCTACAAAGAGGGGTATATAATCGACGGCGGATACAGACAGCAGGTCTACACGGCACTTGACGGAGAGAAAAAGCTTCTTATTGCAGGTGTAACAATCCCCGCTTTCTCGACCGTTACACTTAAATATATCAAGGGCGAGATAAACGCGAAAAACGACGCTTTCAAGGCTGACGGCAATGCACTCAGAACTCCCTTTGCATCCGTTAAATTCGCAGACAACGGCACAATAAGCTCCTTTGTCGACACACGTGCAAACCGTGAGCTTGTAAACGAAAAGCCCTTCAACACATTCATGATAGCTGAGGATATCCCCTGTTCATGGGACAACTGGGATGTTGACGCCGACACAGAATACAAATTCAAAGACTGCTCAAATCTCATAAGCCGTGAGGTTATTTCGACAGGCGATGTCGCTTATATCATCAGAAGCGAATATAAGCTCAGCAAGAAATCAACCCTCAAGCAGGATATGATATTCTTTGCGGATTCCGCAGAAGTTCGTTTTGACACCGCAATGGACTGGAACGACGACTGGCGTTTCCTCAAGACGTTCTTTGACACGGGCGTATATGATGATTTCGCACGCCATGACATTCAGTTCGGCTGCGCAAAGCGTCCCACAACAAGAAACAATTCGCTCGAACAGGCTAAGTTTGAGGTTGTCAACCACAAGTACACTGACCTCAGTGAAACCTCATTCGGTGTTTCAATTCTCAACGACTGCAAATACGGCATTTCAACAAACGGCGGCACTTTGGCACTCTCCCTTCACAAGGGCGGACATCACCCCGATGTTAACGGCGACAAGGACGGCATTCACGTATGCACATACTCCTTCCTGCCGCACATGGGCTCGTTCAGTTCCGAAAACGTTATTCGCCCGGCGTATGAGCTGAATGTTCCCGTTGTTGAAACAACAGGTGCATGCTCACTCGAGAAGCTTGCAAACGTTTCCGCTCCCAACATTTTCGTTGAAGCCGTAAAGCCCTGCGAGGATGCCGAAAAAGCATACATCGTTAGACTGTATGAAGCCGAAGGCACATATACAAACGCCACGGTATCTTTCGCCGAAAACGCAAAACACGCACAGATTACAAATATGCTTGAAGAGGTTCAGAGCGACCTGCCCGACGGCGACCGCTATGCACTCACCTTCAGACCGTTTGAAATCAAGACAATAAAAGTAACCTATTAAAAAGAGGAGGGGAAACAAGTGACGGTAACAAGAAAATGGGGGCTCTCCCCTGTTTTTACGGGATTATTCTGCACGGTACTGCTTATTGTTTCCCGTTTTATCTCACTTTATCCTCTGATAAGCTCACGCCTCGGCGCTGTAAACACTGTCATAATAATCGTAGCCCTTTGTGAATGCGTGCATCTTGTCAGAGGAACCTCGGCTATGTTCTATAATCATGTGTGGAACAATATTCCGGGGACAATTCTGTTCGCTATGCCGGTTTCTAATCTGCTTGTAACCGCCATACAGCTGTTTTTCAACAATCAGACAGTAATGCTGAGCGCCTACTTTACGGGATTTCTGACGCTCGTGTCGCTACCGGCGTTCTTCTGCTACTATTTTACATTCTATATAAAGAACTCCGTAAAAAACAATTCGTGGCTGAAGAATGCCGCACTCGCAAAGGTGCTGACAACGGTTCTGCCGGTGATGGGCGCTCTGTATACGCTCATACGCTTTCTTGACAAATCACTGTTTCCGTATCTCGGCACGAAAAGCGTAGCGGTACCCGAAATTCTCGTAAAAATCGTCTCGTGCAGCTCGCCGATGTCGTTCGGAATGTATTTTCTGGCGGCAGCGGGGTTTGTGATAATGGGAATATCGGCAGCTGCAAAAAACAAACGCACCAACAAAACAGAAGAATAAAACTTGTTTGCATCACGGCAGTTAAGCATTGTAAAGTGAGCAAGGAGCAAGGAGCAAGGAGCAGTGTCGGAAGGCACTGCGTGCCTTGGATTGTAAGCGACGCGATTTGACAGCCATATCGCATTGCGGAAAGCCTGAAATTCTGCGAAGCTTTATAATCAAGTCCGCTGGACTTCCGAAATTATGCATTCTTCATTCTACATTCTGCATTGTTTACGCATTGCATTAAGACAAACAAAAAAATAAAGCGAAAGGAAGTTTATGCATGAAGTATATTATCGACAAGAAAATTCACGCTGATTTTTCCGTTTTCGAAAAGAATAAGTTAGCTCCCCGTGCGTATATGATTCCGTATTCCGACAAACAGAAGCTTATTAAAATGTCGGAAAAAGAGGAGAGATATTCCTCCGATACGGTTCATGTGCTGTCGGGCGAGTGGGATTTCAAATTCTATAAATCAATAAATCTTCTGCCCGAAAAGCTTGACACGATAAAGGTCAAGTTCTCGAAAATTCCCGTTCCGGCGGACTGGCAGAGACACGGCTTTGAAGAGCCCGTATATCTTAACTGCCCCTATCAGTTCAAGACAATGGAACCCGATGTGCCCGAAGATATGCCCGTCGGCGTTTACAGAAAATTCTTTGACATTGCCGACGACTCCAAAAAATATATCATCTCATTTTTAGGTGTCGCCAACAACCTGTCGCTGTATGTCAACGGCAAGTTTGTCGGCTACTCCGAAGGCTCTCACAACACCGCCGAATTTGACATTACTCCGTTTGTGCAGTCCGGCAGCAACGAGCTTGTGGCCGTCTCTTTCAAGTGGTGCAACGGCTCCTTCCTCGAAGCGCAGGATATGTTCAGAGACAACGGCATTTTCAGAGATGTTCTGCTTTATGAATACACAGACACATATCTTTATGACTGCTATGCCGACACAAAGAAAACCGAAAACGGCTATGAACTCAAGGTTAACACAACCGTCGAAGGTGATGCGGACGCAAAAATCGAGGCGGAACTTTACGACAACGCGGGGGGACTTATAAAGAAAGTGTCCGACAATGCCGCAAAAGAAAACGTTCTCGATTTCGGCACACTTAACGTAAAGGAGTGGAACGCCGAGCAGCCCACACTCTATACTCTTTATGTAACTCTGACGGCAAACGGCACTTCAAGCACGGTTCGCATTTTTGTCGGCTTTAAGACGATAGAAATAAAGGACGGCGTGTTCCTTTTCAACGGGGCACCCATCAAGATTAAGGGCGTTAACCACCACGACACCGACCTTTATAAGGGCTATGCCATGAGTCTTGACGATATGGAGCGTGATGTTAAGCTTATGAAGCAGTTTAACGTCAACGGTGTCCGCACGTCACACTATCCTCCCGATCCGTTCTTCCTCACAATGTGCGACAAATACGGTCTTTATGTTACGGATGAAGCTGACATTGAAACCCACGGCTGCTGGGAAATGGCACACGATGTCGACTATATTTCAAAACAGGCAAAATGGGTCACACACTATGTTGACAGAGTAAAGCGTATGTTCTGCCGTGACAAAAACCACGCCTCAATCACAATGTGGAGTCTCGGCAACGAGTCGGGCGGCTACAAGTGCCACGACGCATGCTATAAATATCTCAAGTCCACAGGCACAACGATACCCGTTCATTATGAAGGCGTATGCCGCACAAAGCGTTTCCATTACGATGTCATATCCGAGATGTACACCTCAACAGAGGACATTGAGCTTATGATGAAAAACAAACGTGTGTGGTGCTACACTCAGAAAATATCAAAGGAATATTCAAAATATCCGTTCTATCTGTGCGAATACTGCCACGCTATGGGCGTAGGCCCCGGCAACCTTGAAGAGTACTGGGATCTGTTCTATGAGTGGGATATTTCCATGGGCGGCAATATATGGGAGTGGGCTGACCACACCGTATACCACGCAGACGGCGACAAGAAATACAAATACCGCTACACCTACGGCGGCGACCACGGCGAAAAACAACACGACGGTCACTTCTGTGTTGACGGACTTATGTACGCAGACAGACATCCGCACACCGGCGCCAAAGAGATGCGTGTGGTTTACAGACCCTTAAGAGCTTCTCTTGCAGGCAAAAAGCTCTATTGCATCGAGAACACCAACAGATTTTTAAGCTCCGACTATATCAATATTTCGTGGGTGCTTCTTGAAAACGGCATCGAGATTGACAAAGGCACACTTGACACAAGCATTGCCCCCATGCAGTCGGAATGCTTCGAGATAAACCACAAGGATTTTGATGAGTGCAAAGACGCTCACATAAACTTCATTTACACCGACAAAAACACAGGCGAAGAAATCGCAGTCGAACAGCTGACGCTCAACGACGTCGAATATGAGTACGACATTGAAATCGGCTCAAAGATTTCCGCATCTGTTGAAAACGGCGTTGTTACCGTTAACTTTGACGGCGGCAAGGCTGTATTTGACGGCAAGTCGGGCGAATTTGCCGAGTATGTTCTCAACGGCAAGAATATTCTCAACACCGCACCGGCAGAAGTCGGCGGAATGCAGTTCAACCTTTACAGAGCACTTATCGACAACGATGCCGCCACAAGAGAAAAGTGGCAGAAGGGCGGACTCAACGCACTCAAAAAGCGTCTTGCTTCGTTTGATGCGAGACTTGAAGACGGCGAGGTTGTAATCGAAACGGCGTTTGATCTGTTAAATGGCAAAAAGGCCATGTACAGAGCAACCGCGGAATATACAATATCGTCCCTCGGTGCGATTGAAGTAAAGACAACGCTTAACACGGTGTCGGATGCGGCTGTCACAGATATTCCCCGTTTCGGCATTACTGCGGAGCTTAGCAGAGCTTTCGACAAATGCACTTACTACGGCAGAGGCGAGAGCGAAAATATGCCCGACTTTAAGTGTCAGTCCCCTGTCGGCATTTACAGCGCCGATGTTGACGACATGTTCGAAAAGTACGTCTATCCGCAGGAGAGCGGCATGCACTGCGACACAAAGTGGATTAAGCTTGAGTCCGATGACGGCATGACACTTGATATCTACGCCGATGACGCATTCAATTTCAGTGTTCATCACTTTACGCAGAACGCAATCGACAAGGCACAGCATCAGGAGGATCTCGGCGACATGAACACAACGTTCCTGACGCTTGACGGCTTCACAAGAGGCATAGGCACTTCAAGCTGCGGCCCCGACACAAGAGCGGAATTCAGAGCCGACGCGTCGAAGGGGTATGAGCTGGCGTTTACACTTATACCAAGCACGAAATAAAACTTAACTTTCCCACAAAAAAGGGACCGGGGGTCAGGGGCCGGGGACCGGGGAACTAAGGAAGGCACAAAGTGCCTTGGATTTATATAGCTTCGCAAAAGCAAAACCAATAAAAATCGGAGGGTTTCCGTTTATGCCGGGGCTCTCCGTTTTTTGAAATAACATAAACAGAGGATTTTGTTATGTTTGAAAACTGTAATTTTTTATCTTTTCCGCAGTCAAAGGCGACACTTTGCAGAAGTGTTTTTGATGTTCCGGAATTTTCAAAGGCAGAGCTTCATATATGCGGTCTCGGCTTTTTTGAGGCGTATGTTAACGGCGTGTCTTTAAGTGAAAACAGGCTTATGCCGCCCAAATCCGATTATTCAAAAAGAGATTTGTCGAAGGCGCTTTATCCCATTTTCGATGAGCTGACGCATCACACATACTATCTCGATTTTGATATAACCGACAAGATAAAGCCCGGCAGGAATATTCTCTGCTCGCATGTCGGCGCAGGCTGGTACGCACAGGAGGACTGCAACATTGAGGGCATGGGCAAGTGGGGCGACTGCCGCCTTATTTTCGCAATTGACATTACCCTGCCCGACGGCTCTTTTGTCACCCTTACGCCGAACGACACCGAAAACAGAGCAAGAAACAGCTTTGTCGAAAAGACAAACATATATTTCGGCGAGACATTAAACGCCGCTGCGTATCCCGTCGGCTGGCTCGACTTGAATTTTGATGACGGCGAATGGTTTACTCCCGCTCTGATTGAAAAATCCGACAGCGAATTTCTGCCTATGGACTGCCCCGCAGATAAAGTAATAAGAAAAATCACGCCTATTCTCATTCATGAGCAGGACGGCGTAAAAATCTATGACCTTGGCGAGACTGCCTCAGGCACTCCGATTATCGACTTCGGCTTCAATGCCAAAGAGGGCGACACTGCTGAAGTTCTCTTCGGCGATGTTCTAAACGATGATTTTACGATAAATCAGCACTACACGGGCGGCGACTGCAGAAAACAGGACGATATTTTTGTTTATTCGAAAAATTATCCCGATGAGTACCGCCTGTTCTTCACATGGAATGCCGGTCGTTTTGTTCACATTGAGGGTAAGGGCAGACTTAAACGGTTTGATGTAATTCATACGGACATAAAACAGCGTGTGTTCTTCAGATGCGAAAACACAACCCTTAACTGGTTCTTTAACGCCTACGTCCGTACGCAGACGGCAAATATACACGGATGTATTCCGTCCGACTGTCCGCACAGAGAGCGTCTCGGCTATACCGGTGACGGCGAGCTTTGCGCAGGTGCGGCAATGAGCATTTTTGACGCAGACAAAATGTACCGCAAATGGATGCTTGACATAAGAGACTGTCAGGACAAAAAGAGCGGTCACGTTCAGCATACGGCTCCCTTCTACGGCGGCGGAGGCGGTCCCGGAGGCTGGGGCGGTGCGGCTGTAATAGTGCCGTGGACGCATTATCTCACTTACGGCGACGAAAACGTGCTTAAAGAGTCGTACAATTCGATGCTTATGTATCTCAGATATATGCTGTCCCACAGTGACGACTATATCGTAAACAGAGGCGAAAAGGGCGGCTGGTGTCTCGGTGACTGGTGTACCCCGCACAACAAAATTGAAATTCCCGAGACTTTCGTCAATACATATTTCTTCGCAAAATGTGCGGATATCACGCTCAAGGTGTCAGAAATTCTGGGCATTGATAAGAACAACGACGAGCTCACAAAAATGTCGGATGGTGCAAAAAAAGCGTTATTCGACAAGTTCTATTCCGAAGACACAGGCAGCTTCTGCGGCGGCACACAGGGTGCGGATGCGTTTGCCGTTGACCTCGGTATTGCGAACGAGCGGACGATAAACAATCTTATCGAGAAATATACGGAGCTTAACGAATACGACACCGGCATTTTCGGAACATATCTGCTGACAAAATCGCTCTTCATGCTCGGCAGCGGCGACCTTGCGATAAAGCTGCTGACGAACACAAGCGACAATTCATTCTATAACATGAAAAGACACGGCAGTGAAAATCTGTGGGAGAACTGGGACGGCTGCGACTCACTCTGCCACCCGATGTTCGGCGCCTCGGCTGAGCTTATCGTAAGCAACGTTCTCGGCATCTCACCCGAATTTTTCAGAAAGGGTAATACAAACCGCACACTCACACCCGACTATCTGCCCATAACAGGCAATGTGCAGGCACGTGTTGAAACACCGGATGGGGAGTACGAGGTTGAGATAACATACTCGGATAGCGGTGAGCAAAAAACAAAACTCAGGCTGATATAAATACCGAAAAAGTTAGCAAGGAGCAAGGAGCAAGGAGCAGTTTACTCCAAGAGTGGAGAGTGGAGTGTGGAGTGTGGAGTTAATTCGTAAATGCAACTTTGCAGTCCAAGGCACACAGTGTCTTATTTGTCTTGATTAAAAGGCCAACGGTGCCAACACTCATTACTCCCTGTACAAAAATAAAACACCTCACGGAAAAGCCACGTACGGATAAGGAAGTATTGTTTCAAAACAAAGACAATTTGTTAATTCGATGTATAATAAATTGGTTATCTGTAACAAGTTTATGCTATACATTTTTCTGATTTTTTTGTTTTGGCAAATTGTAAAATGAACCTGCAATAGCAAAAAAAATAATATCCATAGTGACGCTCCTGTGGTAGAATTAAGTCACCACAACACAAAACACCAACAAAAGGAGCAATCACTATGGACATTCAGAATTATACCACAGAACATCGCAAATGGAAACACCTTTTGCCGGAAGAACGTCATGAAATTGAAGTTCGATTGAAAGACGGCTGGTCCATATATCAAATTGCAAAACATCTGGGACGCCCGTACAACACAATAAAGAATGAAATTGCACGAGGTACGGTGTCTTTGTACAACGGAAAAGTTAATCGATACAGGGCGGAAGCTGGCAAGCAAAAGTACTTGGAAAATCGCCGGAACAGCAGACGCAAATACCGCAGACTGCAGGTGTCGCCCTTTATCAAGTATGTAGAGGAAAAATTCAGTATCGGCTGGTCATTGGATGCCTGTTTCGGTACTGCATTAAAAGACAAACAATTCCAACGTGAAGAGATGGTTTGTACCAAAACTCTGTACAATTATGTGGATAACGGTCTTATCAGCATCAAAAATATCGACCTCCCGGAAAAACCGCGACGCAACACGAAGGAGCGTAAATCCCGCGAGAATAAGCGACGACTTGGTGACAGCATTGAGGTTAGACCTGAGGAAATAGAAAGACGCGAAGAATTCGGCCATTGGGAATTTGATACTGTGGTGGGTTCAAAGACCGCCGACAAGCCCTGTGTCGTCACAATGACAGAACGTAAATCGAGAAGCAGTATTTGGGTAAAAGCGGCAAATCATACAGCTGAGGCTGTTCAGGCAACAATAAACAGCATAATCGTATCCTTCGGTGAGAAGGCCGCCGAGGTTTTCAAAACCATAACTGCCGATAACGGTTCGGAATTTGCAAGGCTAACAGAGGCTGCTGAGTATGGTATCAAGGTCTATTTTACTCATCCGTATTCATCATGGGAGAAAGGCACAAATGAGTGCCATAACCGCCTTCTGAGGAGGTTCATTCCCAAGGGAGTCAGTATGGCTGCCTACTCTGAGGATGATATCGCCGCAATGGCAGATTGGGCAAATTCGCTGCCGAGAAGGATTTTAGGCTATCGGACTCCGGAGGAGCTGTTTGACGAGGAGCTTGACCGAATTTATGCACTTTGATTCGCGCCCGCGTTTAGTTCTTCCTCCGGTCGGGGCTACGCCCCTCCCTCCGGAAGAACTAAACGCGGCATATAAAGCGTCACTTATAGAAAATATTGCAAGTTGCTATTGCAATTTACGAGAAAAATTTTTCATATCGAAGTCCGGAAACGAAGCAAGGCTGTCGCCTTGCAAGGCTTTCGGACAAAGATATGGGAGATTTTTCGGCGAGAAACCAATACTTCGTTGTCAGTGCGTGGCTAATATAACCGTGGGGTGCTTTTGTGTTATTATGCAGATTTATGCAACAAGAGAACAATTGGCAATTAGCAGTTAGCAATGAGCAATAAAACAACTCCACTCTCCACACTTCAAAAGAAGCTCCACACTCCACACTCCACACTTTGCT
>CAZTWO010000039.1:6956-14589 GCA_964617965.1 uncultured Ruminococcus sp. | reverse complement strand
CATTATGCATTATGCATTCTTAATTCTTAATTACCGAGGGGGTTCCCCAATGCGAGATATCAACAAAAAAAGAATAGGCCTGAAAGGGGCTGCTTGTCTGCTTGTCAAGCGGCTTACGGCAGTGCTGCTGTCTGCGGCAATTCTTTTGGGCAGTGTCGCTTTGCTGTCGGCAAATGTCAGTGCCGCCGCATACGGTGACCCAAGCACGACACCCGATGACAATACATACGCACTTCAGGTGTCAACGGGAGCTGTCAGTGCAACCGGAAATCTCGCCGATGAAATTCTCTATTTCAAAATAGTATATATCGATGCCGGCGGCTACACACGCACGCACCGCATTTTTCCGGGGGAGGACGCCCTTAACGAGTCCATGGTATGGGCGCAGACAAACGGCACGACTACAAACGATGCACAGAAAACATTCATCTCGTCTTCCGCAGGTCAGAGCACAAGAGAAACTCTTTTTTCAAAGCTCAAAGTAAGCATAAATGAAAACAAGCAGGCATTCAGAGCCTATTCGACCGATACATTTTTCTTCCAGCCCGTCAAGGCGATAAAAAGCATTCAGAGCATAGAAGTTCTGATGTGCGACAAAATAACCGACACAAAGAATGTTACAAACGGCACATGGAGCTGTCAGGGCATGCGTATATATAAAGTGTCGTCAATCAGCGGTGTCGGCAGATACGGTTATATTTCAGACAGAAAATACGCTTCATTCTCCGGCACTCTTATAGCCTCAATGACCGAGCCCAAAAACTTCAGCTGGAGCTCCGACAGACTGTTCAAGATTGTCTCCTCCGGCACGGGTGACGCGACACTCTCGCTTGACACGGCGGCATATTCAACGGCGACCTCAGACAAAATCCTTCGTCTTGATATTGCGGATATCTACGGCGCAGGCATAAAGGTCATGGGCAACAATACAAAAAAGAAGCTGCTGCTGTCCGATATTGACGAGTGCGCCGCGATTACCATAAGATACACCGATATTTACGGCGCAACAAGAGAAACGTATGTTCCGTTTATGACGGGCATAACCGCCTACGCCCTCGAAAAGGGTATGTCAGAAACCGAATTTCTGTCGGGTCTTGCACAGGACGGCGACACCGTTGCGCTTATGGCGACACTGCCCGATTTGCAGTCAATTGACTATGTCCGTTTTGTTTACGGCACAGATGCGGCAAAGGCGGCTGTCGGCATAACGACCGATGTCAGCACCTCAAGCGACAAGCAGGACAGAACCGTAAAGCCCGCGTCCGCAGACAGTGACAATGTCGATACGCTCAGCATTACCGGCTTTTCAATCTATGACGGCAGCAATTCAAGCGTTGAATTTTCTATTGCCGACACAAAGCTTTATCCGACCTTTAAGGGCAATCCCGAGCTTTATTACCGTGCGCCTTCGGTTGAAGGCACAACAATCCGCCCCGTCGGAACAGGCGACAGCGGAACCGAAATAACGCTGACAAAATACGAGAACGGCGCAAGACTTCTGCCGACTGCGGACACCGAGCGGTATCTTGTGGCACTCTATACCGATAAAACCGAGCTTGCCGGCACAACGGGTGATATACTTCTCACTCTCAAATATGTCGACACAAGCGGCAAATCGCAGACAAGCGATCAGATAAACGTAAGCGACAGTGTCAAGCAGTTCTACGGTGACTGGCCCGGAGTCAGCTCGGGCTTTATGTACCGTGCCGGAGTTCAGAGCGGCGGCACAGTGTATTTTACGGTGTCACTCAAAAACGTTAAGAGCTTTATAGGCTCAACCGTCATTGTCAGAGGCACGGACGACTGGCAGATGCAGAAGCTTGAAATATACAAGCTCGAAACACTCGGCGCTCTTAAGGGCGCGTGGGAAAGTGTTTCCGACGGCACCGAAACCTCCGACCGCACATACACAAGAGCATTCACAGGCACAAAAATGTCCGAGGTTGCCGAGAGCATACTGGTTGACGGCGGTCAGGACCCGATTTCAATCGAATTCGGCGAGAGCAGCACTCCCGTTATAGATACCGACACAGGCGACTGGTCCGATTCACGCTATTCAATGTCATACGAAACGGCACAGACGATAGGCAGCTTTTCAAAGAGCCGATACAACTATGTTGTGTCCGTTGTTGTCGGCAGTGATCAGACCACCGACGGCGAGGACGGCGACTGCGGTTCAAAGAACCAGTTCTATTTCCAGCTTGTGTTTGAGGACGGCAAAAGCTCCTACGTTTTAGCAAATCAGCAGCTGGCATCCGACGGCTTCCGCGCGGGCTTTACAGAGCAGTTCACCATAAGCACAAACCGTGACATGGGCGAGCTTACGGCAATAAAAATCCTTCCCGAAGACACATCCGAAGACAGCGATGTTTTCGATAAACTCAAAATAGACTCCATAACGGTACAGAAGCAGACCACATCCTCCGTCTCACGCCAGTGGACAATAGAAAATATCGGATGGATTGACATTAACTTCCAGGATGATGCCGCCGACAGTTCAAGCGACGACTATAAGGGCAGAAGCGAATCCGATGTTGTAAAAACCTATCAGGTTGAGTCGAGCACATATGCGATAAATCTTGAGTTCGGTATAACAACCGGCACATACAACACAACAACAACGGGCGAGACCGAGCCGCAGTTTACGGGTCAGGTTTACGCCGTGATAGAATACTATAACAGCAACGGCGTGCTTAAAACAAGAAGCTACAATCTTGTTGAAGCAATGTACGCTTATTCCGGTCAGTCCAGAATTACAGGCAAAACCGAGACCATAGGTCAGGCGACGTGGCCGGGCGGCACCGAGAGCGACCCCAACACCATGTTCAGGGCGGGCAAGACCGACCGATTTACACTTGCGATTGAGGACGCCTATCAGCTTGTAAGAGTAACCCTCGAAGTCAGAAGCAAGGTTGCGACCACATGGAACATTTCAAGCATGTACGCTATGCTTGTCGGCAATGACGGCAGACGAATAATAAACACGCAGAATGAATATCAGTGGGTCTATTCGAACACGACCGAGCCGCTTTGCTGTTCCACAAGAACGGGCGACAAGGCATACAGCATCAGCCTCCCCGTAAACCAGGTGCAGACGGCGACAATCGAGTTCGGCGAGCATGACATAAACCGCACAAATGCGGCGTCCGAGATTACATCCGTCACAACACGCCAGCCCCGCTCCATTGACGACACCGTCAACATCTATGTCTACACAGCCGAGAGTTCTACTTCAAGAGTGCGTGACAGTGTAACCATGAACGCCGGCATTCAGTACAGCAGAATTTACGGCGGCTTCAGCAGAGTTGAAACGGCTCTTAAGAGCGGCGAGAGCAACGGCAGGGTCATATTCACCGGCACGGGCGTATCCGTATCGGGCATTGACACCGTCAACAAACTCGATCTTCTGGCGTATTTTAACAACTTAAGTGCGTCGGGGCAGGTAATGCTCGATTATGCTGTTGTTCAGCAGGTGCGTTCGGGTGTTGTAATATCAACCTTCTATTTCGATTTCTCGAACTGCGATGCGGCAAGCGACTCAAACGGCGTAAGCAAGGAGCCGCAGTCCAACCCCACGTCGACAGGTCAGGCAAAGCAGGTTGTAACGCTCATGTTCGGCAGTGACTCGTCAAATGTCCGTCTGACAAACGAGACCGATGATTTAGGCGTGGCACTTATATATACCACAAATGACGACACGTCCGGCAGAGAGTATGAGTCTTCACTCATTTATCTTACGGATCAGAATATTTCCGAGATTAAGGCCGGCAAGACGGTAAGCCTCACATTTAACGAGGCGTATATAGACAACATTACCGGCGTAAGAATACGCGGCACAGGCTCCAATACACGCACCGGCATAAGCATCGACTGTGCGCTTGTTACGGCGTATAATGTCGACAGCGTGACGGGCGAAGATTACATTGACGGCAGTTACAGCTTTGCCGACGGCATTACGCTCAGTGCAGGCAAGAGCAATCAGATTATGAGCCGCACCGAGGTTTCCGCAGACGGCAGAGGTTCTGTAAGCAAAATGACGCTTACATTCACCGTTCCCGATACAAAGGATGTCCCCGCCGCCGCAAACAACGCGACAGGCAGTGTCGGACTTGAAGTCAGCTACTACAACACCGACGGCGTATCAAAGACCATGTGGATTTACGACGTATGCAAGGTTGCGAAAGAAACCTCCGCTTCGTTTATGGCGGGCAGCACCGTAACACTTGAGCTGCTTATACCGAACGCCGAAGAAATACGCTATCTGACCTTGTCCCCGACCGACGCCGCAGGCAATGACGCAACGCTTAAGCTCAGCAGTCTCACCGCCGTGATTTCAACGGGTGAGGACGAGACCACATACCGCTGTGATCTTACGGACTGGAGCGGCTCGGGCGTAATATCTCTGTTCAGCTCCGTACAGGTCGAGCTGTCGGCAAGCACAACAACACCGTCAACGGGCGAAAAAGAGAGCTTCAATGTTGCAAGCGGTCAGACAAAACGCCAGCTTGTCGAAAGCGGACAGGAGGTTACAATTACCCCGTCCGTAACAGGCTCTTCAAGAGGCTACACATACCGTGTCGAAAGATTCAAGGATGAATACACATCCACCGCATCCGATGTTGTTACATCGAGCGGCTCAACGCTCAGGTTTAAGGCAAGCAACGAATATTCGGGCGGCACGGGTACGGAGATTTATTACAGAGTTACCGTGTCAAGTGTCGAAGTGCCGTCGGTTCAGACGGTGATAGAATTTGTCGTCGAACCGCAGTACAAAACTTCATCGACCGAATCACAGACACAGACCGAAAATAACGAAAACGAAACCGAGTGAGGGGGAGCAACATGAAAAAACGCATTTTCTTCTTGATAATCGCTTTTGCCGTGCTTATGGCTCTCTCTTCATGCGGTTCGAAAACGGCGGGCGAAAATTCGTCGCACCCCTACTCATGGAAAGAAAAGCGTGACGGCAGCGTCGTGCTTACAATTGAGAACGCACCTGAGGGCGGCTATGCCTGGGCTGCTTCCGACTCGCAGGAGAATATTATAAGCGTTGAAGCGCTCGAAAACGGCAAAGACGGTCAGGCAAAATTCTCGATAACGGGGCAGGATACAAATGTCGGCACAGTGACGCTTGAGCTTAAAAGAACCGCCGCGCCGTATGATACAACGTTCAGCATAACGCTTACTCTTTCCGAAAAAGAAAAGGGCGGCATTACGGTATCCGACACAGCTTTTGTCGAGTACACTTCCGCGGGGAACGCGGGCGAGGACGGCAAGCCCTCGTGCGTGTGGTATTCCCCCGACAATACATCGGTTAATATCTATATCGCCGATACAGACGAAGCGTATGACTGGAAGGTACTTGATTTCGATGATGCAATTGTGACCGTGTCCGATCCCGAGTACGCCGAGTCCGGCACAGCATTTGAGGTGAAGGGGCTTGCGGCAGGGGATACAACCGTGCTGATTTACGATACCGAGAACGACTACGGTTTCAGTCTTAAAATGACGGTTGCCGACAGCCTTAATGTGTCCGTAACGGAGGGCACTGCGGGCAGATTCACCGTTTCGGCAGATACTCTCCCCGGGATGAATGAAGTGACATCCGTTGTGGGTGAAATTAAAATTCCCGATACCGTCAGCGTCATTCGCTGTGATTCCGACAGCTGGAAGGGCGACGGCAATAACGATTATTCCAATATCGTAATCCGCTGCGACAATAAGGATTTTTCGCTGATTGTCACAAAGGCGTATGATATGGATACCGTTATAAATATGTGCTACGGCTCCGATGAAGTTACAAAAACGGATACAAAAATCGGCGATACCGATGCCGTGCTGTGTGCAAGACAGACCGAGAATATGCTGTTCTGGACGGATGCCGACAACAGAGTATTCGTATTAAGCTCACAGTCGGGCGATGCACTCACCGGTGACGAGCTTGTTTCCGCTGCGAAAAAAGTGTGCGGGGTGGAGTGAGTATGCCGAAAAAAGAAAAGTCCGAAAAAAAGACAAAAGAAAAAAGACGACCGAAGGACGGGAGTATTGCCGAAATTCGCGGGATACTCCTCGGCAGATACGAGATAACGGACGGCGGAAATCTGTCGCCCATTCCATATGAAAAACGCAGACATTTCCGCATTGTGCAGGGGCACACAACGGGCGATTTTACGGCCCGCATTCTGGGAATCATGCACAGCAGAAAAATATTTGAGCTTGATACCGTACTGCCCGAAAGACGCATTGTCGAAAATATGCAGCACATCGGCAGAATTGTAAAGCTTGAAAAATCCCCCGACAAAACCGCGTGCCTTTGTCCGTGCAGGTTTGCGTCCCCGGTTATGCTCACGGCTTTCGCCGAAGACGGGACCCTCACGGTTGACGCATACTCCGCAAAAGGCATTCTGTCGATTTTCGGAATGAAAATATGCATAAAACGCTTTACATCCAAGCTTCCGATTAAATCCGAAAAGCCCGAAGAAAAAGAATCGGAAGAAAAACAGGACCAAAAAACAGAAGAAGAATAAAAATAACCGGCAGGAATGTGTTTTCTGTCGGTTTTTTTGAATAAATCTTTGAGTGTTTGCCCGTTTAAAAAATCTTTTTTTTGAAACGTCTTTACAGGCACACTCGTATTTTATATTAGTCTGCGGACTTAATTTTATGGGGCTTCGTAAGAGGTTAACATTATAAAACAACAGGAGACTGTCCGTGGTGGGCAGTCTCCTGTTGTTTATGGGATATGGAGATTACTTAAGCCAGTCCTTGGGATCGTCGAGCTTAACGGCGGCTCTTAGAATCAGGCGTGCGTCGGATACCGAAATATCCTTTGAAAAATCAATATCTGCGGCTGTGAAGCATACATCCGTAAGCGTGTCAAGTTTAACGGCGGCACGAAGAGCAAAACGTGCGTCCGCAACGTCAATATCGCCGTCGCGGTCTACATCGCCGAGTATGCTGACCCTGACCTCTGAATTATCCAGAAGGATTTTCATACCTGTCGCAAGCGGAGTATTTCCGTTTGTTATTTCGTTCCCGGAGCTGTCTGTAAGCTTCCCGCCTTTTGCCGCCTTAAAAATCGACTCGGCGGTCATCTCAACCGGGGCGACAAGAATATCAAGATTGTTCTCTGTTATGCGCTTTGTGCCCGAAATTGCATCAAGCTTTTTTTCTGTCGGCTGAGGATATACCGTGTTGCCGTACTCATCACAGCGAGTGCATTTGTATGATATCGAGCCGTCGGAATTTGTGCGGGACGCACCGTTAAAATCATGACCCAATGCATTAATTTTTTCTGTTTTTGTCGCCTTGCAAACGGTGCAGGTATAAGTCTTTACGCCTGCTTTTGTGCAAGTTGCGGCAGTTATAATTGTACCTGAATTATACGAGTGACCGGTCTTTGCGATTGTCTGACCGGTGCTCAATTTTGCACCGCAGCCGGAGCAATACTTGTCACCTGTATATCCTTCCGAAGTGCAAGTTGCGGATTTCGCATTCTTAATTGCAGTTCCGCCTGTGTGGTTAGACGAGTTTTTCGCAATCGTCTCGGTCTTTGTCGCATTGCATACGGTGCAGGTGTAAGTCTTTACGCCTGCTTTTGTGCAAGTTGCGGCAGTTATAATTGTACCTGAAT
>CAZTWO010000039.1:4175-6856 GCA_964617965.1 uncultured Ruminococcus sp. | reverse complement strand
TAAGTCTTTACGCCTGCTTTTGTGCAAGTTGCGGCAGTTATAATTGTACCTGAATTATACGAGTGACCGGTTTTTGCGATTGCCTTACCGCTGCTCAATTTTACACCGCAGCCGGAGCAGTATTTGTCACCTGTGTAGCCTTCAGAAGAACAGGTTGAAGATTTAACGTTTTTAAGTGTAGTTCCTCCTGCGTGGTTAGATGAGTTCTTTGCAATTGTTTCCGTCTTTGTCGCCTTGCAAACGGTGCAGGTATAAGTCTTTATGCCTGTCGATTTGCAGGTTGGGGCTGTTGTAACAGTACCGGAGTTATAAGAGTGAGAGCATGTAACGGTAACGGGAATAACAATTTGATGTAAAATATTGTCGTTGCCTGTTGTTGATTCATATATACTCAGTGTCAGATTAGCAGAGCCGCAATTTTTACCTTTTATAGTCAGAGCTATGCTGTTTCCATTCCATTTGTTTGTCCATGAACATGAGATTGTCGAAGTGTTTGATCTGTTGTATTTGAATCTATAACTACTTGGAATGTTGCCGTAAGCAGTGACAGTAATTGTTTTTGTATTGCTGCCATTCAAATCTAAAGTAATGGAGCTTACGGAAGCTTTTATCCGGGCACCGAAGTCTGATTGACACTGACTGCAGTCACTGCAATAATAATATTCGTCAAGCCAGATAAATCCGCCGCATGAGGAATAGTTAACGCATTTTTGATAAACTCTGTGTGGATGTTTGGATACATATACTCTGTTGCCGGTAAAACTGTGGGCTGCTTTCGCAATTGTTTCCGTCTTTGTAGCTTTGCAGACGGTGCAGGTATATGTTTTTACACCAGTCTTTGAGCATGTTGCAGCAGTTGTAATTGCCCCGGAATCATACGAATGTGCTGTTTTCGCAATTGTTTCCGTCTTTGTAGCTTTGCAGACGGTGCATGTGTATGTTTTTACACCAGTCTTTGAGCATGTCGCAGCAGTAGTGATTGTGCCCGAATCATACGAATGGGCTTTTTTCGCAATGGTCGCAGTCTTTGTAGCTTTGCAGACGGTGCAGGTATATGTTTTTACACCTGTCTTTGAGCAGGTTGGGGCTGTTGTAACAGTACCGGAGTTATAAGTGTGAGAGCATGTAACGGTAACGGGAATAACAATTTTATGCAGAATGTTTTTGTTGCCTGTTGTTGATTCATATATACTCAGTGTCAGATTAGCAGAGCCGCAATTTTTACCTTTTATAGTCAGAGCTATGCTGTTTCCATTCCATTTGTTTGTCCATGAACATGAGATTGTCGAAGTGTTTGATCTGTTGTATTTGAATCTATAACTACTTGGAATGTTGCCGTAAGCAGTGACAGTAATTGTTTTTGTATTGCTGCCATTCAAATCTAAAGTAATGGAGCTTACGGAAGCTTTTATCCGGGCACCGAAGTCTGATTGACACTGACTGCAGTCACTGCAATAATAATATTCATCAAGCCAGATAAATCCGCCGCATGAGGAATATTCAGTGCATCTCTGAGAAATTCTGTGAGGATGTGCAGACTCGTATACTTTGGAACCGGTATAGCTGTGGGTGTGGCATGAAGAACAGGTTGCAAGATATTTGTTTTCACCGGTATAGTAATAATCGCCGCAGCTGCATTTCATGTAATATCTGTGCGGATGAGCTGCTTCGTAGTTTTTGCCGTATGAGTGGGTGTGAGTATTGAATAAGGAAATCTTGCTGTATACGGTTTTGCTTCCGCCGGAATCCAAAGGATAAGTAACCTTGCAGCAGCCGTCGGTATAAACCTCGTGAATTGTGCATTTGTCGGAAGTGCCAATCCAGCATGTTGAGCTTATCTGATTATGGTTTGCGTCAAAAATGTTGCTTGCGGTAATTTTCGCTTTTGGGTACGATGTAAAGTTTGTTCCGTAGCTTGTGTCCACTGTGTGTGAAGTCGATGACTGTATTTTTATTACGCCGTAAACGGAAAAACCTTGCTTGTAGGAACCATTTTTTGTGTCAGTTGTATGACCACAAACTTTTGGTGTCCCGTTTTCTATTGTTGAAACTATGCAAACATGACTTCCGTTGTTATAGTACATTACATCGCCAATACTAATTTGACTAGCCGACGGTTGCGAAATATATGTACATCCTAATGTGTCACAAAGAAATGTTTTCAGTCCGCCACAATTGATCCATTGATAACTGTCAGGATACCATTTTGACGTTTTTGTTATTCCTCCGTTATAAAGACACTGCGATACGAAGTTCGCACAGTCGCCACCTTTACCTTTATATGAAGTATAGTTACTGTTGTAGTTATATGCATAAGTCAGAGCATATGCTGCAGCAGCAGATGGAGTGTAATTATAAGCTGCCATGCTGATGGTGACCGGTATTACGCTGATTAATATCATTGTAATGAGAATTACGGAAATTGCTTTTTGGGGCAAGTTTTTCATTTTAGTTACCTCACAATCGAAATAAAATCGTAGCAAATCAAAATTTGACCGGATTAATAATCTTTTTTAAATCACCCTTTTTTTCACAGATAACATTTTTTCGACACCGCCTTCTTTCGTTTCCCTTAGTCCGACATTATCTTCTGCAAAATATGCCGGGCTTTTGATATTACTGTAACCCATTTTGAAAAAATATTGTGTTTGGTGGGATTTTTTTGATAAAAATAAAATTCT
>CAZTWO010000039.1:2421-4075 GCA_964617965.1 uncultured Ruminococcus sp. | reverse complement strand
ATTTATATTCGAATTACCCGGGAGGGCAGTATATGGACGAGCAGTTAAACAACCGTCAGATTATGGTAATAGGTCACCGCAACCCCGACACGGACTCCGTGTGCTCCGCGATTGCGTACGCCAACCTCAAAAACAAAATCTCCGACAGGGAATATGTCCCTGCCAGAGCCGGTGAAATAAATCAGGAAACCGAGTTTGTGCTCGACCGCTTCAATGTGCCGCTCCCTCGCCGAGTGCTTAATGTCTATGCTCAGGTGCGTGATATGGATATCCGCCCGGTTGAAGGCGTCAGCGGTGATATGACCCTTCGAAAAGCATGGGAGACCATACGTGATAATAATATAACGTCTCTGCCCATTACCCGTCCCGACAATACGCTTGAAGGGCTTATCACATTGCAGGATATCGCCCTTGCCAACATGGACAAAATGGATGTCTATTCCTTAGGCCAGGCGGGTACGAAGATATCAAGCATAATTGCGACACTTAAGGGTACTCTTGTTGTCGGTGATCCCGATAAATGCATCACAAAGGGCAAAATCGTTGTCGGTGCGGGCAGTCCCGATGTGCTCGAAACGTCAATGGAGGACGGCGATATAGTAATTCTCGCCGACAGATACGACTCTCAGCTGTGTGCGGTTGAAATGAACGCCTCGTGCATTATCGTCTGCCTTGCTCCGACGATTACAAAGACCATAACAAAGCTTGCAAGGGATCACGGGTGTGCGATAATCAGCACGCCGTATGACACATATACGACATCGTGCCTTATAAATCACTCTATCCCCATTCGCCATTACATGAAAAAGGACCTGCTCAAATTCAAGCTTACGACACCCGTTGAGAATGTCAAAAAGGTCATGGGCCAGGTCAGATATAACTACTTTCCGGTGCTTGACGGCGACTCAAAATATGTCGGCGTTATATCCCGCAGAAACTTTCTTAATCTGCAGAGAAAACAGCTTGTCCTTGTCGACCATAACGAAAAAACCCAGTGCGTCGACGGTATAGAACAGGCCGAGGTGCTTGAAATTATCGACCATCACCGTGTGGGCAGTCTTGAAACGACGGGACCGGTGTATTTCAGAAATCAGCCTGTCGGATGCACGGCGACCATAATTTATGAAATGTACCGTGAAAATCGTATTGAAATCGAGCCGGATATGGCGGGCATTCTGTGCTGTGCCATTCTGTCGGACACGCTGGCGTTCCGTTCGCCCACATGCACAAAGTCCGATGAGGATGCCGCACACGCACTTGCGGATATTGCCGGTGTTGATATTGATACCATCGCAAACGAGATGTTTGAAGCGGGCGAGAATATAGCGAATAAGACACCCGACGAGATTTTTCTGCAGGACTATAAAGTGTTTGTACATGATGACATTCATTTCGGCGTGGGGCAGGGGAGCTATATGAACAAGGATACCCTTAACAGTGTCCGAGAGATTATAGAACCGCATCTGCAGTCCGTTTTGCAGAGAGAAAAGCTTGACATGGTTTTCTATCTTCTGACGAGTGTTACCGAAAACACAAGCCGTGTCATTTTCGCGGGCGATGAAGCAAAGGAAGTACTGCGGACGGCGTTTGACGTTGAACCGCAGGACGGCACTGTGGTGCTTGACGGCATTGTCTCACGCAAGAAGCAGTTTAT
>CAZTWO010000039.1:0-2321 GCA_964617965.1 uncultured Ruminococcus sp. | reverse complement strand
GCGACCGACAGAGAATGTTCTGTTGATTTTGGTTATAATGGGTTGTAACTGTGACAGATAATTGCGTTGGATAAAAAATAAAGGGCTGTGTACTTTTTGGTATGCAGTCCTTAATTTATTTCGTTATATGGGGCTTTTTACAAGTTCCCCCGAAAAAGTGTGATTATATAACAAAAGTTCGTACGAAAAAGTGTGGTGTGACAACAAAAGTTCGTACGAAAAAATGTAAATAACTGCAAAAATCCGTTGACAAAAGGCAAAATACGCTGTTATACTTAACCTGTACAATGTAGAAAAGAGGGAATTTGTATGTACAGATTTGCCATTGAAAAGCTTGAAAAGTGGAAGACATCCCCGAACAGAAAGCCTCTTATTATACAAGGGGCAAGGCAGGTAGGCAAAACCTGGCTTATGAAGGAATTCGGCAGGAAATATTATAAGAAAACGGTATATATAAATTTCGATGCGAATACCGGAATGAGAGAGCTTTTTTCGTCCGATTTGTCACCAAAAAGGATTTTGACGGGACTTCGTATATATTCCGATATTGATATTGACCCGAAGGATACCCTTATTATTTTTGATGAAGTTCAGGAGGTGCCACGTGCGCTTGCAAGTCTGAAATATTTCTGTGAGGAAGCGCCTGAATATAATATTGTGTGCGCCGGGTCGCTTTTGGGAATTGCTCTGCATGAAGGGACATCTTTCCCGGTCGGGAAGGTTGATTTTCTGAAGCTTTATCCGCTTAGTTTTCGCGAATTTCTGCTTGCTATAGGCAAAAACGGTCTTGCCGAGCTTTTAAGCGGCGATGATTTTGAAATGATAAATACATTCGGCGGAGAGCTGTCTGAGCTGCTTAAACAGTATTATTTTGTCGGAGGTATGCCCGAAGCTGTAAAGGCATTTGTCGATACTGCGGATTTTCGTTTGGTTCGGGAAATACAGAATCGTATTCTTGATGCTTATGAACAGGATTTTTCAAAACATGCATCGGTTGATATTGTTCCGAAAATAAGAATGATTTGGAACAGTGTTCCGTCTCAGCTCGCAAAAGAAAACAGAAAATTTGTTTACGGTCTCATAAAAACCGGTGCAAGGGCCAAGGATTTTGAAACGGCTATAATGTGGCTGACCGACTGCGGTCTAATCCATAAAATTTACCGTGTCAACAGCGGCAATATCCCGCTTATGGCATATGAGGATCTTAAGGCATTCAAACTGTATATGCTTGATGTCGGTTTGCTTATGTGTAAAACCGGACTAAGTGCCGGTACAATTCTTAACGGTAATGACTTGTTTGTTGAATTTAAGGGAGCACTGACAGAACAGTATGTGCTTCAGCAGCTCCTTGTCGAGGATGAACTGAAGATATATTATTACACAAACGACAGCGGACAGTGCGAAGTGGATTTTATCGTTGATAACGGCACCGATATTATTCCGGTTGAAGTAAAGGCTGAGGTAAATTTAAGAGCAAAAAGCCTCAAGGTGTTCTGTGAAAAATACACTCCGAAAATCGCTGTCAGAACATCAATGGCGGGATATAAAAAAGAAGAGCGGCTTATTAACTTGCCGCTCTGTGCAATAGAATCATTGTCACGTATTATCCGACAGTGAAAATTCGATTTTTTCTCCCGTTGAGGGATGGATGAATGCGAGACGGGTGCAGGTCAGCGCAAGGGCTGGGGCGTTGTCTGCCGCACCGTATTTGCCGTCGCCGACAAGGGGCATTTTGCGGGATGCGAACTGCACTCTTATCTGATGTGTTCTGCCGGTTACAAGCTTTATTTTTACGGTGGAAATTCTGCCGAGCGGAGTCTCTTGCGTGCTTAGTGTCTCGTAGTTGAGAACCGCTTTTTTTACGCCCTTGCGTTCACGCTTAACTACATAAGATTTGTTCTTTTTGCTGTCCTTAAAAAGCAGATCCGTAAAAGTGCCGCTTTTTTCGATCGGTTCGCCGTGAACCTTGGCGATATATTCTTTTTCGAATACGCCGTCGGTTATCTCTTTTGACAGAACCGCCGCAGAAGTTCTGTTTTTGGCGTACACGATAAGACCGTTTGTCTGAACGTCCAGACGGTGAACGGTATAAATTTCGGTATTAAGCTTTTTTGACAGAATATCCGGCAGACCGCTGTTGTCGTCGGTATGCTGAGAGAATATGCCTGCGGGTTTGTTTGCGACAATGATGTCGGGGTCGGTGTAGAGGATGTTCATGATGATTAAGAATTAACAATTAACAATTAACAATTAACAATGTCGGAAGACACTGCGTGTCACATTATTAATGTAGAATGCAGAATGCATAATGCAGAATGTCG
>CAZTWO010000038.1:12082-14933 GCA_964617965.1 uncultured Ruminococcus sp. | reverse complement strand
TCTCAAAAATTCTCAACAAGCCGTGTTACGGCTGATTTTATGCGTATGTATTATAAATTCTCTGACAATATAAAAGTATCTCCTTGGCAAACGCGGGCTTAAGCATTTTTAGCAGAAGCTGATCTTTTTTTGAAAGTCCCGCGGGGATGTTCCCGGTGGCGGTTTTAAGCTCCGGCATGGAAAGTATCTTTTTTATTTCGGCTGTCTTTTCTTTTGATGAGCGGTTCTGAGAGCATACGCCTTCCGTTATCGCACTCAATACAAACCGTGACAGCTGAAAATCAAGCCAGGCGTTGTCGTTGTCGGAAACAATGGGACGAAGAAACGCACCTGTCTTTTTCCAGAGCTTGCAGAAAACCTGCAGACGCTTTTCGCAGTCGGTATGCGTAATCGACGCAGGGTTTTCGATATAGTCATAATAAGCCCCTGTAATGAGCTTTATTTTATCTGCCCCGGTAAAGAGCGACAGATTTATAAGCAGGTCTTCGCCGTGGTTTATTTCCTCATCAAATTTTACGTTGTCAAAAAGATGCTTTGCATACAGCCCTCGCCATGTGCTGCCGTAGACGGAAGGAAGCCGGTGTCCGTCGGGGGCGTATCCCCACACGCACATGGGCATTACAAGATTTTTTATAATCTCGCTTTTTTCGGTATAGATTTTTTCTTCGGAGAAGGTATCGGTCTTCGTTTTTTCTCCGCAGATTTTATTGAAGCCGCAAAGGGTAATATCCGCACCGTCGCTTTTTTCGACAAGCGTCTGCACCATATCTGCATGCGGCAGATCGTCGGAGTCACAGAACATTATATAGTCGCCGTCTGCATTTTCAAGTCCCGTATTGCGGGCGTGACTTACTCCGCCGTTTTTTATGTGAATGCACTTAAAGCGGCTGTCGGCACTGCAAAAATCGTCGCAGATGCTGCCGGAAGAATCGGATGAGCCGTCATCGACAAGAATAACCTCGATATTTTTGTAGGTCTGCCCGGCAAGGGCGTTTAATGTGCGAAGCAGAAATTTCTCGGCATTGTAAACCGGGACGATATAAGAAACTAAAGGGTTCATGGTTTTGAATTTCCTTCTTATTATTTGTATCTTTCACGGTACCGACGCATTGACTCGGCAAAAAGCTCACCGTTTGTGGGCGGTGTATATGTTATGGCGTTTGCACCCGCTGCAATGGTTGCTTTTATCGTTTCATCCGTGGGGCCGCCCGTGGCGATTATGCCTATATCGGGATATGTCTCACGGATAAAGCGTACAACCTCGGGTGTTTTTGCCGCACCGGAAACATTCAGAATATCCGCACCGGCTTCTATCCTCTCGACTATATCCTGATTTTCGGAAATAACGGTTGCGACAACGGGAATGTCAACAACTCTTTTTATCTCGGTTATGACGTCGCACGCAATGGGAGCGTTGACGATAACGCCGAAAGCGCCCTGATGCTCGGCCTCAATCGCAAGCCGCACGGAGCGTTCGCCCGCCGTAAGTCCGCCGCCTACCCCTACGAAAACGGGAACATCCGACACGGATATAAGAGCCTTGCTTATAATCGGCTGAGGCGTAAATGGGTAGACCGCAAGAACTGCATCGGTGTTTATATTCTTTATTATAGCTACATCGGTGGAAAATACAAGAGATTTTATCCGTTTGCCGAAAACAGAAATGCCGGAGCATTCGTATATGCACGACGGAACACTTATCGAGTGATCTCTTAATGTGCCTGTAAACGCGGGAATATTCTTTTTGGGTGTTTCGTTGTTCATGACATTTTTCACACGGCAAAACAGCTTGCCGTTCCTCTCTGAAAAAAATACAACTTCACCGTACAGCCGAAAATCGGTAAATTCCTCGGGGTGCACAGTGAAGTTTTTTATTATTGTTTTATTGTAAGGCGTTCGTTATCTTTGTTACAAGACTGTCTGAACGTGTCATTGAAATGTTGTTGCAATACAGCACGTCGACATTGCCCGAGCAGCCTTCAGCCGTTTTTACGGAGTCAAGCAGGGGCGAGATCTTGCCGGAATAATATCTGTAATCGACAACATATACATACTTATAATGATAAGTAAACAGCGGAGCGATTGCGTTGCCGAAGGATTCCTTAACAAGTATCAGCGAATCGCCCGAAGTCATATCGGTATTTTCGATAACGGTATACGGGTTATCGCCGAAAATGAACGTGCTGTACTTGTATGCCGGCTTGCTGTTTGTAGCATCGTAAATCATGGGCGTTGTTATCTTTTCACCGGACGATGTCGTGACGGTCATCTTAGTATTGCAAGGCGGAGTGTAAGTGGTAACCGTATCGGGATTTGCCGCCAGAGTCGGGCTCTGACCGGAATCGTTATAGAAACTGCCCAAGAAGTTGTCAAACGAGCGAACCGTGTACGACGACAGCGGCAGTGCCTCAATGCCCTTAACTTCGCAGAACTTTGTATAGGCGTAGTAAGCCCCGAGCCCCGTCCAGTGGTGGTCGGTGCGGAAATAGATATATTCGTCCTTGTGGGCCTTCAGCGTATCGAAAATTTCGACCTTTTTGACACTGTCGACCATGGAGCCTTCCATGTAATCAATGGCTTTTTTCTGATCCGATACATTTACTTTCTTTCTTGCGCGGGAGTCAAGCGTTATGTCAATTGAAGTCGGTATGATCATGCTGTAAACAGTCGCACGGTTGCCGAGAACGGATGCGGCGGTGTTTACGGCTTTTACGTATTTGTCAGAAACGGTCTGATTGAAGTTGTAGTATTCATAACCGGCATTTCCGGCTATCATAATGGCATCGAGCGTCTGAACAAGCTCGTTGTACTCGCCCTCGGGTTCGGTCTCTTCGGCAACGGTTGTGTCGGC
>CAZTWO010000038.1:0-11982 GCA_964617965.1 uncultured Ruminococcus sp. | reverse complement strand
CCCTGCAATACGGTGGAAGTGCCGAGGATGTGCTGAATTTTGGAGTTCAATGTCACAAGTGTATCACGGAACGGCACTGTATCCGAAAACCACGATGTTATGTCGGAGAAATATTCCCCCGAAAACAGCGTTGAAAAATGAAATTCGGGGAATTTGGCGAGGTCACGCTTTTCGGTGTCGCTGTATGACGGGCGAAGCGGAATGATGAACGCCAGAAAGGTAAGAGCCAGAACTATTGTGCCCGTTACCAGAATTTTTATCATCTTATGTTTTGTATCATGCGATAATCTTTTCATTTTGCTTACTCTCCGTATAATCAGAATTGATAGTAAAGGAACGGATTGTATGAGTCACCGACAAGTGACAGAACCGACAGTATAAACAGACATGCGGGAATTGCGATATCACCGACAGAGGCGGCAATTCTTGCGGCATTCGAATATTTGCCTTTTTTGCGGATAACGGTGCCGATATTTTTCGCAAGCGGTGTGCAGGCGAACACGGCAATAATAAAGAACAGAATATATCCGCCGGCAAACGACAGCGATTCATAGGTCGCAAGCTTGTTGCCGTTCAGGCAGAACATGCCCTTGAGCACCGCGCCGACAAGCGACATATCGGTAAACTTGAAGAAAATCCAGCCGAAATAGACAACGGCAAGTGTAACGGCCACGCCTATGCCGCGATGCTTATCGAAGAATTTTCCGAGGAAGGTTTTTTCTATTACAAGACATACAAAGAAATAAAGTCCCCACAGAACAAAGTTCCAGCTCGCGCCGTGCCACAGCCCCGTAAGAGCCCACACGACGAACATATTGAAAATCTGACGTGCCTTGCCCTTGCGGTTGCCTCCGAGAGGGATATAAACATAGTCACGGAAGAATGAGCCGAGTGACATATGCCAGTTTCTCCAGAACTCTGTGACGGAATGCGAGCAGTAGGGATAGTGGAAGTTTTCTTTATAGTGGAAGCCGCATATAAGTCCCATGCCTATTGCCATATCGGAATAAGCCGAGAAATCAAGATAAATCTGAAGCATATAGAACGCCATGCCCATCCACAGTGTCAGAGCCGAACGCCCTTCGATTGTTGACAGGTTCTGTGCCAGGAGGGATGCCGTGCCTATATCGGAATCGGTAAGCAGAAGCGTATCGACAACAGCGCCGCAGGAGTTTGCCAGAATACTCTTTTTGGCAAGGCCGAAGCAGAAACGTGTTATGCCGGTGCTGATGCCGTCAAGGTCGCTGACACGCTCGGTCAGCTCGTTTTCGACATCGCCGTAGCGAACGATCGGGCCCGCAACGCACTGATGGAAAAGTCCGGCGTATAAAAGAACCTTCCAGTAATATTTCTGTGCGGGAACTTCACCTCTGTAAACGTCTATAACGTATGTCAGAAGCTGGAATGTATAGAATGAAATGCCTATCGGCAGGGCGACCTCCGGCACGGGGAGCAGCTCTTTTCCGAAAAGCGAATTTATGTTCTCTACAAAAAATCCGATGTATTTAAAATAGCCGATAGCGCCGATGCAGACGACAGCCGCCATAATCATTGCGGTGCGTTTTGCCCGTCTGTTTCGGGACTTTTCGATAAGCTGCGAGAAGAACCAGCACAGCCACGCCATAAGCATCAGGATGAACACATAGACGGGTTCGCCCCACGCATAGAAAATAAGAGAGAACACCAAAAGAATGATGTTTCTCGCCTTTATCGTCTTGGCGCTGAAATAGAGAATGAGGTTTGCCGGCAAAAAGGCCAGCAGAAAGATGAGTCCGGAGAAAACCATGTCAGAATACGCCTTTTCCACAGAATTTGGCGGAACACGCAACAAAAAACCTTAAAAAATTTGTGTAATCGAACGGCAAAAGTTAGCAAGGAGCAAGGAGCAAGGAGCAGTGAAGGAAGACACTGCGTGTCTTGGATTTTAATTGCTTCACACCGTTTTTTGCCGCAGACAGAGAACTGTAAAAAGTCCGAAAATGTCGCCGTGAAACGCCACTGACAATATTATATTATGTGATATAGTGTTCTTCAAGTTACAGAATTGTAAATAATTATATTTGTAGGTTTACACAAATAATTCGTTAAAAGAAGAAAAAATTTGGCACTTAAATTTTTATTGTAATTTAAGATATATCGTGCTAATATTATCATATTAAATTCTGTCCTTCACCGTATACTATGTGAAAGCAATGACAACAACAAAAACGCAAATTTTGTACAGATATCAAAATCTGCGAAGCCTTACAATCCGAGACACAGCGTGTTTCCCGAAATTCTGCATTCCGCATTCTGCATTTTGCATTTTACATTTTTCCGTGAAGCGACTTGAATTCCGCTTTTGTATCCCATAAAACTCCCGGAGGAAAACATATGAAAAAAGTTCTGTCCCTGCTGAAGCCTCACGCGGGAACGCTTGTAATGTCGATTATCTTTGCGACAGTCAACACCGTTATGCAGCTGCTGCTGCCCATCTATACCCGTGATATGCTCTCGGAGGGCGTTCTTAAGGGCGACATGGCAAAGATTTTTCAGATTGCCATGATAATGCTCGGCTTTACCCTTGCCGGCATTGTAACATCAATAGCAAACACCTACTTTTCGACGAAGACATCGGTCGGATATGCAATCTCACTCAGAACGTTCATATTCGAAAGAGTCAGCCGTCTTTCACAGAGTGACATTGACAAAATAGGTGTTGCATCCCTTGTCACACGTACCACAAACGACGTTCGACAGGTTCACGATATTATATTGAGCACTCTTAAATCGCTTATTCCTCTGCCGATTATGCTTGTCGGCGGAATTTATATGATATTCAAGACAAACGCCGAGCTTGCGAAAAAAGCCATGTGGGCAATTCCAATCATGCTTCTTATCGCCATATTGCTTTTCGCCGCCGTCATGCCCATCTATTCAAAGATGCAGAAGCTGGTTGACAAGATGAACCAGATTATGCGTGAAAAGATAAGCGGTATAAGAGTTATAAGAGCGTTTAACAAGCTTCAGTATGAAGACAAGCGTTTTGCGGATACAAACAAGACACTGACGAATATTTCACTTATAGCATCGAGAGTCATGGCGGCCGTTACGCCGTTTCTGTCGGCTGTCATGTATGTGCTTGTGTGTGCCGTTGTATTTTTCTGCGTAAACACGGCAAACAACTACGACCCCACAACACAGCAGGATGAAATTCTCGCCGCAATTCCCAATATGTACGCTTTCATCACGTATTTTTCACTGGTGTTAAGCTCGGTTACATCCGTTGTGGGAATTATAGTTTCCATTCCCCGTGCCGTGATTTCGGGCAGACGTATAAAAGAGATTATGGAAGCGGTATCCGACATAAAAGAACCCGAAACACCCGTCACTCCGAAAAAGGAAGACAAGGGCTGTGTGGAGTTTAAGAACGTATCATTCAAGTATAAGCCGCTGCCCACAAAAAAGAAGAAAAAACGCCCCTCGCCACCCCCTGCGAAAAAAGCTCCGCAGAAAACCGACGGCACAGGCGAAAAGCCCGCAACGGAAGAAAAGAAAGAAGAGCCGAAAAAACCAAAAGAGCCGTTCTCACTTAAAAACGTGTCTTTTGAGTCGCATCCCGGTGAGATTACCGCTATTATAGGCATTACGGGTTCGGGCAAATCGACACTGCTTAATCTTATCCCCAGACTTTATGATGTAAGCGACGGTGAAGTGCTTGTCGCAGGTGTAAACGTAAAGGAGCTCGGCGAAAAGGAGCTTCAGAAGCGTATCGCCGTTGTGCCTCAGCAGGCGTATCTGTTCAGCGGAACGATAGCCGACAACATTCGCTACGGCAAAGAGGACGCAACGGACGCAGAAGTGTGGCGTGCGCTTGAAATAGCTCAGGCCAAGAACTTTGTAGCCGCCATGCCCGACGGTATAAACAGCTTTGTATCTCAGGCGGGCAAAAACTTTTCGGGCGGTCAGAAACAGCGTCTCGCTATTGCCAGAGCCGTTATAAAGGGAGCGGAAATTATTCTGTTTGACGACTCGTTCTCCGCACTTGACCTCGCAACGGACGCACGCTTAAGAGCGTCGCTCAGAGAAAATCTTACCGATACCAATCTTATTATAGTCGCACAGCGTGTCGGCACTGTTCTTAACGCCGACAGAATTGTCGTGCTCGAAAACGGCACGGTCGTCGGCTGCGGCACACATAAAGAGCTTGTAAAGACCTGCGACACATACAGAGAAATAGTCATAACTCAGCTGTCGGAGGAAGCTGTAAAGGAGGCGGAGAGCGATGAGTAACAAAAAGAAAAACGCCGTCCCCGAAATGAACTACGAGAGCAAGTATGCGGCATACAGAAAGCATACGGATGAAGAGTCAAAGCCCGACAACGCAAAGGGTACGCTTCTTCGTTTTCTTGGACTTATAAAGCCACACGCCTTCACAATGACAATCGTTGTCATTTCCGCATGCATGACAACGGTGTGCGGTGTCATATCCCCCGACCTCTTAGGCGAGCTGATAAACCTTCTTCAGGACCAGGTGAACGGCAGACTTCAGGGGCAGAAAATCGTTTTCGACGGATGCCGAGACATTATAATAAAGCTTGCATGCGTCTACGGTGCTTCCACAATATTTACATTCTTCCAGGAATTTTTCTCCGCGGGAATTTCACAGAAGCTTGTCTGCTCATTAAGAGAGAGAGTAAACGACAAGCTGTCGCGTCTGCCTTTAAGCTACTATGACAAGCAGACAAAGGGTCAGGTCATATCGAAAATAATAAACGATATCGACAATGTAAGTTCTTCTCTTCAGAGCAGTATTCTTACCGTTATGACGGGAATTATTCAGGTTATCGGTTCGCTTGTGATGATGCTTCGAACCGGCAACATATGGATGACACTTGTGGCAATTTGCCTTGTGCCGTTTACGGGTACGCTGTCATATTGGGTGTCGCAGAAGTCAAAAATATGGTTCCGCCGCTATTGGGACACAATGGGCGACATGAACGGCCACATCGAAGAAATGTACGCAGGTCACACGATCATACGCATTTTCGGTCATGAGCAGAAGTCAATTGACGAGTTTCATGACATAACATTGCGTCTCGGAAAGACCTCATTTACCGCCAACATGATTTCGGGTATATTAAATCCCGTGCTGACGCTGTTCAAGAACCTCAGTTATGTTTCACTGTGCCTTTTAGGCGGATATTTTGTGCTTCAGACTTCAAAAGGCACACTCGCAAAGGCATTCAAACTCGGCGACATATCGAAGTTTTTATCATATTCGTCGTCATTCCAGTCCCCCATTGTCAATATATCTTCAATCATAAATAAAATTCAGTCGTCCTTAGCGTCCGCCGAACGTGTATTCGCGCTGTTTGACGAAGAAGAGGAAGAGCCGGATGCCGAAGACGTGCCGACAGCCGAAAACCCCAAGGGCAGAGTTGAATTTAAGGACGTATCGTTCAGATATCTGCCCGATGTGCCGCTTATAGATAATCTTGACATTGTGGCGCCGGCAGGCTCGGTCACGGCCATTGTAGGCCCCACCGGTGCGGGCAAAACAACAATTGTCAACCTGCTTATGCGTTTTTATGACGTAAACTCCGGTCACATCTATCTTGACGGCACGGATATTTATTCTATGAGCCGCAACAAGCTCCGCTCCAATTTCGGCATGGTGCTTCAGGATACATGGCTGTTCAAGGGTACGATAATGGAAAATATCCGTTACGGCAACTTTAACGCCACCGATGAAGAGGTTATCGAAGCCGCAAAGACAGCGCATATATATGATTATGTCATGAGTCTCCCGAAGGGCTTTGACACGATGCTCACAGAAGAAGGCACAAACATTTCACAGGGTCAGCGTCAGCTTCTGACAATTGCCAGAGCCGTTGTCGCCAACCCCAAGGTGCTTATACTTGATGAAGCGACTTCATCCGTTGACACAAAGACGGAGCAGAAAATTCAGCAGGCCATGAATAAGCTTATGGAAGGCAGAACAAGCTTTGTAATAGCGCACCGTCTGTCGACAATCAAAAACGCCGACAACATTCTTGTAATGAAAAAAGGCACTATTGTCGAGCAGGGCACACACGACGAGCTTCTTGCCGCCGACGGATTCTATGCGCTGCTTTATAACTCGCAGTACACGGACGGCATTCCGCCGGAAGACTGATATACACGCTAATATCTTCGCGATAGTCATTTCGAAAAGTTAGCAAGGAGCAGTTTTTTCAATGTAGAATGCATAATGTAGAATGCACAATGAAGGAAAACGCTGAAGCGTTTTGGATTATAAAGCTTCGCAAAAAATAAGTCTTTTATTTGAAATTTGCTTCTAATCTGCGTTAGCTTACAAATCAAGTCCGCAGGACTTCCGACATTCTTAATTATGCATTCTACATTCTACATTTAAGAAGCCTTGCTCCTTGCTCCTTTTCACAGCTCCTTACCAACTTATCATATACAAAAAAATCATAAATCGAAAGGATAGAAATACCATGTTAAAAAACATTCCCTCAATCATCTCCCCCGAACTTCTTAAAATTCTGTGCGAAATGGGTCACGGCGACGAAATCGTCATCGGCGACGGCAACTTCCCCGCGGCTTCAAACGCTCAGCGTCTTATCAGAATGGACGGCCACAATGTTCCCGAAATTCTTGACGCAATGTTAAAGCTTATTCCCCTTGACACATATGTCGAGAGCCCCGTTATGCTTATGCAGACCACAAACGGCGACCCGACACCCGAAATATGGGCGACATACAAAGACATTATCACAAAGAACAACGGCGAGACAAATATTTCTCAGATTGAGCGTTTCGCTTTCTATGAGCGTTCAAGAAAGGCATATGCAATCATCGCCACAAGCGAGAGCGCACTTTACGCAAATATAATCCTTAAAAAGGGCGTTGTAAAATAATAAGGAGACATTATTATGTCAAAAAGAGTTTTAGCGTTTGACTTCGGCGCCTCAAGCGGCAGAGCCATTTTGGGCGAAATAAAGGACGGCAAAATAGTCCTCGAAGAAATTCACCGTTTTTCGAATGACCCCGTGCTCTTAAACGGCACATTCTATTGGGACGTACTGCGTCTTTTTCACGAGATAAAGCAGGGGCTTCTCAAGGCCAAGCAGGCGGGCGGATTCGACAGCATCGGCATTGACACATGGGGTGTCGACTTCGGTCTGCTCGACAAAAACGGCGTGCTTCTTGAAAATCCCGTTCACTACCGTGACAAAAGAAATGCCGGCATGACGGACGAAGCGGCGAAAATCATATCCAGACAGAGAATGTACGACATTACCGGCATTCAGTTTATGGATTTCAACACGGCGTTTCAGCTTCTGAGCATAAAAAAGAACCGCCCCGAGCTTTTAGAGAGAGCCGAGACACTTCTGTTTATGCCCGACCTTTTCGCGTACTTCTTAACCGGCAATAAGGTCAGCGAATATTCGATAGCGACAACATCTCAGCTTATCGACATAAAAACACGCTCATGGAGCGAGGAAATGACCGAGAAATTAGGTCTGCCCGCCCGCATTCTTCAGAAAATAGTCCCCGCAGGCACTGTAACGGGAATGTTAAGCGAAGAGATTTGCAGCGAGCTGGGGCTTGAGAGTGTTCCGGTTGTTGCTGTATGCGGACACGACACACAGTCGGCAATTACCGCTGTGCCGTCCGACAAAAAGGACTTTGCTTTTATAAGCTCCGGCACATGGTCGCTGTTCGGAACCGAAACACACTCCCCCATTGTCAACGAGAAATCATATAATTTCAATGTCACAAACGAGGGCGGCTACGGATTTTCTACGGCGTTCCTCAAAAACATATGCGGGCTGTGGCTTATTCAGGAGAGCAGACGCCAGTGGAAGCGTGAAGGCAAGGAGTATTCCTATGCCGAGCTTGAGCAGGCGGCGCTTAAAGCCGAGCCCTTCAAGTGCTTTATCGACCCCGACGCGCCCGAATTTGCGTCCCCGGGGGATCTGCCCGGCAACATTAAGGCTTATTGCAAAAAGACAGGGCAGTATGTCCCCGAGACTGTCGGCGAAGTCGTAAGATGCATTTATGAAAGCCTCGCAATGAAATATAAGAGCGTTTTCGAAGGAATAGAAAACTGCACGGGAATAAAATATCCGCACATAAATGTTGTGGGCGGCGGCGTTAAGGACTCGTTTTTGTGCCGTCTGACCGCAAACGCCTGCGGTGTGCCCGTTTACGCCGGCCCTATCGAAGCGACTGTTATGGGCAATGTTGCTGTTCAGCTTATCACAGCCAAAGATATTGCCGATGTCTCCGAAGCACGCAAGTTAATAGCCGAGAGCGAAACCCTCAAGCATTTCGAGCCCGAAGACACGGATGCGTGGAACACGGCTTACGAGCGTTTTCTGAGTGCGACAAAATAAGATGGAACAGCTTACCGATATAAACTACATAAAAAGACTTTTAGGCAAGCACGGATTTTCTTTTTCTAAGGCGCTCGGTCAGAATTTTCTGATTGAGCCGTCCGTGTGTCCTAAAATGGCGGAGCTTTGCGGAGCGGGCGAAAATGACGGTGTCATAGAGATAGGTCCCGGCATAGGCGTTCTGACCGTGGAGCTTGCCAAAAGAGCGAAAAAGACCGTGTCAATCGAGCTTGACACAAGGCTTATTCCCGTTTTAGGCGAGACACTGACGGATGCACGCAATGCACATGTAATAAATGCCGACGTACTCAAAACCGATCTGCATAAGCTTATCGAAGACGAGTTTGCCGGCATGAATGTGTATGTCTGCGCAAATCTGCCATATTATATCACCTCCCCCGTTATAATGTATCTGCTGGAGAGCCGTCTGCCGATTGAAAGCATAACGGTCATGGTGCAGAAGGAAGCCGCCGAACGGCTGTGCGCCGAGGTCGGTTCAAGGGACGCCGGCGCTATTACGGTTGCCGTGAACTACTACGCAAAAGCAGAGAGGCTTTTCGGCGTGGGGCGTGAGTGCTTTATGCCCTCCCCCAATGTCGACAGCGAGGTTATACGCCTGACCGTCAGAAAGACACCCCCTGTGAAGCTCACGGACGAGGAATTTTTCTTTGCTGTAATAAAAGCGGCGTTTTCTCAGAGAAGAAAGACTGCGGCAAACGGACTGTCATCGGGTCTGGGACTGCCGAAGGACACAATAAACACCGCACTCGAAAAAAGCGGCCTTGCCGCCAATGTGCGTGCCGAGGCTCTTACAACCGAGCAGCTGGCAACACTCGCGAATAATCTTTGGGAGATAAAAAATGGCTGAATTTATAGTTATAGAAGGGCTTGACGGCACGGGCAAGACAACGCAGATTTCTCTTCTTGCGGACGAACTCAGAAAAAGAGGAATTGCCGTCGAGACAACCGCCGAGCCTACCGCACTGCCGACAGGCAGGCTTTTAAGGCGTGTGCTGTCGGGTGAAGTGAAATCATCCCCGTGGAGCACAGCCGCACTGTTTCTGTCTGACAGAATACAGCACAATGTCGGCGAAAACGGCATAAGGGATATGCTCAGTCAGGGCAAAACGGTCATATCGGACAGATACTATTATTCGACCTTTGCCTATCAGGGCAGTGACACGGATGTCACATGGACCATGGACATGCATTTCAGCTGTCCCGAGATAACAAAACCCGATTTAGTCATATTTCTGACTGCGGATGTTGACGTGTGCCTTGACAGAATTCGTTCGAACCGCCCCGACGACGCAATAGAAATTTACGAAAACACCGAGTCGCTCTCAAAGACAAAGGCGAAATTCGAACAGGTTTTCGATATGCTCGAGGACAGAGAAAACATAATTTTTGTCGATGCCGCCGGCACTGTCGAGGAAGTACACAATGCGATTATGGCGGTATATGACAGCACATTCAAAAGCGGTGAGCACAGATGACAGACAAAATTCTGCTGTTTGATTTTGACGGCACGGTAATAGACAATTCAGAAGGGATTTATAACTGCATAAAGTACGCCCTTGACAAAATGGGTGTGCCGATTTTGCCCGAAAGCATACTTCGCCGTTTTATAGGGCCGTCACTTTTTGACAGCTTTTATAAATACTGCGAAAAGGACGAAAAAAGGGCGGAGCGTTTTGTGGAGCTTTACCGTGAACGTTACGCTCCCGTCGGTCATCTTGAGTCGGTGCTTTATGACGGCATATACGACACTCTTGAAAAACTTAAAGCGGACGGCTATACGCTCGCAGTGTGTTCTTCAAAACCGCTTGATTTTGTCAGAAAAATTGCCGTTCATCTTAAGGTTGACAATATTTTTTCGGCATATTTCTGCCCGGGCTTCGCAACGCATGACTCAGACAAGCGTTCGTTAATCGAAAGCGCGATAAAATATTATAACGCCGACAAAGACAATATTCTTATGATAGGTGACACGATTTTTGACATAAAGGCGGCAAATGACGCAGGGGTTGACTCGCTGGGTGTAAAATACGGTTTTTCCGAACCCGGGGAGCTTGAAAAATGCGGAGCGACCATGCTTTGCGACACTCCGACCGAAATTTATGAGAGGGTAAAAAAGTGGGCAACAGAGACTGTGTAATTTTTGCCGCAGGTGAATATTATAATAACATTCCGACTGTGCCGAGCGGTGCGTTTATTGTCGCCGCAGACGCTGGACTAAAGGCGTGCCGTGCGTTCGGAATCAGGCCTGATGTAATTCTCGGTGACTTTGATTCTCTGGGAATGATACCGACTGACAATAATGTTATTACCCTGCCCGTTGAAAAAGATGTAACAGACACTTTTGCCTCAGTGGAAGAAGGCAAAAAGCACGGCTGTACGAACTTTTCTGTTTACGGTGCCATGGGCGGCAGACCCGACCACACGTACGCCAATATCGCTCTTGCGGCGGATTTGTCCAAACAAAATTGTTCATGTGTGCTTTTCGGCGACAGATATACGGTTACCGCGATAACGGACACTTCGCTTGAGATAACGGGAGAAATCGGCAGCACCGTGTCGGTATTTTCATTCAGTGAAAAAAGCGAGGGTGTAACGCTCGAAGGGTTAAAATATTCTCTGAACAATGCCGCACTTGACTGCTATTTTCCGCTGGGTGTAAGCAATGAGTTTAAGGAAAACAAAGCGAAAATCACAGTAAAAAACGGGACTCTGATAATTATGGCAGCTACCTGAAATTCCGCATAACCTGCTGTTCTGTCGGCACAGGCTGAACAATGCAGAATGCAGAATGTCGCAGACAAAAATCATCCTGTGAATGATTTTTGGCGTAGCGACTAATGAGGACCGGCGGCAGCGGTCCGACAAACCAAAAACATGAAAACGCTAAAGCGTTTTGGATTATAAAGCTTCGCAAGAGGCAAGCTGTTAAAACAGTCAGAACACTTTGCAGGCAACACTGTCTTATTTTCCGCAAAAAAATTTTTATTATTCCGATAAAACAACAAAAGTATTGACAACACTGTATTGCTGTTCTATAATTAAACCACAAATCCAAACAGGGGTGCTGTAAAAGGCTGAGACGGAGTTTTCCGAACCCTTTAACCTGATATGGGTAATACCGGCGTAGGGAGTTTTGAGCTATATACTCGTAATGTTTATCCGTGCGTCATCCCCGTGCGGATAATTTTTTTGCGAGGTAAAAAACTATGGCAAAACCGAAAAATCCCAAGCTCCTCAAACTCACCGAAAGTGCAATTATGCTTGCTCTTTCAATCGCTCTGGGCTTTGTAACCATCATTGAAATGCCTATGGGCGGCGAGGTTACACTGCTGAGCATGCTCCCCATCTGTCTGTTGTCGATAAAATACGACCTTAAAACTTCTGTCCCCGTGGCATTTCTGTTTGCCATGTTCAAGCTCGTCAAGGGCATAGCAAGCGGAAATGTTTTCGTCTACTGCACAACCGCGCTTATGGTTGTGATATGCGTGGCGTTTGACTATATCATTCCGTTTACCGTGCTCGGCTTTGCGGGAATGTTCAAAAAGCTCAAGCCGAAAAAATTCCCCGAGCTCGG
>CAZTWO010000037.1:3282-15004 GCA_964617965.1 uncultured Ruminococcus sp. | reverse complement strand
GCTACGCCAAAAATCATTCACCGGATGATTTTTGTCTGCGACATTATGCATTATGAATTATGCATTCTACATTGTTTTGCCTTGCTCGCCGCCTTCGCCCTCGCCCTCGGCTCGGGCTCCCCCCATTTTCAAAAAAAATAAAATTATTTTCAAAAAACACGGGACAAACCCCGCCTTTCGGGTGTATACTGTACACAGAAAGAAAAAAGCGGAAAGGAACATATATTTATGGGTCTTGAAATCACATACACAGCTCTTGCAACCAACATAATGGCAGCATACGACAACCCCGTGCCTCCCGACAACACGGACCCGAATGCGATACAATACACACCCGAGCAGCAAATGGCTCTTATGTACAGCTTTGCCACAAACATAGCCGTTCCGATAATGCCTGTCGATAAGCTTGTCGGGATGATCCGGGAGCAACCGAAGCCAAACATAAAAAATCCGCGTCCCGTTCTTATTCCCGACGAACAGAGAGCCGAACGCAAAGACAAATCGGATCTTCTGCGCCGTGAAGTTGCAAATGACATCTACAATGCTCTCAGAACCCCCAAAATTTACCAGGACAAATACGGCACAAGCTTCAGCCGGTCGAGTCAGCGTCTGTTTAAGCAGATTCCCGAAGGAGCCGCACCGGGTGAAGTCGACAGAATAAATGAATACAATAACAATGTGTCGCTGCTGTTTCCGAATGACATAAAGAAACGCGCCGAAAACGAAAACAAGCTGTGCGACAAAATTATGGCCGAAGCTCCCGGCACAACAAGAGAAGAAGCCTTGGAGCAGATCAGAGAGCACCGCGGACAGATTCTCATAAACGCCATTCGTGAGCTTGGCGACATGCCCGACAGAGTTATGGAGATGACAGATCCCAATCTCCCTGCCAATGAGCTTCTCGAAAACTACAAGGCCTTCTCATGGGGAAAAAGCCTTATGATGGAGCTTGAGAACTACATAAAAGAAACCAAGGGCGACAATCCTCTGTTTAAGTTTACCGAGGATGAATTCAGTTTTGTAAGCGACAAATGCCGCTACATCAATTCCTTCACCGCCGCGTCAAACAATATTCTTATGGTCGCGAACCCCTGCTATGAGTTTATTGACATCAACGCACTTGAGGATTACAATCTGCCTCTCTTAGGCGGATTTGACCCCAACGCCCGGGATTATAAAAGCTACTCATATCTTGCCAAGGAGTCGGAGAACAGAGAGGAATGGGCGGCGAAACGCAGACGCAAAGACCCGAGGCATTATGACAAGGTATACCCGAATGAGGGCGACAACTTTGTCGATTTGCTGGGGGACGCCTTTTTCCGTGAGGGAAACAGCCGGACCGGTATTGCCGAAAAGGTTCTTATAAACAACTTCCTGTCAATCGAAGATACCCTGTTCTGCGAAACGGTTCCCGATGAAAACAATGCGACTTATAAAGTAAAGTCCGAAAAATTTGACAGTATAGTGGGAAGTACACTCTATAGCGGTAATACGCCTGTTGCCGTTGAGAAAAACGACAGAGCTGTTGTAATGCAGAGCGTTAACGGCACACCCACACAGGTAAGCCCCGAGGTGCTTTTCAACTACGCCCTTAAGGGCCGCACAGACAGTCTCATAAAACAGATGTCAAGTGCAGACCCGTGGTATCACACAAGTTCCGACGCATTCAAATCCATGCGCAAGGCGTTTGAAAACGTAAGCAAGCCTGCGCCTCTCAATCCCGGCGAAAATCTCAACGCTGCCTTTACAAAATACCGCGAGCTTCTCAACGCGACAAATTCATATCTTGAAACAAAGAAGAACCCCGCTGACGACAAATGGACAAAGCTTCATGTCAACATGGCAAATTCGCTTAAAGACTTTGCCGAAACAAAGCTTAAGCAGCTTGAGCTTATAGAAAAAGCCCGCATTACGACGAAAACATTTGACAACAAAAAATTAAGCTTTGAAGAAAAGAAGAGTATCGCCGCAGGTCAGGACAAGGTCGAAAACGACAAAAATTACATTAAAGAATTAAAAAACAAGGACTTCATAAACTGGTTGGAGGACAGCTTCAACAGAACCGTCAAAAGCAGTATAATTCCCAAAACGCTTGTCGATGCCGCAAAAGAAGCACAGCAGCAGCTCGGCGTATTTGAAAAAATCCATTCCACCAACCATATCGATATTTTCGATTCTCCGGCGGATATGGTTCATCCGCATATCGGTGTTATGCTCGGTCTGATGATAGCCGAAAAGCTTATAAAATACGAGCAGTCACTGCGTCACAGCACATATGCCGGTCCGATTGAAAAAATGCTGTCAAATCCCGACAAAGAACAGATGAAAGCGCTGCTAACTGATATAGCCAACAGCGCCATATTCGAAAAAACAGGCAAGAATCTCGGCAAAAAAGACGGAGCAAAAGACAGCACCGTTCTTACAAAAGACGAATTCATTAAATTTGCCGAAAGCTTCAGTTCCGAATACAACATCACAAAAACGACAGAGAGACTTTATAAAGAAGCCGGCACATCCCTTTTCTCCGAAAAACTCGCCGGAATGCTCATAAACTCAATAAAGCCCTTAAGAAAACCCGGCTTTAACACCTTTGAACGCTTTTTCAGAGACACAATGAAGATAAACGTCATTGATGTCTTAAACGAGCATATAAAGAACGGCAAGGACGAGCCCATCCCGGCAGAGCATACGGATAATATTCTCACATCAGTCATAATGCACTCGGTTATCATGTCCGAACGCAGCAAAGAGGGCGTAATCGATATAGGCTATTATGAGAAAATGCTGACGGAAGACGCCGCATCCGTAAATAAGCTTCGTGAGAGCATTATGGAACTTTCCAATTACAAATCGCTCAAGGCCCGTCTGACAGACAAGGACGGCCGCCTCACAACAGAAAGTCTTGAAAAATTCGCACAGATTGATATGACCTCCGCCGCGGTAAAAGAGCTTGTCGACAAAAACGCTCTCAGAATAAAATACAATGCCGTCAGAGGAAAAGTCGCAGACCGCTACCCCTCGGATATTAAGCCCATAAGAGGAAAAGAGCAGGACGAATGCGAAAAGGCATTTGCGGAGTTTGTCAAAACGAACATACACGATGTCATGAACAATCTGGCAGATAACGCGATTAAGAATGGCACCGAGAAGTTCGCTATATCCGCACTTGAAGCACGCAACCTGTTAAGAAACTGCCTGTTTTCGGAGCTTGTCGGCATTGAACGCAAATTGACAGGTGAAAAGCGTGTGGATTATTACGAGAGCCTTCTTCTTGATGACAATGCAAGATACAGATTCATCATGGGCGATATGGTTGCGTCAGAAGAAATTTCGAATCTTTGCGATTCATTCTCTTCAGCTGAAAACGACACTGTCGATATAGACAAAATGATAAACATAATGACGGATACAACTCTCGGTGATCTCGCGAAAAAAATGCGATTCCACAGACTGCAGGCAGAAGCAAAGGGTATTGACACTGCCGCCGAAAACATTATGTTTGTAGTAAATCGGGATTACCTCAGCTCCAACGCGATTTATCCGATACGCGACGATCATCCGAACGCCTTAGACGATGCCGAAAACGCTCTTATAAACTTTACAAAAACAAAAGTTTTGGATGTTATCGAAAAACAAATCAAAAACAAACATTCGCAAAAGGAATATTTTGACGCTCAGACAACAAAAAGCATCGTGAGTGCGTGCGTTCTCAACTCTCTTACTCAGCTTGAACGCCTCTCCGACAGTTCCTATGAAGCACCCGGTCCGCTTGAAACAGCCATTCTGAAGGGCGAAAAAACAGACTCTCTGTGCAAAAACATATGCAGCAAGCCGGAATACACCGCCATGATGAAAAACTACATAACACCGGACGGCAAAATATCAATAGTGAAGCTTTATAAGCTCCTTGACTCCAACGACATACAGAATCTTGCCGCCACACTGCAAGAACAGGCGGCAAACCTCGAAGCCGCACCGGGAGAACCGAAAAAAGAAGTGCCCGTTCCTCAGAACCGGTCCGAGATTAAGAATCCCGACGAAATGAGAAAGTCTGTCCACGGGGCAAATCAGCAAAAGCCCAAGGGCCCGATTGCGTAAAAACAATATAACAACCGCCTTTCGCACCTGATTTGCGACAGGCGGACTTGTTGTTTTTTGCGAAATCCGAAAAATTTCAATTTTTTTTGAAAATAATGAGACAAATCACCTTTTTTGGGTGTATACTGATTGAAACAGAAAAAACAGTAAACATGAAAGAAGGAATTCTTTATGCCACTTATTGATCAGATAAACAAACTTCTGGATAACTGTCCCAAAGCTCATCCCAACTACGAGCCGATACAGATTATAGCGGAAATCCAGAGATATGCTTCCGAGATTTTAACCCCCGTAATACCCGATCGTGAAGTTGTTGAATTCTTAGAGAAACTCCCGAAGGAAACCGTTAAAAATCCCCGCCCGCTTTCACACTATACCGATCCCGAACGCTACGATCGAGGCATAAAGTCAGAGAAGCTTCGCCGTGCCCTTATAGAACATACATATTTCAGCACCATAGGATACAGGGAATACTGTGAAAAGGGTGAAACCCTGGACCGTACCGCTCAGCGTCTGTTCAAAGAAATTCCCGAAAACGCAACCAAGGCTCAGCGGGAAGAGATAACAAAGTTCAACAAAGAGCTTGTGCTTTTATTCTCCAAGGATCCGCATCGTGCCGAGAACGAAGCAATGCTGTGCGAAAAAATCATGAACGACACTCCCGGCACAACAAAAGAAGAGGCACTCGAGCAGATAAAAATTCGACGCGGACAGATTGTAACGCAGGCGGCTCGCGAGGCTTCACTCTATGCCGAAAAAATATCTTCGATGATAGATGATAACCTGCCTGCGGATGAGCTTGTAAAGAACTACAAACAGGTCGTCCGGGCAATGGGCATTATCGCCGAAGCACAGAACTTTACCGACGGTTTGGAGGCGGCAAAGCCGTACTATGTTCTGAGTGACGAAGAAAAAGAACTGTTCTATGAGCTCAATCGCAACCTTAATGATGTAACGACTGCCATGAGCAGGGTGAACATGATTGCCAACCCCATCTACGAATATGTTGACATTGATGCTCTGACAGATTATGTCCTGGATCGTAACACTGCCTTCGTCGAAGATGAATATGCGGAGAAATTCGACAACGACGAAAAAACGAAAGTCAAAAGAAAAGAGAAGGATCCCGAGTTTTATGACAGAATGACATTCGGTATCGGCGTGGACAGCTATACTCAGCTTTTATCGGATGCAAGCTTCTGTGAGACTAACAAGTATGACTGGGAAATTGAAAAAACAGCACATGACATCGGTCTGCAAAGCAAGGACGACCTTTTGTTCTTTGAAAAGGATAACAATACAAAAGAGCGTAAATTAAAAAGTGCCAAAGCAAGTTCCACAGCTAACAATTGGCTGAAAGAGGGGAAAGCGCCCGCCGTTATAGCAAAATACGACCGCATGGTTGTTGTGCAGAATGTAAAGGGAACAATAAAAGAGGTTAACCCCGAAAATATATTCAACTACGGCTTCAGAAGCTACACAAACGATCTCACCGAGCAGAGAAAATACAACGACCCGTGGTATCACAGAAGCTCCGATGTATTCAAGAATATGCGCCGTGCGTTTGAGGAAACCGAAAGACTCGGTCATCTTCAGTCCGGTGCGGATCTTCAGACAGCACTCGATAAATACAACGACCTTCTCAACAAGACAAACATATATCTTGCGACAAAGGTGAACCACGATCAGAGAAAATGGACACTGCGTCATGTCGACATGGCAAATCAGTTCAAGAAGTACGCCGAAACAAAGCTTGAACAGCTGAAAATGATCCAGAATTGCCGCAACACAAAAGCACTGTTTGAAGGCAAAACTCCCGAACAGAAAAAGGCGCTTGTGGATGAGTTCAACAAAGTCGCGGCACAGAAAGACAACGCAAAGCAGTTCGAGGCCGCACCCGACAAGTGGTTCATAAAAAGATTTGACGCTCTGTCAAAAGAAGTTAAGCCGTCAGAGGATCTGAAACACAACATAAATACATTCAAGTCAGAAATCCAAGGCCTTTGCTCGAACACCAAAGGCGATGCTCTTTACGAAAATGCACCGACCTTCCTCCAGCCGAAATTAGGTGCCATGCTCGGTACATTAACGCTGCTCGAGCTGTTTAAGCTTGACCGCAATACACGAGGCTCCCTTCACGGCGGCGAGATTGAAAAATTCTTCGAAACCCCGAAATTAGGGGATCTGACACACATTTCCGAGCTTTACGCACTTAAGAAAACAGGTCATAATTACGCATCAAACAACGATAAGCTTATAGAAAATCTTCACGGTGAAGATTACTATGAACGCCTCTCTCCCGAACAGTTCAAAGAATTTGTCCAAAACTATAACCCCAAAGAAGTCGCAAAAGAGCTTGCAGACACAATTTACGCGGAGCACGGTCTGTCATTTGCCCAATTGAAGTTTGAAGGCAAATTCCTGAATTCGATAAAGCCCCTTCGTGAGTCAACATTCAACGCTTTTGAAAGAGAGCTCAGAAACACCGTCAAGACGACAATTCTTGAACCCGTATCGGAGCTTCTCAAGAATAACGAGCCTCTGTCAGCAGACAAGACAAACGAGCTTCTGACGAATGCCGTTCTGTGCTCCGTTATTTTAAGAGAACGCCGGATTGAGGGCAATAAAGGCCCCTGCTACTGCGAGAGAAAGATGACCGAAGACCCCGCCAACATCGGCGATTTCCGCAATATGATTGCCGCCATGCCGGAGTTTGACACACTCAAGGCAAACCTTGTTGACGAAAACGGCTGTCTTAAGCCCGACAGTCTTTCCGCTCTTACAGACGGCAATTTCGCGAAAGCTATTGTCGACGCAGTAATCGCAACCGAAAAACCGCTTGAGGCACAGGAAGTCGAACAGCAGGTTGCAGAGCGTTTCCCGGCGGAAATAGCCCCCGTTCGCGGCAAAGAAAACGATATATATGAAAAGAAGCTGTCTGAGCTTGTAACAATCGGCATTAACACGGCTCTTAAGGGAAGTGCGAAATATGCAGTGAAATTCAACCTTGACACAGTTGATGTCGGAACGACCGCTCTTATCCTCGAAAACTTCATTATATATGATATTGTGACAGCCGAACGCAAGGACACGGGTGCGGATCATCCGGGTTATTTCGAAAATCTTATTGCGGACGACCAGGACATTAACGCCTTAAGAGAAGATATCGAAAAGTCAAAGGAATTCAAAAAGCTTTTAGCTGACTACGCAAACCCGAACGGCGAGATTGACATAAAAGCCCTTGCCGACGTTATCAATGACAATGCGACACAGGCAGTCACACAGGCATTCCTCGATATGAGCAATGTGCATGAACAGAAAGAAAGAGTCGAAGCCGCCGCATCACTTGACAGGCGTATCAAAGCCCGCTTTACAGAAGGAATACAGCCGCACAGAGGCGAAGATCTTGACGAATGCGAAAAGGGACTTGTTAATTTCGCAAAAGAAGAAATTCAGGACAAGATAAGAGCTTTCATCGACTCGGACCGTGAGTACAAACGTTTTATCGATGCCGATACCGCCAAAAACATTATCGGCAGCTGCATGGTATGCATGCTGGCTCAGAACGAGCGCAATGATAACGCTCAAAACAATATCGACGGAATCGGACCGATGGAAAAAGCTTTCGGTGAAGACAAAAATGCCGTTATCGCCCTGCGTGACAGAGTATGCAAGACAAAGGCTTTTGATGAAATAACGAAGGGATATCTTACTTCCGACGGCAAAATGTCGCTTCAGGAGCTGCAAAGATTCATCGAAAACAGAGAACCGCAGAATAGCGTTGCCGCAATCAAGGGCGAATTTGCCAAAGAAGATGAGGCAAAGCAGGCAAAGAACAATCAGAATGCAAAGGCAAAGTCAAAAGCAAAGCAAGTCGGCAATGCCGGTCAGCAGAAAAAACAGGGCGGAGTCATCCCCGGCTCAGCAAAATAACATAGTGCTTTTATAGCAGCTAAATAAACCGACCGACCATGGTAAGCACCGTGGACGGTCGGTTTTTGGGTGGGTGGGCGGGGCGCCGAGCGAACAGCGAAAGCTGGGAGCGAGGCAAAGCCGGCGAGGATAGCGAGCCGGTACACCCGCCGTCAGAAGCGTTAGCGGCATGACGGCAAGCCGGCGAGGACAGCGAGCCGGTACACCCGCCGTCAGAAGCGTTAGCGGCATGACGGCTCAGCCCCCCACAACGAAAAAAGCTTCGCAACGCCCCAAAGGGCCACACTTTGCGAAGCTTATATAATCCAAGACACGCAGTGTCTTCCGACATTGCTAATTGCTAACTGCTAATTGCTAATTGTTTTGCGAAGCTTATATAATCCAAGACACGCAGTGTCTTCCTTAGCCACTGGATACTGGATACTGGCCACTGGCCACTTGTTCCATTGCTAATTACTTCCGAAACGCTCCAAACAGCGGCAAGCACGCCGAAAAGAATGCCTTATACGCACTGCAGTAATCCCTGTCCGCCCGTTCTCGCTTACATCCGCCTGCACGGCAAAGGGGATAATATCTGCAGGCTTTGCATTTTTGCGGCACTGCAAGGCTCTCTTTTATAAAACGCATTGCTTTCGGTGACTCGGCAAGGGACTTAAGGCTTTTGTCATTTATATTCCCCAGCAGAAATTCATCTGTGCAATAGAAATCACACGGATATATATTCCCGTTTGCCTCCGACACAAACTGATGCGTACAGTGCCCTGCGACACCGCACTGCTCCGGCTGCTGTCCCAAGTACATACGCACAAGGTTGTCAAAATATCTGACACTCACATACTGTCCTCTGACAAAATCCTTCACATACAGATTGAATATGCGTATAAGATAATTCGCATATTGTTCCGGGGTCATATACAGCTCACTCTCGCTCTTGTCCCCGAACGGACGAAGACACGGAATAAACTGCAGATACCTACAGCCGCTGTCACGGAAATATCTGTATATTCTCTCGCAGTTGTCGGCACACGCTCCCGTCAAGACGGTTAATATGTTAAACTCCGTCTTATGCTTTTTAAGAAGTCCCATGCCTCGGATTATGCGATAATAGGCATTATTCCCCTTTTCGTCAATTCGAAAGCGGTTCGCCGTGAAATCGCCGTCAAGACTCAGTCCCACAAGAAATTCATTGTCCGTAAAGAACTGTGCCCAGTCGTCATCTATAAGTGTGCCGTTTGTCTGAATGCTGTAAAAAATACGGCTGTTTTTTGTATTAAGATGCTTTACCGTATCGACAAAATGATTGAAATATTCCCTGCCGGCAATAAGCGGTTCGCCGCCCTGAAAAGCGAATGCAACACTCTCGCCGTCTGCAAATTCCAGTGCGGAAGAAATGAGCCTGTCAGCCGTTTCGTCTGTCATTACACCGTAAAGCTTTGTCTCGCGTCGGTCGGTAACATCACCGTAGAAGCAATATCTGCAGCGAAGGTTACACGAGCCCGACGCGGGTTTTATCATTATCGACAGCGGCGGCATCAGCTTAAAATGCCTCTGGGATTTTCTTCGAAGTCCGCCTGAATAGACTCCAGCTTTTCTTTCATCTCGACTGCGACAGACGGATATACCGTGGCACGGTTATAGTTTTCGCCCACGTCATCGGTCAAAATGTGAAGCCAGTTCTTGCGGAATTTATCAAAGAAAGCGGAGTTGTCGTTCTGAATGCTCTTAAAGTACTTGAATGTAATATATTCGTTGTCGGTCAATACGGGATAGGTATAGTCTTTATACTCGTCACGGCTTAATATATCCGCTGTTTTTACGGTATACTGCACCGCCTTTACCTTGCGGCGTTTCATGTGCAGAATGGGCGTTGACGAGTCGTGAATTACGCTGTCATCCTTTATAACCGGCGTCATGTCCTTGCCGTCAATCGCTCTGTCGGTCGGCAGGGGGTTGGTGTTTCCGTCGGTGTCGGTGATGCCCGTAAGATTTATAAGCGTCGGGAACAGGTCGACAAGCGTTGCGGACTGCGCGCGTGTGCCGCCCGATTCAAACAGACCGTTGTTATTATCCCACCGAATCATGAACGGCACCTTCTGACCGCCCTCATACGCCAGATATTTGCCGCCTCGAAGCTCACCCGTGGAGCCCTGAAGTGCGGGGCCATTGTCGCTCGTAAACACAATAATCGTGTTTTCAAGCTCGCCCATCTCCTCGAGCTCATCAAAGAGAATGCCGAGATAAGAGTCAAATTCCGTCACGCAGTCAACATATGTACCCATACCGGTAGCGCCGTCGTACTCATTGCCGACATAAACGGGAGCATGCGGCCACGGTGTGGTATAGAGTGCATAGAACGGGTCGTCGCTCTCGGTAACAACACTCTTAATCCACGAAGAAATCTCTTCATGAATATATTTTGTGGCGTTGGACTGATCCTTAAGCTCATCTGTGCCGTGAACGATTGTATACTCGCCGTTCTCTTCTTTTACATGATAGAAGGGCTTCATATCGTTTACATGGTGACTGCCGTAGAATACGTCAAATCCCTGATTTGTGGGAAGATATTCGCCGTAGTCGCCGAGATGCCACTTGCCGAAGCAGCCTGTCTGATACCCCGCCGCCTTGAAAACCTCAGCCATTGTAATCTCATCGCCGAGCATACCGTCGGTATTGTTGAGCATTTCAACACTGTTGTAAACACGTGTCTGCGCAAAGGGAGTAAAGCAGTTGACAGTGGGATAGATAACATTGTCGGCGTATCCTCTGTAAGGATATCTGCCCGTAAGGCACGCAAAACGCGCCGGGGAGCAAACAGAGTAGCTCGAATAGAAATTAGTGAAGTTGAGTCCGTTTTCGCCTATGGAGTCAATATTGGGCGTGTCATATATAGCGCCGTTGAGCGACACATCGCCGTAGCCTAAGTCGTCCATAAGAACAACAAGGACATTGGGCTTTTCGGATGCGTTTTCGTTGCTGATTTTGTTAAGATAGTCGTCCTGACCCTCCCACAGTCTGTCTGTTACGGGTGTGGAACGCATATTCATGGTCAGAACATAGAAAACGGACGCACCGGTCAGAAATACACCTGCGACAATGCACGAAATCTTTTTTGCGGCAATGCCCTTAAAGCCTTTTTTCGCAAGCAGCCACAGCAAAACAAGAAAAGCTATGACGGGGAGCATTATAATAAGATTGCCGAGCATTCTTGTAAAGATATTGCCCTCCCCCGAGAAGAGTGTATTTTCGGCACTTGACCAGCCGGCTTTGCCCGATGTAAGAGCGCCGAAGCCTGCATCCGCACCCCATATAACATGGAAAATATACGCGCCGCCCATGGATGAAGCGATACCGATAAGCTCCCACATATACACCTTTTTCTTGATAAGGAGTGAGAGCACGATTATCGCGCCGACGACACAGCAGTAGCCTGCCGATACAACGGCTATAAGATTCTGCCGTGTGATAAGCTGAACGACTGCAAGCAGCGCTCCGAGAATGAAGACGATAAACGGAAATACCTTTATCTTTGAGTCAAATTCAAGGGGCTTTTTTGTTTTGGTTTTTGTTTCGATTGGTTCTGCGTTTTCATTTGTTGTTTTCTTTCGCATTTTTCCGCCTCCGAGATAAATATATCTTTATTCTACTATAAGCCCCCCAAAAAGTCAACGAAAACGACACAACCCGATATCCC
>CAZTWO010000037.1:0-3182 GCA_964617965.1 uncultured Ruminococcus sp. | reverse complement strand
TGCTAATTGCTAATTGCTAATTGTATTGCGAAGCCATATAATCCAAGACACGCAGTGTCTTCCTCATCCCCGGCCCCCGGCCCCTGACCCCCGGCCCCTTCATTGCTAATTTTTTACCCCACCGTATTTAGTGCCCCAAGAGAACATTTTAGCCCCCTCCGCCACAACATATAGTATTATCGCAACATTTGATACAAAATTATCATCAAAATATTGTTACATATTCCGAAAATGATTTTCTTTGTTCTCGTGCCTTGATTTGACACCATGACTGTGATATCATAAGTAGCAATCGAGCGAAGATATCTCGAACAAATGTTCACTAAACAGGCACTTTTCTGTGCCGCTTTCCGATAAAAAAATACAAGGAGGAAAAACATGTCTTATCAAGTCAGAAAAAGAGACGGCAATGTCACCGAATTCGACATTGCAAAAATAGGAAATGCCATTCGCAAGGCATTCGAAGCGCAGGACAAAAACTATCACGACGGTGTTATAGATTTTCTCGCACTTAAGGTTACATCGGATTTCGAACCCAAAATCAAGGACGACCTCATAAACGTTGAGGATATTCAGGATTCCGTTGAGTCCGTCCTGGTTCAGGCAGGCTACGGCGATGTCGCGAAGGCGTACATTCTCTACCGTAAGCAGCGTGAAAAAATGCGTATGATGCGTTCGACAATTCTCGACTACAAAGAGCTTGTCGACAACTATGTTAAGGTATCGGACTGGAGAGTTAAAGAGAACTCCACCGTCACATATTCCGTCGGCGGTCTTATTCTTTCAAACTCCGGCGCTATTACCGCTAACTACTGGCTCAGCGAAATCTATGATGAAGAAGTCGCAAACGCCCACAAAAACGCCGATATTCACATCCACGACCTTTCAATGCTCACAGGCTACTGTGCAGGCTGGTCACTTCGTCAGCTTATCGAAGAGGGTCTCGGCGGCGTTCCCGGCAAAATCACATCTTCCCCCGCAAAGCACCTTGCAACTCTCTGCAATCAGATGGTAAACTTCCTCGGAATAATGCAGAATGAGTGGGCAGGCGCACAGGCGTTCTCTTCATTCGATACATATCTCGCACCGTTCATTAAGGCTGACAATCTGTCTTATAACGAAGTCAAAAAGTGTATCGAGTCGTTTATATACGGCGTAAACACCCCGTCACGCTGGGGCACACAGGCACCGTTCTCAAATATCACACTTGACTGGACTGTTCCCTCCGACCTCGCAGTAAAGCCCGCTATTGTCGGCGGCAAGCCCATGGACTTCACATACGGCGACTGCAAAAAAGAGATGGACATGGTAAACAAGGCGTTTATCGAGACCATGATCGAGGGCGACGCAAACGGCAGAGGCTTCCAGTATCCCATCCCCACATATTCAATTACATCCGACTTTGACTGGAGCGATACCGAGAACAACAAGCTCCTGTTCGAAATGACGGCAAAATACGGCACACCGTACTTTTCAAACTACGTAAACTCCGATATGGAGCCGAGCGATGTCAGAAGTATGTGCTGCAGACTTCGTCTTGACCTTCGTGAGCTTCGCAAGAAATCCGGCGGCTTCTTCGGCAGCGGTGAAAGCACAGGCTCTGTCGGCGTTGTTACCATAAATATGCCCCGTATAGCTTATCTTTCAAAGGACGAAAACGAGTTCTTTGCCCGTCTTGACAAGATGATGGACATTTCAGCCCGTTCACTCAAAGTAAAGCGTACGGTTATCACAAAGCTTCTTAAAGAGGGTCTGTACCCCTATACAAAGAGATATTTAGGCTCATTCGACAACCACTTCTCGACTATCGGTCTTATCGGTATGAACGAAGTCGGTCTTAATGCCAAGTGGCTCGGTGTCGACATGACACACAAAGAAACACAGGAGTTCACAAAGAAGGTTCTTAACCATATGCGTGAGCGTCTGTCGGACTATCAGGAGCAGTACGGCGACCTCTATAACCTTGAGGCTACCCCTGCGGAGTCCACAACATACCGTCTTGCAAAGCACGATAAGGCAAGATACCCCGATATCATCACGGCGGCAAAGGACGGCGGTACACCCTACTACACCAACTCCTCACACCTGCCTGTCGGCTACACCGAGGATATTTTCTCGGCTCTTGATATTCAGGATGAGCTTCAGACTCTGTATACATCCGGCACTGTTTTCCACGCTTTTGTCGGCGAAAAACTGCCCGACTGGAAGTCAGCCGCAAATCTTGTACGCAAGATTGCCGAGAATTACAGACTTCCCTATTATACGATTTCTCCCACTTATTCCGTCTGCAAGGATCACGGCTACCTCACAGGTGAGCAGTTCACCTGCCCCAAGTGCGGCAACGCAACCGAGGTTTATTCCAGAATTACAGGCTATTATCGCCCGGTACAGAACTGGAACGACGGCAAGGCACAGGAATTCCGTGACAGAAAGCTCTATGACATTCAGAACAGCGTGCTGACACACAAGGGCCCCATCACCGAAGAAAACGCACCCGACACGGGAATTGAGGAAATGCCCGCTTGCGAACCCGACAACACCGTTGTTCTTTTCGCACAGGAGAACTGCCCCAACTGCCGTCTTGCCGAAAGCTGGCTTGATAAGGCTCTCATCGGCTACAACAAGCTGTTTGTATCCGAGCATAAGGACGAAGCCATTCGTCTGGGTCTTAAGCAGGCGCCCTCACTTGTCATCACCAGGGGCGGCGAGACCGAGATCTTCGCGGGAATTGCGAATATCAAGAAATATATTGACAGTGTAAAATAAGCCGTCAGAAAACAGGAAGCTGTGATGTTCAGTGTGGAGTGTGGAGAGTGAAGTGTGGAGTTAACTTCATAAGGGCAAATCTATACACAGCTCCTGCCGATTGCCGATTACAAGTTTAAAAACCGTCTTTGGGAGAATATCCCGCAGGCGGTTTTTTTAGCAACAAAAAAAAGCTTCACAGAAGACAAAACCGTTTTTCACGATCTTATCTTCCGCGAAGCTTTATAAATCCAAGTCCGCAGGACTTCCGAAATTATTAATTATTAATTCTTAATTGTTAATTGTTAATTTACAGGTGCAACTCCACACTCCACACTCCACACTCCACACTCTCGCAACCCGCTTTCCTCTTGGTCAGTCTTCTTCGATGACCTTCAGCACTGCGCCGTCAAACGCTCTCTGAATCATGGCGTCTT
>CAZTWO010000036.1:0-15028 GCA_964617965.1 uncultured Ruminococcus sp. | reverse complement strand
TTGGTAAAATCGTTAATCCTTCAACGATTTTTCTTTTTTATCTCAATTTTATCGTTAATCCTTTAATTTTCACCGTTAATCCTTACTTTTTTATCGTTAATCCTTGCATTTTATCGTTAATCTCTGTATAATACAGTTAAAGGAGGCGGTTATATGCAACCCGAATCACTTTTAAGTCTTGTAAACAAAATCACGCACCTGAAAAGCGAAACACAGAACCTGGAATTAAAATCCGCTTCATCCGGCTGCCCTACCCGGCTGTTTGACACACTGTCGTCTTTTTCAAATCAGGATGACGGCGGGGTTATCATTTTCGGAATTGACGAAAAGAATAATTTTGCCGTTACGGGCGTTTATGACGCACAGGATCTGCAGAAGAAGGTTACCGAACAGTGCAAGCAGATGGAGCCTCCCGTTCGTGCTCTTTTTACGGTTTGCGATGTTGACGGAAAAACGGTTGTGTCCGCCGAAATTCCCGGTGTTGACATATCGGAGCGTCCCGTCTTTTATAAAGGTGTCGGCCGCATAAAGGGCTCATATGTAAGAGTCGGCGAATCGGACGAGCCTATGAGCGAATATGAAATTTACAGCTATGAAGCCTTCCGCAAAAGAATACGTGACGACCTTCGCACGGTGGACAACGCCGGAATGTCGCTTCTTGACGAAAACAGACTTGATGACTACTTTAACGCCGTTCGCCTTGAACGAAAAAACCTGTCCGACAATGTTTCAAGAGAGGACATATCGGAGCTTATGGGCATAACCGTAAACGGCACACTTACTCTTGCCGGAATTATGACCTTTTCAAAATATCCGCAGGCGTATTTTCCTCAGCTGTGCATAACTGCGATGTCGCTTCCCGGCACTCAGCTCGGCACGACAGGCACAGACGGCGAACGTTTTATCGATAACAGACGGATAACCGGAGCAATTCCCGATATGCTCGAGGAAGCCGTTGAATTTGTCCGCATAAACAGCAGAACAAAAACAATTATCGACGATATGGGCAGACGCACCGACAAGCCCGAATACCCGATAAAGGCTGTTCGTGAAGCCATTCTTAACGCCCTTGTTCACAGAGATTACAGCATCCACACCGAAAATGTGCCCATAAGAATAGAAATGTACCGTGACAGAATGGAAATAACAAACAGCGGCGGTCTTTACGGCAAAATTTCAATTGATTCTCTCGGCAAGGTCCGCCCCGACACAAGAAACGCGGCACTCGCAAATATGCTTGAGCTTCTGCATATAACCGAAAACAGATATTCCGGTATCCCTACAATAAGAAGCGAAATGCAGAAAGCGGGACTGCCCGAACCGATTTTTTCAGTTGTTCACGGCGAATTTAAGATTATACTCAAAAACGCCTTTTATCAGAATGAAGCAAATCTTACCGATGAAGTACTGGAATTTTGCTCGACACCCAGAAGCAGAGCGGAAATAACCGAATTTATCGGCAAATCCAAAAATTATATAATGTCGCAGATTATAAATCCGCTTGTCGAATGCGGCAAATTAAGACTTACATTGCCCGACAAGCCCAAAAGTCCGCTTCAGAAATTTGTCAGAATATAAAGAAGTTTCCGACTTCAAAGTCGAAAAGTCCCCGTTTTTTTGAAGTTTCCGACTTCAAAGTCGAAAAGTTCTTGATTTTTCCTCCGTTTTACGCTATACTTTTTACAGTACACAGCTAAACGGAGGTGTTTTTATGTCACAGCTTATAAACAGACCGCGTTATATGAATATTCTTTTACAGCACAAAGATGTTGACCTCGTCAAAATAGTTACGGGCATCCGTCGGTGCGGCAAGTCATCTCTGCTCGATCTTTTTCACGAAAAGCTTCTTAATGACGGCACGCCGGAAGAAAACATAATCCATATGAATCTTGAGTCAATGCGTTTTCGCTCAATCAAAAATTATGAGCAGTTTTATGACTATGTCGCCGCTCTTGTTCCGAAAACAGGCAGAACATATCTTATTTTCGATGAACTTCAGGTCGTGGAACACTGGGAAAGAGCAATTGAATCATTCCGCCTTGATTTTGATGTCGATATTTACATAACCGGCTCTAACGCCTATATGCTGTCCTCCGATTTTTCAACACTGCTGTCGGGGCGTTATGTTGAAATAAAAATGCTTCCGCTCTCATTCTCGGAATTTATTGATTTCAATGAGTTTCTGCCGAGCGAATCAACCGAGGACAAATTTCTGAAGTACATAAAGTTCGGCGGTATGCCCGTTCTGCGTGAATACAGTTTTAACGAGAACAGATGCTTTCAGGCACTCGAAGGAATATATTCAACCGTTGTTCTGCGTGATATTCTTCAGAGAAATTCCTCGGCTGACGAACAGACATTGCGAAAAATTGTAATGTTCCTCTGTTCAAATATAGGCAGTATGACTTCCCCAAACAACATAGGAAATGTTCTCGCATCCGAAAAAACAATCGGCACGGGCAGGGCAAAGGGCCCCGCAGGCAAAACCGTCGAAAAATATGTTAAGCTGCTGAACGACGCTTTTGTGTTTTTCTCCGTCGGCAGATATGACATAAAGGGCAGGGAGCTTCTTAAAACCCTCGGCAAGAACTATATAATAGATACGGGCTTCAGAAATATGCTTCTGGGCTACCGTGACGCAGACAGAGGGCACATACTCGAAAATATAGTATATCTGGAGCTTTTAAGGCGTGACTATCGTGTGTATATCGGAAAAATCGGCGAGACGGAGGTCGATTTCATAGCCGAAAAGCCCACCGATAAAATTTATATTCAGGTGACCGAAAGCATGCTCTCCCCCGAAACAAGAGAACGTGAATTGAGACCGCTCAGAATGATTCCCGATAACTATGAAAAGCTTGTTCTGTGTACCGACAAAATTTTTGATTTGCCTGAAAACGGCATAAAAATAAAAAATATTCCGGAATGGCTTTTATCCGAATAAATCTTTTACCCTCATAAGTTTTTTGAGGGTATTTTTTTTACAATAATCCACCGTTCGTTTTGTTATTTTCACAAAATTTTCTTTTCTCACATAAAAAACAAGTGCAAATTATTGAAATTTGCAAAAAGTTATGGTATCATAAATTATGTATCAGTATAAATATACTCTTGTCACGCCTGCATATCGGGCGGGAAAGGATGAAACGACATGAAAAGAACAAAACTCGTTTTCAGAAAGGCACTGTCAATGCTGCTTTGTGCCATGCTTGTCTTAAGCACGGTCGCAATAGGTATAGTGTCGCCAGGCTCACTTCTTACGGTTGCGAATGCCGCCGAGGACGTGGGTCAGCTGGCGTTTTACGCGCCCGAGGCTGTGTATCTGTACCCCAATGTCACATCGTGGACATCGGAAACAGCTACTCCGTTCCAGTATTTTATCACCAACTCGGTAAATACTTCGGACATATACTCGTCATCCGCTTTAACGCCGAATTCAGACACGACGACAAGCGACACGATATATTTTGCGTACAGCAAGATAAAGAGCGGCACAACGCCCTCTCTTAAATATCAGTGGATTGACAAGAGCGGCAATGTCATTTCATCGGACGACGCCACTATAAATCTCGCCGGCGTAAAAAAAGGAGCCGACACCACAACAACCATGACCGCAACGGATTCATATTATACCGTTGCAGTCAAAAGAGATGATTCAAAATCACCCTCTCTGGCGGCAGCTGTCACAGGCTGTTATATCCGCTGGATTGCGTCGTATGTCGACGCGACAGACGGTCAGACAAAAGAAGCGTATGCGTATACATATGTCTATAAGCCGAATGTACAGAGCGTCGGCGGTGCGGTGAGAATATGCAACAAGCAGGGTAATCCATCACATTACGTTCAACAAATTTCATGGATAACCGGTATTCACAGTATAAGCGGAACCGGAGATCGCTTTGCAAATTACGCATCCTCGAACACAAACAAAGGACTTGCCCCATTCTTAAGCACCGAAAACAAAGCATACGAAGGCGGTACAGCTGTAACCGGCGTAAAAACACAAAAAAATAACAGTGTAGGCTACGACACGCAGAATGGTTCGGAAATGTATGCTTCGTTTGCAACTGAAACAAATACTACCTCTTATTTTTACGCAAATCAGTCAAATTCTACCTTCAACAACTGTGGTTCAACAGACTGGTTAAATGAATCAAGCGGTTTTGGAGTAAAATCTTATTCCTACAAAAATTATGAAGCCGGCAGTTGGTTGGGCTCGAAAGATAAATACCTGTATGCAAATCAGACTGCGACTGCTTCCGGTAATATTAATATCGACTTAAGCAGATACAGTAATTTAAATCAGATACCGAACCTCGGTGTCGGACTTTTTACCACAGATACTGAAAACTGCAGTTACGGTGCATGGATGGTTACCGACTATACAGATATATCATCAAATACCGACACTGCCACGAGTGAAACACAATCAAGCCCGGATACACTTAAAGGATTTTGGAACAACGGACAAAATGCTTCTGTTATAGCAAGAATAGGTAGTCCGGATTCCTTAAAAGACATATGCGGTTGCGGTGTAAAATACGCCGGAAGCTGGCCGAGAACTATTTCCGGCTCAGACAAAACATATTCTATAAAAACATTTATGCTTGGTGCGGAAGCTAAAAATAACATAGATAAAGAAGACAGCTCTATTGTCAGCGTTATTATCAAGCTTAATGTATCGGTCTCAAACAAAACCGCCCTGCGTCAGAAAATTGCCGAAATCAACTCCAAAACAGCCATACTCGGCTTCAGAAATATTTTAGACAGCCGTTATTATGACACTTCCGACGCCACATGGACAGCATTCAAAAACGCCTACAACGCCGCATGGATGGGTCTTACCGTTGTTGACGAGAGCGTTGATACCTCTACTCTTATTTCAAATCTTGAAGAAACAGCAAATGCCCTCAAGGTTAAAGTTACTCTCAACCCCAACTACGGCACGGCTTCATCAAGCTACAAGTCATTCACAGTCGGTCTTAACAACTATGTTGAATATAATGTTTCCGAGTTCGGCACATTTACCCGCAGGGGCTACACCTTCATGGGCTGGAGTGATAATTCCTCGGCGACATCCGGCACAACTTCGGGCAATATGAAGGTCGGCGCTTATTACAGAACCTACTACGCCACATGGTCGCTCGACAACTACACTGCGACTTTCAAGGCGCTCACCTACGGCAAAATCGGCGACAACGCAGTCGGTCAGGATTTAACCGTAAATTATAATGTAGAAACGGGCATCACAATTCCGGCAACATACAGCCGCTCATACTATACATTTAACGGCAACTGGAAAGTTGTAAGCACCACAACGAGCGACTGGGCTGTCGGCAATCTGTTCGCACCCGGCGTCACAACCGACACAGGCAAAATAGGCAACATTGTTTTAGAGCCGGCGACAACTCCCATTACATACACAGCGGACTACGATGCCGCAGGCGGCAGTGAGGTCGTAAACGGCGACGCTTCACGCTCCTACAACATCGAGAGCACACACTCCCTGCCCACATCCGTTCGTGAGGGTTACACACTTGTAGGCTGGGACGTAACATATACCGATGACGCCTCCTGCTGGGAATCTGGCAAATCCTACCCCGCAGGCACATCCTTTAACGGCAAGCACGGCAATGTCACATTCAAAGCGAACTGGCAGACACTCACTTCTACAATTACAATCAAAACGGCAGACGGCGAGAGCTACACCGGCAACAAGACCTTAAGCTACGCCTACGCTTCAACCCTTCAGGTTAACACCGCAACCAAAAACGGCTACACATTCAAGGGCTGGAAGGTAACAGGCTCGGCGGCAAACTCCGACGGCAAATGCACATGGGTCATAGGTGAAACATTCACATTGCAGGACGGCGACACCACCGTCAGCATCCCCGGCGGACGCCTCGGCGACTGCACACTTGAACCGATATGGGAGAAGGTAACATATACAATAACCTTCAACTCCAACGGCGGCACTGTTATCTCTTCAAAAACTTATACAATCGAAGACACCGTGGCACTCGCCTCCCCTGTCAAGGACGGCTACACATTCAGAAACTGGAGCGTTTCCGTTCACGACACAGCCGACAACTGGACAGCGACAAGCTACGCCGGCGGCGGCAGCGTTTCGGGAATGTACGGTAATGTTACTCTTATCGCAAACTATGACGAAAAGGCATTCACAATCACCCTTAACGCAAACGGCGGCACTGTTTCGCAGTCAACCGTAACATACAAGATAAGCAACTCGGCTACACTTCCTCAGCCCACAAAGACAGGTTATGATTTCAGTGGCTGGGTCGTTACAGCCGCAGACTCCTCCGCATGGAAAACAGGCGATGTCTATACAGAGTCAATCCCCGGCGGCAAGTTCGGCAATGTGACACTCAAAGCCACATGGACGGCAAAGAAATACACAATCACATTCTCCGACGGTGTCGACAGTGTTGAATATTCAATCGAAGACACAGTAACACTGCCCTCAGTCGCAAAAACAGGCTATGACTTCGCAAAATGGACTGTTACATCCTCACAGGGCAACTGGACGGACGGCAAGGAGTACGCCGCAAACGAAACAGTAACCGGCATGTACGGCGATGTCATTATGACAGCGGGATTTACTCCGATTTCATACTCTTACACATACCTCAACACCGACGGCTCAACCTACGGCGGCGGCACATACACAATAGAGGATACACTGACTCCCCCGTCGGACTACACGGCGGCAGGCTACATTTTCAACGGCTGGCGTGTCGAGCAGAATGACATAGGCTCGTGGACAGTCGGCAACATTATCGCCCCCGGCGACTCGGCAACAGGCAACTACGGCGATGTTACATTCAAGCCCGAGCTTGAAGCGAGAGAGTACACTGCATCATTCTCCGCAAACGGCGGTATGTCAACTCCCGATATTACTTACACAATCGAGAGCGAAGACAGGGTTCTGCCCTCAACCACAAGAACAGGCTATGACTTCCTCGGCTGGAAGATAACCTCCGGCAATGACACAAACTGGGATACTTCAAAGGTTTACACCGCAGGCACATCAATGAAGGGCTTCTATGGCAATGTAACATTTGAGGCTCAGTGGAAGGCACAGAACGTAAATATCACATTCGTCATGGGCGACAAGCAGGAAGTTGTGACATCCCCCTACGACAGCGAGACACCCAATGTTCCGGCATCAATCTATTGCCCCGACGACGCACAGTATACATACACATTCGATCACTGGGAGCCGGCACTTACAAAGGTAAGCACTCCTGCTACATACACGGCTGTATACACAAAGACAGTCAAGAGCTACACAATCACATGGAAGGTGCAGACGGTTGAGGGCGACTCTTCAAGCGTTGTCACAACAACAAGCACCGCAGCATACGGCGACACACCTGCTTATCCCGACGGCGTTCCGTCACAGACTTCATCCGACATAAGCGATCACGAGATGCGTTTTGACTCGTGGACACCCGAAATTAAGACTGTAACCGGTGCGGCTACATACACGGCGGTGTTCAAGACGGTTCTTCAGCCGCAGACAGTCAACTGGTATAACGGCACAACGCTTCTTGCATCCGAAAGCTGGGGCGTCGGCGACACACCGAGCTGGGCAGGCGCAACTCCCACAAAGGCGGACGAAAACGGCTTCAAGTTCGTATTCAAGGGCTGGTCAACAACGGACGGCGGCGAGGTTTCCGATCCCGTTACCGTAACGGCGGCTCACGGCGAATATAACTATTATGCCGTATTCGAAAAGCAGGAGCAGACCTATACTCTTACATTCAACGCAAACGGCGGCACGCTTGACGAAAACACAAGCGAATACACATTCTCCGAGAGCGGCGCGGAAGCCACATTCCCCATGCCGACAAAGACAGGCTACACCTTCGGCGGCTGGAAGCTCGTTTCAAATGACGGCACATGGGTTGACAACACAATAGGCACAGACGGACTTTATGCCGGCAACACCGTTTATGTTGTAGAGTACTGGGGCAATGCATCGTTTGAGGCACAGTGGACACCCACACAGTACACTCTTAAATTTGAGGGCACGGGCGTTTCCGTTGACTCACTCACATACACAATCGAGAGCGATTCCACACTTCCCACAGCCGAAAAGACAGGCTATGAGCACACAGGCTGGCTTGTAAGCGTCGGCGACGGCAGCTGGATTCAGGGCACGGTTGTGGCAACCGACAAATTACTTACCGGTGAATACGGCAACGCAACATTCACTCCCGTTTATAAAGCCAAGACCTATACAATAACATGGGTCAGCGGAGAATATACACAGACCTCCGAATACACCTACGGCGCTTCAATCTACCGCCTTGAGCCTGTCGCAAAGCAGGGCTACACGGCAGACTGGGACAGCGAAGTCCCGGCGACAATGCCCGCAGAGGACATTACATTCACGGCTGTATATACTCCCGTAACATACTATTTAAGACTTAACCTTAACGGCGGCACGGGTGCGGAGAGCTTTGAGTACTCATCCGAAACCGACACCGTACTTCCCACGCCCACACGTTCGGGCGCACAGTTCCTCGGCTGGAAGGTAACATCCACCGCCGGCAACTGGACACAGAATTCACTTCTCCCGGGCGGCACATCCATAAAGGGCAAATACGGCAACACAACTCTTACCGCACAGTGGAAGCTTGACTCCTTCGCAGTAACATGGGTCGCGGGCGACACCACAAAGGTCACACACTGGTATTACGGCATGACACCGTCCTATGACGGCACACCGTACAAATCCCCCGATGAAAGCTATTCATATGTATTCAGCGGATGGGACAAAGAGATTACATCCGTAACGGGCGACGTAACATACACAGCTCTGTTTGACAAAACCGCACGTGAATATACGGTTATATGGAACGTTGACGGTGCGGAGACAAAGCAGACCTATCATTACGGCGACACGCTTGTCTGCCCGTTTGACACCGACCCCGTGAGAATTTCCACAAGCGAATATGACTTCATTTTCGAAGGCTGGACACCGGCGACACAGTCTACCGTAACAGACGACGTTGTCTACACAGCGGAGTTCAGAGTATTCACAAAGCTTCTTGGTCTCTCACTCAACAAGAGCGCACTGTTTTTGAATATCGACGAATCCGAAGGCCTGTCGGCTGAGATTTATCCGTCAACGGCATCCGTAAAGGACGTTATCTGGAGCTCGTCAAATGCGGAAGTTGCGAAGGTTGACGAAGTCGGCAAGGTAACGGCAGTAAACGCCGGCATGGCAATTGTATCCGTAGCAAGCGCAGACGGAGCATTCAAATCATACTGCGTTGTTACCGTTTCACCCAAGACCACAACTTATGTTGAAATCACGGCAAACGGCGTATCCACAACAAATGTTATCGGCTCGTCCGTTCAGCTTTACGCGACAGTTAAGCCCGATGACGCTACCGACCGCACATACCGCTGGACTTCCGACAACCCCGGCATTGCATCCGTTGACGATTACGGCATGGTCCGCTTTAACTCCAAGGGCACAACAACAATTCACGTTGTGACAACAGACGGCTACGCACAGGGCAGCATTGAAGTAACCGCAACCGATGTCGAAACAGAACAGCAGGTTGAAAAGACATACGCAATAAGATTCCTGAATCTTGCCTGCGATATAATCGTATGTGACGAATACGGCAACGAGCATACATTCAAGTCTAACGAGGTTCTTATAGTTCCCGAAGGCGGCTCGATAACATTCTATCCGACACATCCGTATTACATCATATGCAACGGCGTAACGCTTGAGCAGGATGCGGAATATACAATCTCGAACATTCAGCAGAACTATATGATAGCTTCCTCCAAGGGCGAGGTCATCACACCCGACGACGGCGGCGAGGACGCAAAGACATTCATTCAGAAGCTGCAGGAGTTCTTCAGAAAGATTGTTCAGTTCTTCAAAAATCTCTTTAAGCACTAAAGCAAAATAAAAGAAGGCTTTGGCTCATAACGGGTCAAGGCCTTCTTTTTGATATTGACATTTTTTTGCAGACTATAATATAAATGAATTTATTATAAGTTCGTTTATAATAAGTCAGTTTACAAAAAAGGAAAATATTTATGAAATTCATCGGCAGAAAAAAACGAAAATATTCTGCTGATAAATGAAGATTATTTACTATGAGAGTTTTTTTATCAAACCGCCGTATTTTGCAGTTTTCTTAAGATTTCAACTCCCCTTGCCGTAAGATCCGTTTCATTATCGGTTATATTTTTCGCTTCGAGGATACGCTCGACAACTGCGGCGTTATCAAGTGAATGATACGGAAAATAAAGAAGTCGCAGTTCTTTTGGCTTTATGATTTCGTATACCTGTTTGCTTGTTTTTTCGTGTGTGTAGCACCAGAAGCGATAAACATAACCCATCCAGTAAAGCTCATTTGCGGAATATTTTTCGGAGCCGTATGACGACACACCGAACTGATTTTCTATTTCCTCAAATACGGCATCATCGGAGCATGATTCAAATAAATAAGAAATATTGTCAAATCTTGCCGCCACAGACGACAGCATAAATCTTCGTAAAAATACAGCCGAACTGCACTTTGCCTTTTCGATTGACTGTTCAAAAATACGAGCCTGAATTTTGCAAAGTATTCTTCCGTTTTCGTCAAATTCTCTCATTGTAATATTTCCTCTATATATTGACCCTGCCCGCGAAACTGCTTGCGGGCGATTTTTACTTTATCGTTGCCGATTTTTGATTCTTCTATTTTGGATTTCATGTAGTACTGTTTTTCTTTATCGCACAGATAACAATGATAAACAATTTTAAGATTTTTTACCGCTTTATCCGTCTTAAAAACATACTGATTTCCGAGATTAGTGGCTGACAGACAGTGTCTGCACTGAACATCCGTAATTTCACCGGCTATAAAGCTGTCTATAATTTCAAACATACGATTATCGGCAATCGGGGCTATTATATAATCCGATGAGTTAACTCTTTCTCTGAGTGTCTTTATTATCGGATGATTTTCATACTCATTAAGCTTGCCTCTGAAATAAGCTATTGTAAGCATCCAATCTCTGTCAACAAAGAAATCCGTGTGAGTAAGATTTGCTGTATCGAACTCTATCATATAAAGCGAAGAATCCGAATAGCCCGATACAAACATGGCAGACTGTTCAAGGCTCTGTCCGCAATAAAAGCCTTTGCCGAAATCGTTTGCGGCTCTTGATTTTTCAATTGAGATTTCTCCGCTGATATCTGTTTTTGCTCCGTGAAACAGTATAATTTTTTCGGGGCTTTTGTTTTCTTCAATAAGCAAATGTTCCCTTATGACATTAAGTCTTATATTTTCGCAGAAAGTAAAATTATAGAATTTTTCGACATTCTCATATGAAATATCCGTTTTTTCATCGCACCAGTTCAGTATAGTCTGTTCGGATACACCTATTCTTGAACTGAGATCCGAAAAATTCAGCCCCGTAAGCTCTTTTACTATTTCAATATCTTCTTTAATCTTAAAATCCATCATAATCACCCCTTTTACAATTTTATATTATCATATTTTTTCAAACTTATCAAGAACTTGTTATTAAAATATTTTAGTAACAAGTTTCTTTTATTTTCCGTCATCTGCCCCTATATGTAATCTTTCCTCTTGCGACAGCATATAAAATCCAAGGCACGCAGTGCCTTCCGACATTATGCATTCTACATTATGCATTCTGCATTGTTTTACCCCCGGTCCCCGGCCCCTGACCCCCGGCCCCTTTTTTCGCTTGTCACTTTTGCCCCTATTTTCAATTAGCCTCGTCTAACTAATTGTTAACTGTGCCGAATTTTTTAAAACCCCGATTTTTCTTTAAATTTCGTGTTGACAATTGACGGAAAGTATAATATATTATAGTCGGTTAGCAAGTGCTAACCATTAAAAAAGATTTTCAGTTAGCAACTGCTAATAGTTAAATATGACTAATTAAAAAGGATAGGTAATTTGATATGATGCCGTTAAGCTTAGCCGAAGTAAACCAGGAGAACATCATAAAGAAAATCGGCGGCAGTGCCGAAGTAAAAAAACACCTTGAAAACCTCGGCTTTGTTGTCGGCGGCAAGGTAACAATCGTTAACCGTCTCGGCGGAAACGTTATAGTAAACGTAAAAGAAGCCAGAATTGCCATAAGCGAAGAAATGGCAATCAAGATAATGATATAAAAGTTAAATATTGTGTCATACGGCACATCTGATAAATATATTTTAGGAGGACACGGGCATGAACACGCTCAAACAGGCAAAAATCGGCGAAACCGTCAAGGTCGTCAAGCTCCACGGCGAAGGTGCTATAAAACGCCGCATTATGGACATGGGTATCACAAAGGGAGTTGAAATCTATATACGCAAGGTAGCCCCCTTAGGCGACCCGATTGAAATCACCGTTCGCGGCTATGAGCTTTCACTCAGAAAGGCCGATGCCGAAATGATCGAAATCGAGTAATTCCAACCTGATTTTCACCTCGTTTTTTAATTCGTAATTACTGTAATTTTCTAAGAAAGGATTATTACTATGGATATCAGAATAGCCCTCGCGGGCAACCCGAACTGCGGCAAAACAACACTGTTCAATGCTCTGACGGGTTCAAACCAGTTTGTCGGAAACTGGCCCGGCGTTACAGTCGAAAAGAAGGAAGGCAAACTCAAAAAGCATGACGGCGTTGTCGTCACCGACCTTCCCGGTATTTACTCACTCTCCCCTTATACTCTTGAAGAAGTTGTCGCAAGAAACTATCTTATAGGCGAGCGTCCCGACGCTATCCTTAATATAATCGACGGCACAAACCTCGAAAGAAACCTCTATCTTACAACACAGCTCACAGAGCTCGGAATCCCCGTTGTTGTAGCCATCAACATGATGGACGTTGTAAAGAAGAACGGCGACAAGATTAACACCGAGGAGCTGTCCCGTCAGCTCGGATGCAAGGTTGTCGAAATCTCCGCTCTTAAGGGCACGGGCATTATGGAAGCCGCCGAAGAGGCAATCGATGCAGCCAAGAACGGCAAGACAGTCCCGATGCACACCTTCAGCGGCGCTGTTGAGCATGCTCTTGCACACATTGAGGAAGTAACCGTTCACTCACTCCCCGAAGAACAGCAGAGATGGTATTCAATCAAGCTGTTTGAGCGTGATGAAAAGGTTCTCGAAAAGCTTGATCTTACCGATGAAATCAAGGAGCATATCGAAAAGGATATCGCACTTGTAGAAGAAGAAATGGACGACGACTCCGAATCCATCATCACCAACGAAAGATATATTTACATCGGTTCTATCATAAAATCCTGCTACAAGAAAAAAGCGGCAGGTCAGATGACAACCTCCGATAAAATCGACAAGATTGTCACAAACCGCTGGCTCGGTCTTCCGATTTTCGCGGTTATAATGTTCCTCGTTTACTATATTTCAATGGTATCCGTAGGTTCTGCTGCTTCCGACTGGGCAAATGACGGCGTATTCGGCGACGGCTGGCATCTTTTCGGTATAGGCACTTCCGCCTACACCGAAGAAAGCGACAGCTACACCGCCGCATCTGAAGCAATTCAGGCGTTTATGCCCGATGTTGATTTTGAAGCAGAAGACTTTGACGCAGAGGCGACACTTGCCGAGATTAAAGCATTTTCAACAGATGCCGAGACAGCTGAAATCGAAGTTGAAGATGAAGAAACTCTCGCAATGAACACAATGACGGCTTACTTCTCCGCTGTTCCCGAAAATCTTTCGAAGGAAGAAAAAGAAGCGACAGTCGCTATGTCCTTCACCGACGCAGTAAAGTACTTTGAAGAAAAATACACAGCCGATTCCGAAAATGCGTTTACCGCTCCCGACCCCGCAAACTACGGCGTATGGGTTCCCGGTATTCCCGTTCTCATTGGCAGCCTGCTCGAAAAGGCAGGTGCTGCGGACTGGCTCTCCGGTCTTATCAATGACGGTATCGTAGCCGGTGTCGGTGCGGTTCTGGGCTTTGTTCCTCAGATGCTTGTTCTGTTCTTCCTGCTTGCATTCCTTGAAGCGTGCGGCTACATGGCACGTATAGCATTCGTTCTTGACAGAATTTTCAGAAAGTTCGGTCTTTCCGGTAAGTCATTCATCCCAATGCTTGTAGGCACGGGCTGCGGCGTTCCCGGTATCATGGCATCACGTACAATCGAAAACGAGCGTGACCGCCGTATGACAATAATGACCACAACATTCATTCCCTGCGGTGCTAAGGTTCCCTTTATTTCAATGATAGCAGGTGCTATTTTCGGCGGCTCGGCATGGGTTGCGACATCCGCATACTTCATCGGTATGGCTGCAATCATCGTATCCGGTATTATTCTTAAAAAGACAAAAATGTTCTCGGGCGATCCCGCTCCCTTCGTTATGGAGCTTCCCGCTTATCACCTTCCCACTCTCAAAAACGTTCTCCGTTCAATGTGGGAGCGCGGCTGGTCATTCATAAAGAAAGCCGGCACAATAATCCTTCTTTCAACAATCCTCGTATGGTTCACAACATACTTCGGATGGGTTGACGGCACATTCCGGATGCTCACCGAGGAGCAGATTGATAACTCCATTCTCGCAAAAATCGGTTCTGCAATCGCATGGCTCTTCATACCGCTCGGCTGGGGCAACTGGCAGGCAGCTGTCGCTTCCTTCACAGGCCTTGTCGCAAAAGAGAACATTGTCGGCACACTCGGCATTCTCTACGGCGGCGGCGAGCTGACAACATATCAGGCTATCGCTCAGGCTTTCACAGGTATCTCCGCCTTCTCATTCCTCGTATTCAACCTTCTGTGTGCTCCCTGCTTTGCGGCTATCGGCGCTATCAGAAGAGAGATGAACAGTTCCAAGTGGACATGGTTCGCAATCGGTTATCAGTGCGGCTTTGCTTATGTAATCGCTCTTATGATTAACCAGTTCGGAAAGCTCTTCACAGGCGACGCCAACATTATCGGAACAATTGTTGCATTCGTTCTTCTTGCTCTGCTTATCTTCATGCTTGTTCGCCCCTACAAAGA
>CAZTWO010000035.1:0-15034 GCA_964617965.1 uncultured Ruminococcus sp. | reverse complement strand
TTCCGAAATTGCTAATTGCTCACTGCTAATTGCTAATTATCTTTTCCCCCCCCGACCCCCGGCCCCTGACCCCCGGCCCCTTTTGCATCGACATCTTCCCCCTTCTGTGTAGTTTTCACATTTTCCCGCTCTTGACAAGTGCCATATAATAATATAAAATAAAATGGATTTTGTGTGCGAAGGAAGTGACCCATATTGAAAACGGAATTAAAGAATATATCGGTCACATATGACTGCAGGGACGGCGAAAAGGCGGCATCAATTCTGAGAAAAGAGCTTCTCGCGCGTTCGGTTTTGTTAAGCATCATAAAAAATGATAAGCATTCCTTTTTTATTTCATTCTGCAAGGATTTAGATTTGGCAAAGGATGAATTTTCAGTCAGACTCGGTGATACTTCCCTTCTGTTTTACGCACGGGGCATAAGGGGCTTTATTTACGCAATCGGGCTTTTTCTGAGAAAATCGGTTTATGAATACGGCCGTGCTTTTCTCATAAAGGATATATCGGGTGTGTATTCTCCGCAAAAACGGATAAGAGGGCATCAGATGGGTTACAGACCCCTCTCGAACACCTATGATGCGTGGAGTATTGACGACTACAAAAAAGAATATCTGAACATAATGTATTTCGGTGCGAACACCGTTGAGCATATCCCGGCGGAGTATGACCGAGAGAATGACAAAAACGAGATAATGAAATACACGCCAAATGAGCTGTTAAAAGCGGCGTCTGAGGCGGCGGATGACATAGACCTTGATGTGTCGCTGTGGATTCCAAATAAAGAGAAGGATTTTGACACGGCACTAAGATACAGAAAAAAGATTTTCGAAGAAACAAAGAAAATCGATGCGGTGTTTGTACCCGGTGCGGACCCCGGAAATCTTGAAGCAAAAGAGCTTCTTGAAAGGTGTTCGGCATTCAGAACGGAGCTTAGGAAAACTCACCCCGACGCAAAACTCTGGGTGTCGGCACAGGCCCCGAGAAATATCGAAAACTGGGGCGACGATTTTATCACGGAGATAAATTCCGGCAGATACAACGTTGACGGCGTTATAACGGGTCCCAATCACGCTTTTATGATTGAAGAGCTTCGACAGCGGCTCGCCGAAAAATATCCGATAAGATTTTATCCGGACATTACACACAATCTGCGTTGTGAACATCCGGTGCATTTTGACAGAGACGACTGGAGCTGTTCTCTGGCGGCGGCAAACGGGCGTGAGTCGATTAACCCGAGACCGAATGAATATAAATATCTGCACAGATTAAACTCACCTTACACTGTGGGCTCGGTCACATATTCCGAGGGAGTAAACGACGACGTAAACAAAGCCGTGTGGTGCAGTCTTGAATGGAACGCCGACAGTGAAATACGGGATATAATCGAGGACTACACAAGACTGTTTTTCTACGGCTGTGATATAACACTTCTGACAGATGCGATTCTGGGACTTGAGCTCAACTGGGGAGGCTCGCCCGAGAACAATACGCAGATAGAAAACACTCTGCGTCTGCTGCAGAACGCAATTAAACCGAACAACAATCTTTATTACAACTGGCGTTTTTTATCTCTGCTTATAAGAGCCGAGACGGATGCGTATGTAAGACGGCGTGTTATTTTTGAAAACGCACTTTTAAGCGATGCCGAAGGTTTTATAAAAAGGGGCAAGATGAAAGATGCCGAGCAAATTTTATCGACTGAGTACCCCGAGGAAATAATAAAGCTTCGCGCAGATATTGACCGACACGCAATAGAGCTTTTTGACATAATAGGCATTCAGCTCGGCACAAAGACGCTTCACGCCGACGGGTGGGAACGCGGTGCGATTCTTGATATTATCGACAACCCCGTAACAAATCGGCAGTGGCTTCTTGATAAGCTCAATATTGCGAAAGCGATGCCGAATGAAGCTGCAGATAAATTTTTATGCGAATGCATTAACGCCGACAAGGTCGAGCCCGATGAATTTTATTTTTCCCTTGCAAAAGACAGCCTTAAGGCTTTGGGCATAAAGCAGGACGGCGAGTTCTATATAGACACTCTTGCCGACTGCCCCGACAGAAACAACGGCACATTGCCCGTTCGTCTTTTTAAGCTGTATGACCATTATTCGTTCAGACTTAAAACGGCGGGGCTTAAGTCCGGCACCGATTATGTGCTGATGATTTCTTATGAGACAGAAAGCCTTGACGACAGACAGTGTCTTGTCATAAAGGCAAACGGCACGGTGATTTTTTCAGGCAGACCGACAGACGGAGAAGTCAACGAATATTATACAGAAAATATGCTGCCGAACGGATTTACGGCGATTATGTACACCGTTCCGGCGGACACGATAAATAACGGTTGTCTGTTTCTTGAGCTGAATGAGAGCTATAAGGGAATAGTTTTCGGAGAGCTCAGGATAACAAAACACGGTTACAAAGAGGACTGATATGAGAATGAAAAAAGGCTTTATAATTTCAAGTCTGATTGCCGCCGCAGGCACAGCGGGCGTTCTTACCGCAAAAGACAAAATAAAAAAGACTATGGCGGACGACACAAAAAAGCGTGAGCTTATCGACAAGGGCAACGACCTTGTTCAGAAGATAGTCGGGCATTTTTCGGATAAGGTGCCGGATGACACCATCCCCTATCTTAACAGATACGATTCCGATAATTTTCTTGAGGGCAGCGGATATTTTCTGACAGAGCCCGACAAAAACGCAAAATGGAAACTGGGCTTTGCCAAGCACAGCATTATCCCGGACAGCGTAAACGGCGACCTGTATGTCGGCGGCTATCTTGCCTATCCGCCAAATAAAGTAACGGGAATAATAAACGATCAGCTTATAAGAGCCATTGCGGTTGACGACAACAGCGGCAGAGGCATAAACGTATTTGCCGTTATCGACTGCATAGGCATTTCGAATACGGATATAAAGCATATCCGCTCGCTTCTTAAAAAGGAAATCGAAGAATACAATATTGTTTCAATGAACATAAGTGCCACACACTGCCATTCGGGGATTGACACTCAGGGCATGTGGGGCAGTATTACACAAGCCATAAAAGTCAATAAGAAGGCGTTAAACGAAGGCAAACCCGAAGACACCGTATCGGGCAGAAACAAGGAATTCATGGAATATCTGTTCCTTACAGCCGCCGATACGATAAGAGAAGCCATTAACAATATGACGGTCGGCAAGCTTGAATTCAAGCTTCTTGATGCCACGGATTTTGTCCGTGACAAGCGTCCGCCGTATGTGGTTGACGACAAGCTGACGGTCATGAGATTTACGCCTGCCACAAAGGGCAAATCGACTTTAGCCGTATTTTTGGCGGCACACCCGACGTGCTACGGCGACAAGCAGAGAGAGGTCAGTGCCGATTATCCTTACTATCTTTGCGATGAGCTTGAAAACGGCGGATACAATTCAATGTTCTTCCAGGGGGCGGAAGCCGCAGTGGCGACAGAGCGAGGCTCAAAGAATGTCCCCGAAGGACTTTCACGCCATAAGGGAATTGAAGCGTACGGCAGAGTTATAGGCAAATATGTTTTAGACGGAATAAAGAGCGATATGACACTAATTGAGCCGATGCTTAATGTGTCGCTGGTTGAGGCGTTTGTGCCGTCCGACAACAAGATATTGGAGCTTGCCGCAAAGATGCGTCTTGTCAACAATGCCACAACTAAGGTCACAATGGACGACGAGCGTGACAGCAAAAACTACGATTTATATTTCGGCACGGAAGTCGGCTATGTCGAGTTCGGCAAAACGCTCAGGTTTGCGCTTATCCCCGGGGAACTCTGTCCCGAGCTATTAGTCGGCGGAGAATACAACAAAGACGACGCCTATTGGGGCAAGGACTGGAAATATCCGCCCATGAGACAAAAGGTCGACGGTCATCTTACCGTGATAGGGCTTTGCAACGACGCAATAGGCTATATTGTGCCCGATAACGATTTCGGCAGTGTATTCGCAAAGGATCACTACGAAGAAGCGGTATCTGCAGGCGGCCGCACGGCATCAAACATAGTCGGAGCGTTTTTCAGAGCAGTTGACAACGGAAACAAAAGCAGAATAACAGGTTCTCAGATAATTTCGGAGAACAAATAACATATACACAGGAGCATTTTTTACAATGGACACAAATCCGGTTACCGCCGTTATTGTCGGCGGAGGACACAGGGCATTTATTTATGCCGATTACTCACTTAAAAATCCCGACAAGCTCAAAATTGTCGGAATCGCGGACCCGAACCGTGAACGCTGTATAGCCGCCGCAAAAAGGTACGGCTTTGACGAAACACAGTGTTACTCCTCCGCCGAGGAACTTGCAAAACAGCCGAAACTTGCGGATACCGTAATAAACGGCACAATGGACAATCAGCACTTTGAAACAGCTCTGCCGCTTCTCAAAAAGGGCTATGATATGCTTCTTGAAAAGCCCTTTGTCTGTTCAAAAGAAGAAATGGAGCAGCTCTTAAAAGTTGTAAGAGAGCATGGCAATAAAGTCATGGTGTGCCACGTTTTAAGATATACGCCGTTTTATATAGGCATAAAGAACAGAATCTTAGCCGGTGACATCGGCGATATAATAAACATTCAGACAGTTGAAAATGTAAGCTATCATCACCTGTCGACTTCTTATGTCAGAGGCAAATGGGCAAACTCCGACAAATGCAAGACAAGCATGCTTCTTGCCAAAAGCTGTCACGATATAGACATAATGATGTGGCTTATGCAGCCGACAAAGCCTAAAATAGTGTCTTCGTTCGGCGGCAGATTCCAGTTTAAGCCCGAAAACGCACCGAAGGACGCCGGCACAAGATGCCTTGCGGACTGCCCATATGTTGACACATGCAGATATTCGGCAAAGGCCATGTATCTCGGTCACCCCGAGAGATGGGCATTCTATGCATGGACGGAGTTTGAGGGCAGAACGGACGTAACCGATGAAGACCGCATAAACTCACTCAGGACCACAAACCCCTACGGCAGATGCATATATAAATGCGACAACAATGTTGTTGACCATCAGTCGGTGCTTGTGGAATTTGAAAGCGGAGCTACCGGCACGCACAACATGATAGGCGGCACGGCATCCTCCGGCAGAACAATTCACATAACAGGCACAAAGGGCGAAATCATAGGCGACTTTGAAAAAGAAAAATTCACCGTTTCTCACATCAAGAACGACTGCGAGGACGGCTATTGGAATGAGGAAATCGACGTAAACGCAAGTGAAGAAGGTCACGGCGGTGGAGATGAAGCTCTTATCGCAGACTTTGTAAACTTCATAAAGACAGGCAAAGAGTCGGTTTCATGCACATCAATATATAACTCGGTTGCGGGTCACCTTACCGTATTCTTGGCGGACAAGTCAAGAGAAGAAAACGGCATGCCGCAGACCTGCGATTTTTCGAAATATTAATAACGAAAGAGAATGATACAAAAAATGATAATCGAGGATATGACAACCATACGAAACTACAAGCATCTTCTTGATTACAATGTCGAAAACAATCCCGACACGCACTATATGGAATACAAAACTCCCGACGGCATTGCGGTTAAGACTTACCGTGATCTGCAGAGGGATGCCGACGCATTCTGCCTTATGGCACGTGACAGAGGCTTAAAGCATGTTCATATGGCGCTCGTCGGCCCTGCGTCTTATGAGTGGACGGTCGCGTTTTTGGGTATTACAAATTCATCAAATGCCGCAGTGCCGCTCTCCCCTACCGAGACGGACGACATGAACGAGAAGCTTGTGGATTTTGCCGACTGCGAGGCGTTTCTCTACGACAAAAAGCATGAGCCGCTCGCAAAGTCAATAAAGAAAAATATACCCTCGGTTAAGTTCTTTGTATCGCTCGACAACACGGCAGACAAATCCTTTGCCGTTAATATATGCGACATTTTCACGCAGTACAAAGGGGAATATAACGAAGAACCGACATCCGATGAACTGTGTGCCATTATGTTCACGTCCGGCACTACGGGCTTTCCCAAGGGCGTAATGCTCACGCACAAAAATTTTATCTATACCGGCACAAGTGTTCATAAGACCTGCCCGCTGCCGAGAATGCTGGGAGTATTGCCGCTTCATCATGCATTCGGTCTTACGGGCAATGTTACAAAAACGCTTGTAAACGCCCGAACACTTTGTCTTAACGATTCGCTGCAGAATGCCGCTGCCGATCTTAAGCTCTTTAAGCCAAACGGTATTCTGGCTGTGCCGCAGATTGTGCATTATCTTATGCGTCAGGCTCTTAAATACGCCGACGAGCGCAAGGACATTATGAGCGAGCCCGAAGCGGTACAGGAATTTTTCGGCGGTCAGATGATAGACATAATAAGCGGCGGTGCTCCTCTTGAAGCGGCCATAAACGCCAGATATAACAAGACGGGCATACTCGTATTAAACGGCTACGGCATGACCGAGTGTGCGCCGATTATCGCAAATAACGCCAACGGCTGTACACGTCACGGTTCAGTCGGCAAGCCGATTCCGTGCATGGATATTTCTTTTGACAACGGCGAAATACTGCTTAAAGGACCCAATGTCATGAAGGGGTATTACAAAAATCCCGAGGCGACAAAAGAAGTCTTTACGGATGACGGCTGGTTCAGAACCGGGGATTTAGGTCACCTTGACAGCGACGGATTTCTTTATATCACGGGCAGATGCAAAAATCTTATTCTGCTCGACAACGGCGAAAACGTGTCCGCCGAATTTCTTGAAGAGAAGCTCTATGATGAGCCGCTCGTCAAGGAGTGCGTCTGCTTTGAAGACAGCGGCGCAATTTATGCCGAAATATTCCCCGATAAGGCGTACGCCGAGAAAAACGGCATAACGGATATAAAAGCCGAGCTACCCGCTCTTATAGCGAGGGTAAATTCCCGTCTTGCGGCTTTTCAGCATATCTCCGGGTGGATTCTGCGTGACATTCCGCTTGAGAGAACCGCTTCCAAAAAAATCAAAAGAGGCATTTATCACGCACAGAAGGAGGACAAGAATATTGTTCCCCCCAAGACCAAAACCGAGCGTAAGGTGTTTAACGCCGTCAGGGAGCTTCTGCAGATTGACACATTGAGCATGACAGACAGCTTCTTTACGATAGGCGGCGACAGCCTTAACGCGGTTGAACTCGCTCTGACACTAAATATCAGACCGCAGGTTATATACAACGAAAATTCGCTGTTATCATTAAGCCGTGCGATTGACGCAGAACAGAAGATAAATTCAAAGCGGATTGAAAATATAAACGAGATAATAAAAAACACTTCCGTGTCAGAAAAATCCGAAGAGTATAAATGTGCTCTGATAACAGGTGCAACCGGATTTTTGGGCATTCACATTTTAAGAGAGCTCACAAAACGCAATATAAAGATATATGCTCTTGTAAGGGACGAGAGCAAGCTTAAAAAACAGGCATCATATTATTTTGACGACTTTGATTTTTCGAATATTACACCCATTAGGGGTGATATTACAAAAGAAAAATTAGGGCTTGACGACGACACATACAAAAGGCTCACAAAAGAAGTCGATGTTGTTTTCCATGTCGCCGCCGATGTTCACCATGCGGGCGATTATCAGGAGCTTAAAAAGACAAATGTCACAGGCACCGAAAATGTCATTGCGTTCTGTCTTGACGCAGACGCCGTCATGCAGCACACTTCAACCGTCAGCGTACACGGTGCGGCAACGGTTATAGAAGAGACCGAAAAGGCCGTATTTGACGAGAATATATTAAACATCGGTCAGCATTTTTCGGACAATGTCTATATCCATTCAAAATACCGCGCGGAAGAAAAGGTTATCACTGCAAGAGAAAAAGGGCTTAAGGCCAATATTTACAGAATAGGCAATCTTACGTGGCGTGCGTCCGACGGCAAATTCCAGATAAATTCAGAGGACAACGGTTTTATTCACCGTCTGAGAGCCATTATAAAGCTCGGTGTATATCACGAAAATTCATCGAAATATCCCATGGATCTCACACCCGTTGACGAGTGTGCGGATGCGTATGTGCGCCTTGCTTTTTCAAATGAGACAAACAGGATTTATCATATGTTCAATCAGAACTATCTTGATACACAGGATTTGTTCAGATACCTGAATCTCCCCTGCCGCTACACGTCGGGTGCTGAAATGATTGAGCTTGCGTACGCCAACAGATACGACAGAGACATTAAAGTATATCTGTTCTATCTTGTTATTTCGGGGCGTTCGTCCGAAGTCAGAATGATAAACGACGAGACGGTCAATAAGCTTAAAGCACTGGGCTTTAGCTGGAGTGTGCCCGACACACGCTATCTTACCGTTTCACCGAACGGCGGCAAGGGTGCGTGCCTTGATTTTGAGCCGTTCAGGCTTCAGAAGGTGCGTGAGCACGGCGGCACACTGACACCCATTCAGAAAATTACACTGTCACTGGTTGAGGACTCTAAGCCCGTTGAGCCGACGGTCATTCGTGGTGCGGGGTCACTTGCGAAAATAAAGGATGTCCTAAAAGAGCATAATATAAGTAATCCGCTGTTTATAACGGTCAACTTCAAAATTGATGCGCTCGAAAAGCTGCTTGATTCATTCGAAAAAAGACCGCCCGTATTTACGGACATAAAGGCCGAACCGACAGTGACGGACACCGACAACGCCCTTAAAGCGTATATAGACAATAACTGCGACGGAATTGTGGCAGTCGGCGGCGGCTCGGTGCTTGATACGGCTAAAATAACATCCCTGAGAGCGACAAACAGAAACGCTTTTCTTGAGGATATAGGCAGACTTGACTCCGACTGCAATAAAGGTGTATTTCTTGCGGCAGTACCGACAACCGCCGGCACGGGGTCGGAGGTTACGCTGTACGCCGTTGCGCTTGAAGAAGATAAGAACAAGAAAAAGCCGTTTATGAGCGACAAATATCTGCCAGAGGTTATCGTGCTTGACCCGCTTCTTACGGTTACGATGCCGAAATCGGGCACGGCGTTTACGGGAATTGACGCATTAAGCCACGCGGTTGAAAGTGCGTTAAGCCTCTACTCCCCTTATTTTGCGGACGATCTGCAGAAGTCTTATGAAGCCATAAAGCTTGTATTTGACAATCTTGTCACGGCCGTAAACGAGCCCGAAAATATCACGGCGAGAGAGAATATGCAGGAAGCGTCATTCCTTGCGGGACTCTCATTCAGAAGAATAAGCACCGGATATATACATGCAGTCGCACACCGCCTGGGTGAATTTTATCACACGCCGCACGGTCTTGCGATTGCCGCTGTGTTTACCCCGATTTTAAGGGCGTATCTGCCCGACGGTGTCGGAGCTATGGCACAGCTTGCGAAATGTGCGGGCGTTTATGTCGACGGCAAGGACGATATGTACAACGCGACAAAATTTATCGAAGCGGTCGACAGACTTATTGCGGACACCGGAATAAACATTCATTCTATTCCGTTTGATAAAAACGATTCGTTTGAAATAGCCAGAAAAGCCGGCGAGGAAGCGAAGGCCGTAGGCTACCCCAGACCCTTTACAGACGAAAAATTAAGAGAAATAATCGAAGCGATTTTTGGAGAATAAACATGAATTTGCTTGTTATAGACGGCAACAGCATAATAAACAGAGCCTTTTACGGCATAAAGATATTAAACGCGCGTGACGGTCATTTCACAAACGCCATTCACGGGTTTATGTCAACGTTCTTAAATCTTTTAGACGAGACAAAGGCTGACGGTGTCGCTGTGGCGTTTGACGTTCACGAGCCGACATTCCGCCACAAGATGTATGACGGCTACAAAGCGGGCCGCAGACCAATGCCGCCCGAGCTTTTTGAACAGATGGAGCCGCTCAAAGATATTTTAAGAGCGTACGGCTGTCATATAGTCGAGTGCCCGGGGTATGAAGCCGATGACATTTTAGGCACGCTTGCCGCTTCGTGCAAAAACGGCGACAGCTGCTGTATCGCAACGGGCGACAGAGATTCCTTGCAGCTTATAAGCGACAATACAGCGGTTTATCTCACCGTTACAAAAATGGGCAAGACCGTAACGACAAAATACACAAAAGAAGTTCTGTTTGAAGAATACGGACTCACTCCCGATGAAATGATTGAGCTTAAGGCACTTCAGGGGGACACGTCCGACAAAATCCCCGGTGTGCCCGGCATTGGTCCCAAAACTGCGATTGAGCTTATAAAGAATTATAAGTCGATTGACAATATCTATGAAAATATCGACACGATAAAGGTCACGCCGACCGTGAGAAACAAGCTTGTTACAGGCAAAGACAGTGCATATTTCAGTAAGACTCTGGGCACTATAAGCCGCAGTGCCCCCATTGACACGGAAATTGAGCATTATAAGCTTAATGCACGTGACGACAATAAGCTTCTGGAACTGCTGTCTTATCACGAGCTGTTTAAGATTATATCAAAAATAGGGCTGTCCGCCGACACTATTTCAAAAAGTGCGGTTAAGGACGTAAAAGTCGAAACGATAGATATAAAAGAAAACGACACCGCCGTTTTTGAAGATATATGCAGGCAGAAAAGAAATGCACTGCATATAGCTTTTGAAGGCGACGACATAAAACGCATTTATCTTACAGGCGACACAAAAGCCGTTTGCTTTACGGAAGAATATTTCTGTGCAGATCTTTTTGCGAAAAGCGAAATACTGACGAAAATATTTAACTCAGATTCCGAAACGGTTGTTGTTGACGCAAAAAATATATACGCATTCTGCCTGAAACAATTAAAAAAGCTGCCCGAAAAAAATTTGTCCGACATAAGTCTTGCGGCATATCTGTTAGACCCGAACGCTTCGTCATACGGTGTATCCTCCCTTTCGATGTCGTATAAAATTCCCGAGCCGGAGAATATTGCCGACGACGAAAACAAAGAGGATACAAAGACGGCGCTTCTTATGCTGCCGCTTTATAACAGGCTTCATTCGGGTCTTGAGAGCAACAGACAGGTTGACATTTACAGAAAAATCGAACTGCCGCTTGCCCGTGTTCTTGCCGAGATGGAAAAAGAGGGCATTGCGGTTATTCCCGATGACATAAAAAGCTACGGCGAGGTGCTTGAAGCAAAAGCACAGGAGCTTACCGAAAAAATATACGAACTTGCGGGCGAGAAGTTTAATATAAATTCACCAAAACAGCTGGGCGTTGTTCTTTTTGAAAAGCTGGGTATTCCGTGCAGGAAAAAGACAAAGACGGGTTATTCCACAAATGCCGATGTTCTCGGAGAGCTTGCAGAGGACTACCCCATTGTGTCGTGCGTGTTGGAGTACCGCACATTTGCAAAGCTTAAAAGCACATACTGCGACGGACTGTTGAAATCCATTGCCGATGACGGCAGAATACACTGTTCGTTTAATCAGACCGAGACGAGAACGGGGCGGCTGTCTTCCGCAGAGCCGAATTTGCAGAATATTCCCGTTCGCACACCAATCGGAAAGGAATTTCGAAAATTTTTCACGGCAAAGGACGGCTTTGTAATAGTTGATGCCGACTATTCACAGATTGAACTCAGAGTTCTTGCGGCACTGTCACACGACAAAAACATGACGGATGCGTTTAACAGTGACGGCGATATACATACGCTCACGGCTTCAAAGGTTTTCGGTATTCCCGTCAAAGAAGTAACCCCCGCACTTCGTTCTAAGGCAAAGGCGGTAAACTTCGGCATTGTCTACGGCATAGGCGGATTTTCACTGTCGAAGGATATTCACTCCACAAGAGCAGAGGCCGAAAGCTTTATAAATTCATATCTTGCACTGTATTCATCGGTTGACGAGTACATGAAAAACTGCATAGAGAGCGCAAAGACAAACGGCTATGCCGAGACACTGTTCAGCCGCAGACGTTATCTGCCCGAGCTTGTGTCGTCCAACAGGGCTGTCAGAATGTTCGGCGAGAGAGTTGCGCGCAATATGCCCATACAGGGCACGGCAGCGGATATTATAAAAATCGCCATGATTAAAGTAAGTGAGCGTCTTAAAAAGGAACTGCCCGAAGCGGCTCTTATAATGCAGGTGCATGACGAGCTTATGGTTGAAGCACCCGAGGAAAAAGCCGAAAAAGCCGCCGAGATATTAAAGTCCGAAATGGAAAACGCCGCCGAGCTTTCTGTTAAGCTTAAGGCGGATGTCGGTATCGGCAAGACATGGTACGAGGCCAAAAGCTGATTTATGAGTGATTTTGTCATTTGCGATGCCGAACAGAATGATGGCAAACGGATAGCGGAGCTTGAAAAAATGTATTTTTCGGAGCCGTGGAGCGAAAAAAGCGTTATTGACGAGATAAACGCCGAAAACTCGATTTTTCTTGTGTGCAGAAATACCGAAAATATTGTTTTGGGCTATGTCAGCGGCAGAAATAACTGCGGCGAGTTTTATATAAACAACATAGCCGTTGACGAAAATTACCGCAAAAACGGTCTGGGCTTTTTGCTTATGAGCGAGATTATAAGCCGTGCAAAAAAATCCGATTGTCTTTTTCTGACGCTTGAAGTGCGTGCGTTAAACACAGCCGCCTGCGGGCTTTATGAAAAATGCGGCATGAAGAAAGTCGGCGTACGCAGGAATTTTTACAGACATCCGACAGAGGATGCCGTGTTATATACTGTTTATTTTAACAAAACGGAGAATATACAATGAACATTCTTTCAATAGAATCATCGTGTGACGACACGGGTGCCGCCGTCGTAAAGGACGGACGGGAGGTTTTGTCTTCCGTTATTGCGTCACAGGTCGAAGAGCACGTTTTATACGGCGGAGTTGTACCCGAAATCGCGTCACGCCGTCACTGCGAGTCAATATCGCATGTCGTAAGAAAAGCGTTGGCAGATGCGGATATGACAATGAATGACATTGATGCCGTTGCGGTGACATACGCGCCGGGGCTTATAGGGGCGCTGCTGGTCGGTGTTAATTTTGCCAAAGGCCTGGCGTATTCCGCAAACAAGCCGCTTATCGCAGTGCATCACTTAAGAAGTCATATAGCATCAAATTATATTACACACAAAGAACTGAAGCCGCCGTTTCTGGCGCTTGTCGTATCGGGCGGTCACACGCATCTTGTGAATGTCAAAGATTATACCGATTATGAAGTAATAGGCAGAACAAGAGACGATGCCGCAGGTGAAGCGATGGACAAGGCGGCGCGTGTAATGGGACTGCCCTACCCCGGCGGACTCAATATGGATAAGGCGTGCAGGGGCGGCGACAGAAAGGCATACTCTTTCCCCGCACCGAAAGTGCAGGACAATGAATTCGATTTCAGCTTTTCGGGGCTTAAGACCTCGATTATAAATCTTGTGCATAACTTAGAACAGAAGGGCGAAACGGTTGATGTAGTAAACATCGGCGCTTCGTATATGCATACGGTAGTCACCTGCCTTTGCGACAGAACAAAAAGAGCCGTCATTGCGAATAACAGCCCGGCGGTTGTTGTCGCAGGCGGCGTATCGGCAAACAGCATATTAAGAGAAGAAATGGCGAAGTGCTGCAAAAAACTTAAAGTGCCGCTCTTCTTCCCGGAGCTTAAATATTGCGGAGACAATGCGGCAATGGTCGGCGCACAGGCGTATTATGAATATCTCGCCGGGAATATTGCGGACATGGAATTAAACGCCACCGCATCTCTTGATATAGACAAATCGTAAACATTTCAAACAAGAGTTGACATTGTATTAAAACGGAAATAAAATAGAAAAGATAAAGCTTATATAACAAGGTGAACAAAATGTACGAAATAGACAGGCTTCTTGATACGGTAAAAAGAATTCATTTTATAGGAATAGGCGGAGCCGGAATGTGCCCCCTGGCGGAAATTCTCCACTCTAAGGGATATCTTCTTTCGGGCTCCGACAACAACGAAACAGACACACTCGCAAGAATAAGAAAGCTGGGTATCCCCGTTGTATTGGGGCAGAAAGCCGAAAATATAGGCGACGCCGAAATGGTTGTGTTTACGGCGGCACTGCTCCCCGATAACCCCGAGCTTGTTGCGGCAAAGCAGAGCGGTGTGCCTACATTTGAGCGTTCAAAGCTCTTCGGCGCAATTACAAGAAAGTTCGGCAACTGCATAGGTGTATGCGGCACTCACGGAAAGACCACAACCACTTCCCTGCTTACACAGATGCTGCTGCAGTCGGGCATTGACACTGCGGCTGTTATAGGCGGCAAATTACCGCTTATTAACGCCAACGGCAAGACAGGCACAGCGGATCTGCTTGTGTGCGAAGCGTGTGAATTCGCGAATACATTTCTCGATTTAAGCCCCAGTGTAGCTGTAATTCTGAATATAGATGCCGATCATCTTGAGTTTTTCAAGACAATGGACAATCTGATAGCGTCCTTCACAAAATTCGCTTCAATGGCACGTGATGTAGTTATATACAACGGTGACGACGAAAAGACCTGCCGTGCAGTTAATGCGTCAACCGCAAAAAAGACAATTACATTCGGTTTTTCGGACAAAAACGACTGGTACGCCGAAAATATCGGTTACCGCAGAGGGGCTTTCCCGTATTTTGATATTATGCATAACGGCGTATGTGTCGGTCATGTTGAGCTGAACATACCCGGTGAGCACAATGTGCTTAACGCTCTCGCCGCTTTTGCCGCCGCAGATTACGCAGGTGCGGATCTCACAAAATGCATAGAGTCCGCAAAGAGCTTCGGCGGTGCCGGCAGACGCTTTGAAATATTGGGCGAATTTAACGATATTACAATTGCCGATGACTATGCCCACCACCCGGCAGAGCTTAAGGTGACGCTCACAGCCGCCAAAAAGATGGAATATGAAAGAGTTTGGGCGGTATTTCAGCCGTTTACATTCTCTCGCACATATATGCTTCTTGACGATTTCGCCGACGTGCTTCAGATAGCCGACAAGGTTGTGCTGACCGAGATAATGGGTTCGCGTGAAATCAACACTTATGACATACACACTTCTCAGCTTGCCGAAAAAATCCCGGGTTCGGTGCATTTTGAGTCATTCGACACGATTGCACAGTATCTGTATGAGAA
>CAZTWO010000034.1:0-15158 GCA_964617965.1 uncultured Ruminococcus sp. | reverse complement strand
AATCCGAAAACAGTCGATTCGGCAGCAGAGAACTGGAATTTGCCGTATTCTGCATTGAAAATGTCGCATTAAAACTGAATGTCAGTGCCCAGAAGGTGTATGCTGCCCTGACTGAACAGACGAATATACTGGGTGATTATATTATTCCCGAATATGAGGTGCTGCACACTCAGAGCAGGGATTATATTGTGGATGATATTATTGATGTTATGAATGAAAGAGGGGTAAAATTATGACTTTATATCACGGCTCCTTCATTGCGGTGGAAAAGCCCGATCTTGCACACTCCCGACCTAATGTTGATTTCGGCAGGGGATTTTATACAACACCCCTTCGTGAACAGGCTGAAAAGTGGAGCGAACGATTTAAACGACGCGGCAAAGACGGAATAATATCATGTTATGAATTTGATGAAACCGCATTTGACGTATTGAATGTGCTTAAATTTGATGCTTATTCCGAAGAATGGCTCGATTTCATTCTGAACTGCCGCAGTGGGCAAGACAATACGGATTATGACATTGTTATCGGCGGCGTGGCAAATGATAAGGTGTTCAACACTGTCGAGCTTTATTTTGACGGTCTGATAGATAAAAATGAAGCGATTGGCAGATTGCAATACGAAAAGCCCAATCTTCAGATAGCTTTTCGAACAGAAACGGCACTGTCTTATCTGAAGCTTAAAGGAAGTGATAAGCTGTGAATGCAAATCCCATTCTCCTGCAAAAGAAATATGCCCGTGTTATAGAACTTTTTGCAAAACACAATGACCTTACCTTGGAACAATCACTCGATATCTTTTATCATTCCGAGCTGTATAAGCTTATGAACGAGGGTGTTTCCGATATGCATTGCATGAGCGATGAATACCTGGTTCGGGAGCTTGAGGAAGAACAACATGGCTGACACGGTCTGTTTTAGGTTATTTATTTAAGCCTGTGACATTCTATGTCTTGTCGGAGTACTTGGTCATCTGCTTTATATAATCTTTTTAAATAACCGTTGACCTTTTATTCATTATTTGTTAAAATATGATAAGCAAATATTCACGGAGCGGAAAAATTTGTGTATTTGTGTCTAAAAACACTGTGCACGACTTCTGTTCACATCACCGAAAGGAATTTTCTTTATGGCAAAATCAAAACAGAATGCCGGCGGCGAAAAGCTCGATTACAAAAAGACTATTTTAACCGGGTTCGGCTTCCTGGCAACGTCCATTGCATGGGCAATCTATGACCCGTACATTACAAAAATTCTTAACAGACTTCTGTCTAACAGTGCGCTTATCACATCGTGGAGCAACACTCTTGTCGAAAAGCTCCCGTTCCTTACAAAATTCGCCGAAGCACAGGGCGAAGATGTCGTGCTTGCAGGCGGCGGATTTACACTTGTTCCGCTGTTTATCGGTGTCATAATGACATTTGATAATATTTTCGGCGTCATATTCCAGCCGACCTTCGGCAGACTGTCAGACGAATGCCATTCAAAGCTCGGCAAACGCCGTCCGTTCATTCTGTTCGGCGCACCCATTTCGGCGATACTGTTCTTCTGTATCCCGATGGTGTTCCTGCATACAAAGAGCCTTCCTCTTACCATGGTATTTATCATACTCTTTGTATTTGTGATGTCGCTGTGGCGTGCCCCCGTTGTCGCGCTTATGCCCGACCTTACGCCTCCCTCACTTCGCAGTGAAGGCAATGCCGTCATTAACCTTATGGGCGGTCTCGGTTCTGCTATCGGCATGGTTGCGGGTACTCTTGCAATAGCTCTGTGCACCGTATTTTCGGGATATACAAAAGAGCAGATTACAGCCGATGAAACCGTATCCTTCCCCTATGTTTTCGGCATAGGCTCGGTTGTTATGATTCTCGGCATGCTTATACTCATGTTCTTCGTAAAAGAGGAGGACACAAGCATTAAGCTTAAGGGCGACATGAACGCCTACGCCGATGCAAAGGCAAAGCGTGCCGCCGAAAAAGAGGCCGCAAAAGCCGAAAAAGCCGCACGCAAGGCCATAAAACTTTCCGCAGGTGAAAAACGCAGCCTTCTGTTTATGCTCGCATGCCTTTTCTTCCTGTTCTGCGGCACTAACGCCATAACAACATTCTTCTCACTTTTCGCACAGGAAATTCTTCATAAGATTACATCCGAAGCCACAATTCTTATGCTCATATTCGCCGTTGTCAGTGCTCTCGCGGCTCTCCCGGCGGGCAAGATGGGCAAGAAGGTCGGCAGAAAAAAGACTATCATGGCAGGTCTTGCCACATTCCTCGCCGCATTCATCATTTTCTTCGGCGTATTTATCGCTCTTCTCGGCGGCAAGGGTCTTTCAATCGGCAACTATGTCACGATAAATAATGACTACACCACAATCGACGACGCTATAAACAACTATAATTCCGAGCTGTCCGACAAGGCTAAGGACGCAGGCACAGAGCTTGCCTCCGATGATGTTCTGTCTGTTGAGGGCTACATCGCCTATATCACAAGCGGCAATACAGACGAGAGATATGAAGCGTTTGAAGATTATCTCATCGAAAACAGCGGCGCAAATATCAAAAATCATATGATAAACGATGCCGTTTCCGTTCTCGGTGCCGATGAAAATATCACATACGGCGAGGCCGTTGCGACAATTGCCGACAGTGTTGACGATATCACGAATATTCTCGGCATTCTTGTTTATCCTGTTCTTATTCTCGGCGGTGCCGCAAATATGTTTATTACCGTTAATACTCTTCCGCTCGTTCTTGAAATCGGCGGTGTTGAGAAGGTCGGCACATTTACAGGCTACTATTATACCGCTACATTCTCCGCACAGATTGCGTCGCCCATTCTCTACGGCTTTATCAGAATGTTTGCAGGCACGTATATGTCGCTGTTCTATTACAGCCCCGTTGTTTTCGCGCTCGCTATGCTTATGCTTATGTTCGTTAAGCACGGTGAAGCAATTCCCGATGAGCTTATAAAAGAAGCGAAGGAAGCGGAAGACTGATAGCTGAGATTTAACTCTTTGCCGAAATTCGTGTAGCACGGATAGCCGGTCGGCAATAGCGAAACTTGTATATAATGCAGAATGCATAATGCAGAATGCATAATGTCGCAGACAAAAATCATCCGGTGAATGATTTTTGGCGTAGCGACTAATGAGGACCGGCGGCAGCGGTCCGACAACCAAAGCAAAGAAGTCCTTCGTGTCTTGGATTATATAGCTTCGCAGATTGCTGATTCTTGTGTTAACAAAAGCTTTGTACAGTGCCTGACTTTACGAATATCCGAAAAACTTAATATTTCAATCAAGCCGTTCCGCCATGCATTTCGACGGGGCGGCTTTTGATAATAATTAGCAATTAGCAATTAGCAATAGGAGTAATGCAGAATGTAGAATGAAGAATTCATAATGGAGGAAAACGCTGAAGCGTTTTGGATTATAAAGCTACGCAAAAGAAAAGCTTATTTATTTAAAATCAACTTTGGTATATGCGAAGCTATATAAATCAAGTCCGCAGGACTTCCTTCCCCCGGCCCCCGGCCCCCGGCCCCTAAACTAAGCTCTTCACATAATCTTGCCAATCTGAAGCCTGCTTTCCTTCGAGTCGTCGGCTTTCCCGACACATCCCCCGTAAACTGTGGTTTTAACCGACACAAATTCGATTATTGCTTGTTGCATTTTATTGCTGTGATGTGGTATACTTATTCACGAAAATTTAAAAATTATAAGAGGTGTTGAAAAATGAGCGAGCTTTACGATCTTATTCCGTCGCAGGAAAATATTTATATGCTCGTAAAATACAGCTTCCATAAGCAGATAGTTCAGATTCCGTCATCCGTTTGCTTTGACTATGACATTGACTTTTCATTGCTTTTGAAGGCTCTTAATATAGAAATTCAGAGAAACGACTGCCTTCGCCTTCGCTTCAAAGAGGACGAAAAGGCAATAAAGCAGTATTTTCTCCCCGAATACAAAATTGACAGAGTTCCGATTTATACCTTCTCAACCGAAAAGGAGCAGGAGGATTTCTTCAATAAGGACGCTCAGACTCCCGTTTATTTCCTCAAGGACGAAACCTTCAGAATATACTTTTTCCGCAGCTTCAAGGGCTACAACGGTGTATATTTCAACGTGTCGCACCTTGTTATGGACGCTATGGGCATTTTCATTTTCTATATGGATCTTATGAAGGTCTACACCGCTCTTGTGTCCGGCAAAGAGCTGCCGCCCGAGATGTTCAGATATGAAGACTACATCATAAAAGAGCACGAGAGAATGAAGAACACCGCTCGTCTCGAAAAGGGGACGGAGTTCTATAAAGCGTATTTCGCAAAGGGCGGCGAGCCCGGTTATGCGGGTATTCACGGCCCCGAGTTCCTCGAAAAAGAGAGAAAACGCACCCATAATCCTGCGCTTAAGGTTCCGACGGCATACAGCCCCATCTATGACAAGTCGCACTTTATGATTCTTGACATAGACAAAGACAAGACACAGAAAATTCTTGAGTTCTGCAAGGAACGCAACGTATCCCCCGAAGCGCTGTTTATTCTCGGCATGCGTACATACTGCTCCGCCGTCAACTACCGCACACCCGATGTTTTCTGCAACCTTATGTGCAGCAAGCGTATGACATACAAGGATATGCGTATGGGCGGATGCATCGCTCAGACAATTCAGATTCGTACGATCTTCCCCGAGACAGTGTCATTCAAGGATGCACTCGAAGAGACACTTATGGTCAGAAACGGCATTTTCAGACACCTCGATTATCCCTTCACCTATGCAAGAGGCATGCTGATGAAAATGTACAATCACAAGACAATTCAGGGCTGTTCGGCGTTTATGGCATCGTGGCTTCCCATGGCTCCCGATACTTTGGGCAAGTTTGATGTTGATTTTAGAACATACAACCTCGGCAGATACTTTAACCCCCTGTACGCCATAATTTTCCCGAACCCCAACACAGGCAAGATATCCATAAACTATATGTACAGATATAAGCTTGTAAGCGAAGAGAATGTCCGCTCGTTCCATGACAATACCGTAAATGTAATTATGAAGGGTATAGAAAACCCCGATATTACAATAAGAGAGCTGTTAAACGGCGTAGTAAGATAAAAACGGAGGTTATAATTTATGCTTGACAAAATCAGAAAAATCATTTGCGAATTTATTGACATTGCACCCGAAGAGATTAACGAGAATACCGACATCCGCACGGATCTTGCACTCAACTCCCTTGAGCTTGTAAATCTCGCTGTCGAAGTCGAGGAGGAGTTTGACGTAACCATCCCCGACAAAGAGGCAATGGGCATTCATACAGTCGGCGATATTATGGATATCGTCAAGAAGTATCAGAAAAAATAATCTTGATACATACTCTTACCCGTGATATAACGCTTATTTCAGCCGATGAATACCGCGTTGGGTTTTATGAAATGTCCCCCGAGCGGCAGAAAAAGTGTCTCGCTTACCGTTTTGATGACGACAGAAAGCGTTGCATAGCGGCGGATATTCTTCTGCGTGATATGCTGTCACAGCTTCTGTCCTGTGACAGACACTCGCTCGAGTTTGACATAACAAACGGCGGAAAACCGTATCTAATCGGAAATGCGGCGTATTTCGGTATCGCGCATTCCGGCAGATATGTCGCTGTCGGTGTCTCGAAAACACATGAGGTCGGCATTGACATTGAGCATATTCGCCCGGTTAACGTGTCGCTTATGCGGGCGTTCTGCACCGAGAAAGACAGGGCTTTTATTCTCGGAACAGACGAAAATATCACCGAAGGAAAGATCACGGATGAACAAACCTTAAATCGCTTTTTCCGTGTGTGGTGCTTCAAGGAAGCGTACTTCAAACGCACGGGCGAGGGAATTGACACCGCAAAGATGCTGTCCGTCAGCTACCTCGAACACCCAATGCACGAAGAAATCTTTGACGGATACGTGTTGACGGTTGTTGAATAATTGATAAAAAAGCTGTAATCTTAATGATTACAGCTTTTTTCGCTTAAATTTTCTCTATGGCAAAGTAATGCAGAATGCATAATGCATAATGCATAATGCATAATGTCGGAAGACACTGCGTGTCTTGGATTTATAATGCTTCGCAACAGGGGGCATTCATAAAAAATCACTTTCAAGTCGGCGAAACTTTATAATTCAAGTCCGCAGGACTTGGCAAAGTAATGCAGAATGTAGAATGCATAATGCATAATGTCGGAAGACACTGTGCGTCTTGGATTTATATAGCTTCGCAACAGGGGGTTGTCATTTATATAAAATCATTTTCAAGTCGGCGAAGCTTTATAATTCAGGTCCGCAGGACTTCCTTGTTTATCGGATACTGACCATTGACCACTGACCACTGACTGTCGACCACTGCTCCTTGCTCCTTTCTCACTCCACTGACTTCAGCGACGACACCATATCAATCTTCTTGATTTTAGTTCTCAGAAGCAGGTTAACGGCGACGATAAAGCACACGGTAAGCCCGATTGAAATAAGGTAGTTATACCAGCTTATTGTCTGCCCGTACATTACGGTGTCGACGGAAGTAAACGTGATAAGCGCTCTGTGAAGCAGAATGCCCAGCACCACGCCGAAAGCTATGCCTATTACAGACAGTATGATATTTTCTCTGTAAATATAGGCGTTCATCTCACGGTCCGAGAAGCCCAGAACCTTAAGTGTCGCAAGCTCTCTGTTTCGTTCGATGATGTTTATGTTAGACAGGTTATAAAGCACAACAAACGCCAGAACGGTCGCCGCCGCAATAAACAGAACGATAACCCATGAAAGAGCGTCGGTTACCTTGCTTATTGTGTCCTGACTGTCTGTGGTGTATGACAATGAAGTAATGCCGTCTTTTTCGACAAGGTCGGATGCAAGTCTGCCCTTTGCCGCGCCGTCGTCGGAGGTGTCATTTTTCACCGAGTCCGCAAGTGTGCCCATGGCGTAATAAAATTCCGGGTCCTCGCCGACAGCCTGCTTATAAACCGACTGCGTCATATAGATATAGTGGAAGGTGTAGTTCTCCGCAATCGCAGACACCGTGACGGTGTAGATATTGCCGTCCGAATCCGCAAAATTTATCTGACCGCCGACATCTACATTTGCGGTTTTTGCAAGCTTTTCGGTTATAACCGCACCCGTGTCGTCAAGTGTAATTTTATCCTTAGAAGTGCGGGACCGCAGATCAATATAATTGCTTAATTCCGACGGGGTTTCGGGTATAAGTACATAAACATCCGTCTTTTCGTTTTTGTCTTCACCGAAGCCGACCATTGAACGGATTGACGTAAGCATAAGGGAGCTTATTCTCGTATCCGATTTCGCGTTGTTGAATTCCGCCGAATGTGTCTCGGTCGACTGAGCATTGTCAAACGCAATCTGCAGATCATATTTTGTTATGGCGTTGTCGCCGTACTGCTTTGACACAATGGCCGACACCGAATCATACATTCCGAGACTTGCGAGAATAAGCGCTCCGCATCCCGCAATGCCTATAATCGTCATAAGAAAACGAGCCTTGTGTCTGAACAGGTTTCGAGCCGTGACCTTTGACGAGAATTTAAGGTGCTTCCATATAAACTTAAATCTTTCGAGGAGTATTCTCTTGCCGGCCTTCGGTGCTTTTGGACGCATCAGCACGCTTGCGGGGAGGGTGAGCTCTTTGGCGACTGCAAACATTGTCGAAACGGTTGTGCATAAGAACGATGCCAAAAAGCATATGCCGATGTCAAGCCACGGAATTTTGTATATAAGCGACGGCAGAGAATACATAATCGAATATGCCGAATTTATAAGATACGGGAAGCCGAATATCGCCGTTGACACGCCTGTTATCGTTCCGAACAGGCATGCGCTGAGCGAATAGATTATATATTTTGCCATGATTGCGCCGACTGTGTAGCCGAGAGCCTTGTATGTGCCGAGAAGTACACGCTCTTCTTCTATAAGTCTTGTCATTGTCGTAAGACATACAAGTGCCGCAATCAAGAAGAAGAACACCGGGAATATATTTGACAGCATGTTTATGTTAGACACCGACTGACCGTAACTGCTGTAACCGGGCGTGTCGGAGCGGTCGTATACGTTCCATGAAACATCGTCAAGCTTTTCGTAAAGTTTTTTGGCGCTGTCAAGCTTTGACTGTGCGTCCGAAAGGGAAGTCGAAAGCTGTGAATTTGCCTCTTCCTTTTTCTTCTGTGCTTCTGCCAGATTTGCGGGAGCGGCTTCAACCTGAGCCTTAAGCTCCTTTAATTCCGTCTCGGCCTGCACACGCTGAATCTGCAATTGCAGGTCGCTGTTCTGTATCGTATAGCCCTTGCTTGTGAGCTGCTCTTTATAGTCGGACAGGTCGCTTGCCGCAGACTCAAGCTGCTGTTTGGTTGACGCACTCTCGGCCGAAGCGGTTTCAAGCTGTTGCTTCATTGTTTCAAGCTCGCCTGCAAGCTCGTCAAGGGTGGCTTTTTTCTCTTCAAGCTCTTTTTGCGTTTTTGCAAGCTGAAGCTTTTCCTGCGCAAGATACGGTTCGACATTCGCTATTATCTCGGTCGCAAGTCCGCTTGTAGAGAGCGATTTTACTGCACTGTAAAGCTCCGGGTATGTCGCCTGCATCATGGTTATTATTGCCTGAACCTCGCTTGTGGAGCTTGATTCTATGTTTTTGTCTTCAATTGCCTGCAATACGTTTTCGGCGGCTGTGACAAGTGAATTTATCGTTGTGACATTGGCGTTCAGGGTGTTTACCTGCTGGCGGGCGCTTGTCACCTGTGCATAGAGATTGTCGTATAAAGTCTGCTTTTCGCTCAGTTCCGTTGCGCTCTCGTCATACTTGGTCTTGTTTTCGAGCCAGGTCTGATATTTAGACTGATAGTCCGAAAGAGCCGAGGAAAGTTCCGCCGAGCTGTCGGACAGTGTGCTTTCAGCAGTGCCGAATTTCTCGTTAAATTCCGCCTCGGCATCGGCTATAAGCTGTTCGCCGTTGTCGACAAGGTTCTGCAGAGTCGCAATTGTGTCGTCAAGTGTTTTTATGTCGGTTGTTGCACCCGATGACTGCGACGCTATGGATTCTTCACCGTCTTCTATTGTTTTGAGAAGCTGAGGACGCAGTGTCTCGACACGGGCGTTTACCTGTGTGTCGGCTATCGATTTTACGGCCGTCACATACGGTTCTATAAAGTTAAAGTAGTCATCCGAAAACGGTTCATAGCTGTCCGCTCCCGTGACCTTTACATAAATTTCGCTGTAATAATCTGCGGTGAATGCTTCATCGGGAATCAGAATAAACGTGCCGATTTTGCCGCTTCCTATGTCGGTGTTGCCGCGTTCAAACGACAGATAATAGGGCGATCTTATAATGCCGACTATCGTAAATTCGTTTGTGGAAAGATTGTCGGGAGCACTGCCGCCGGACTTTTCGAGCGTGATTGTGCTGCCGATTTTGTATGAATCCGGCGTTGAAAGGCGGCTGGCATCTACAAGACACTGGTCCGATGATGTGGGGTAGCTGCCTTCGATAAGCTCCACTCTGTTTATATAGTTGCCGTCATCCACACCGTTTAAAAAGTTTGAAATATCGGTGGGGGAGATGCTGTACGCGCGTGTGCTTATCTGCGTGCCGTCAAGGTCGCACTCCGCTTCGCCGTTGACACGCACAAGAGCATCAATATATTTTTCGCCCCTTGCGTATTCAATTCCGCTTATGTTTTTGAGCGCCGTGACATCGTCGTCGGTGAGTCCGATTGACGACTGAATACGAATATCCATAAGATTGTATTCGTTAAAATACGTCTTTGCCGTTGCAAACATATCGGGTGCGGTCGCCTTGATGCCGGTATAGAAGGCAGTGCCGAGTGCCACGATAAGCAGAATGGAAATATATCGGCTTACGCTCTTTTTTATTGTTCTCAGAGTATCTCTGAAGAGCATTCGGGTCAAATTAAAGCCTCCTTACCATTCAAGGTTCTCAACGGACAGCGGATTGTCGTTTACGGTAATTCGTCTTACTCTGCCGTTTTTTATCGTGATAACTCTGTCTGCCATGGGCGTAAGAGAAGTGTTGTGCGTGATGATTATGACGGTCATGCCCGTCTCTCGGCAGGTGTCCTGCAAAAGTGACAGAATCTGCTTGCCTGTGGCGTAGTCAAGTGCGCCTGTCGGCTCGTCGCACAAAAGAAGCTTGGGGTTTTTGGCGAGTGCTCTGGCGATTGAAACTCTCTGCTGTTCGCCGCCCGAAAGCTGAGCGGGGAAGTTGTTCATTCTGTCGGCAAGTCCCACTCTTTCAAGAACCTTGTCGGGGCTTAACGCCTTGTTGCTTATCTGTGTCGCAAGCTCAACGTTTTCGAGCGCCGTAAGATTGGGCACAAGGTTATAGAACTGAAAGACAAAGCCGACATCGTGCCGCCTGTACAGCGCCAGCCTTTTTGCACTCAGGCTGTTTATCGCTTCGCCGCCGACTCTTACTTTTCCGTCGTCACAGCTGTCTATGCCGCCCAGAATATTAAGCACGGTGGTTTTGCCCGCGCCGGACGGACCGACTATAAGGCAAAGCTCGCCCTGTTCAACGGAGAATGTAGCTCCGTCAAGAGCGTTTATGGTGACTTCACCCATCTTGTATTTTTTGTATACCGAATTAAGCTCGATAAAACTCATCTGTCTATACACCCTTTGCCTGTGACGAAATTTTAATGAAAAAAGTACATACAAATTGTATTATATAATAAAGCACGAATATAGTCAATTGACAAATATTGAAAAAGTGTCACAAATCGAAAAATAAAGTTTATAAACATTCTGAAAATGTGATTAAATATACATTTTTGCTGTTTTGTCTGCTTGACATAAATTCTCACTTTGATATAATTATACCGTATGTTCTGAAACATAGCTAAAATTTTTATGAATCGGAGTAAATTATATGAGCGTTGAAAGAGAATCCTTCGGCTTTATGCCCGACGGTACCGAAATATTCAAGTATATCATTTCAAACAACAACGAGTACAGCGCACACATTCTGACACTCGGCGCGACACTCAATTCATTTTATGCGGAAGACAAAAACGGCGAAATGCGTGATGTGCTTCTCGGCTTTGACACCGTAGAAGATTATCTTAATCTGTCCGACTATCAGGGCGCTACGGTCGGCCCGGTCTGCAACAGAATAGGCGGCGCGGCTTTTGATATCGGCAATAAGCATTATGAACTTGTCGCAAACGAAAAGGATGTAACCTGCCTTCACTCCGGCGGAGAATTCAGCTTTGCAGTATGGCATGCGATTGTCGTTGACAGTGATGCGGTTGAATTTTCGTACACAAGCCCCGACGGACAGGGCGGCTTCCCCGGAGAGACAAAGGTAAAGGTACTTTTCAGACTCAAAGACGATAATAAGCTTGATATCGAGTATTCGGCAGTGTCCGATCGTGATACATTCATAAATCTTACAAACCACGCATACTTTAATCTTAAGGGCTTCGGCGAGGGTGATATTCTTGACCATGAGGTCAAAATAAATGCCGATAAGTTTACGCCCGTCAATGAACTCAGTATTCCTCTCGGTGAAAACAGAGAAGTTGAAGGCACTCCCTTTGATTTCAGACAGACTGTTAAAATCGGCGAGCATGTAAATGACGATTGCGAGCAGCTTAAGCTTACAGGCGGATTTGATCATAACTTCTGCGTAAACGGCGAAATAGGCGCTCTTCGTGAGTGTGCCGAGGTTTTCTGTGCCGAGAGCGGAATAAAAATGAATGTTTATACAACTTTGCCCGGTGTACAGTTCTATGTCGGAAATTTCCTTAAGGGTACTCCCGGCAAAAAGGGCGTTCCCATGATAAAACGCGGCGGACTGTGCCTTGAAACGCAGTTCTATCCCGATACGCCCAATAATCCCTCATTCCCGCAGTGCTTCTATAAAGCGGGGGAGGAGTATTCATCCGAAACTGTCTATGAGTTTACGGTGAAAAAAGACTGATTTTCGCATTTTGCGTTATTGACATTTTGCGGACACTGTTATATTATATAAATAATTATTGTTTTCGGTTGGCTTTTAAACCGAATGCATACCGCTGATTTGGAGGCAACACACTTGTACAAGAAACATACTGTGCTGAGTTTAATATCCGCATTTCTGCTTTTGGCTGCCACACTTAGTGCGCCGGTGTCAAAGGCGGCGGCTTTGTTTACCTTCGAAACACAGAGTCAGCATGACACGGCAAACAATGCTTGGCTTACCGATATTTCTTTTAACGAAAACACTTCCGCTTTGTCGGGTGTTCTGTCGGATGTTCACTATTCCGCAGTGCCCGATTACCCCTATTCCGAAACGGCGGATTCATTTGCCGATGATGTCGATTATTTCTGCTCGCTGTATTCATTGGAGCAGGGTGCGGCAAGCAGCGGGTATGTTTATCTCGTTGATGTGCTTAACGGCAATTCAAATCTTATTTCCGCAAATGTCAGCGACACATTCGTAAGAGACTATTTCAAGGGACTCGGCATTTCTTATCCCTCAAACCCCACAGATGACGAAAAGGTCATGGCGCAGGCTCTTTATACGGCACTTGTGACCGGCTCTTATGGCGCGTCAAACCTCTCCGGAAAAGCTCTCGGTGATGTTCTTGTAGATTATCTGTCAACTCTTTCGGGGCTTGACAGCGCAAGCATAAAAAAGTGGCTGCCCGACGGCAGTGCGGGGTCGGTGAGTGACTACATTTTAGCTACAATGAAGCTCACACTGTGGAGTGCCGGTTACGATATCGATGTCGACACTTCTTCCGATGAAACATATCGCCTTGTTGCTGTCATGACACTCAATAAGCTCGGCATTTCAACGGATGTCAACGCTTCTCTCGAGTCAATCAAGACTTCATATATCGCCGCCTTGCTCGGCAAGAAATACGGCGTTACGCTTTCAAATTCAACTCTTAACGATGCACTCAATTCGAGTGACAAGAAAAACGATGTTGCGTTCTGCGTATTAAGCGCAATCGGCCGCAAAAACGGTGTTGTCGTTGACAAAGACTCAATGACACTCTCTCAGGCGTTCGAACTGGTCGCCATGAAAACAGATGTGTTTGACCTTGAGGACGACGAATTTTACGCCGATGTCTACGAATACGACGTAAAGCTCACAGGCAAGCGTTCATCAATATGGATTATGCCCAAGGCATATCTTACCGATGACAAAAATGTTTCCGTTTCGATTATGGCAAACGGCGAGAACATCAAAAACAACTATTATACCGAGGTTTATCTCGATACATCAAAAACGGTCGAAGAGCTTATAATTACGGTTCAGGCTGTTGTTGACGGAAAAGTGACCGTGTGTGACTATGTGTTCAATATTCATCAGGGCACAGAGGGCGAGAACACGACATCAACCAAAAATTCCGAGATTACCGATGCCGTTGAGGGGCTTGTGTCCTCCTCACAGTCGATAATAGCAGGCATTTTCTCGACATTCGGTGTCAGCAGTGAGGTTGACAACATTATGAATGTGTTCATGCTCGCCGTTCCCGATTCCGTAAAAAGTGTTGTATCGTTTATCACTCCCACATTTAACGCGACAGACACTTCATCGGGCGATATATTGTCCGACACCGATACATCGGCAGACGACAGTGCAGTCGATACAGCCCAGAGTAAGACCGACAAACAGACGGTATGTGTTGCGATACTCGATAAAATCGGCAGTGTTGTCGATACCGAGATTGCCGGAATTGACGGTGTAATATATAATGTTTCAGACAGTCTGTCAAAAGACAGATTCAGTCTTGTGTCATTCGATAAATAATCAAACCGGGGTCGAGCCGAAAGCAAAGACCCTGTTTTCTTCTGTATATAACAACGAAAATCGGAGGATAGCTCATGAATGAAAAAATAATGATAGTCGATGACGACGAAAATATATGTGAACTTCTCCGTCTTTATCTCACAAAAGAGGGATATCAGACGGTTATAGTCAATGACGGCATAACGGCGGTTGACACGGTTGTTTCCGAAAAGCCGGCGCTTATTCTGCTTGATATCATGCTGCCGAAGCTTGACGGCTGGCAGGTCTGCCGCAAAATAAGACAGAACAGCGATGTGCCGATAATCATGCTCTCGGCAAAGGGCGAAACCTTCGACAAGATTCTGGGTCTTGAGCTCGGTGCGGATGATTATATCGTCAAGCCGTTTGAGGCAAAAGAGGTTGTCGCACGTATAAAAGCCGTTCTTCGCAGAGCGGGTTCACCTGCGGCGGAATCACCCAAAGAGGTTTCATATGAAAATCTCTCCGTTAACATAACAAACTATGAGCTTAAGGTAAGGGGAGTGCATGTTGACGCACCGCCTAAAGAGCTTGAGCTGCTGTTCCATCTCGCAAGCAACCCCAACAGAGTTTTTACAAGAGATCAGCTTCTTGACGAAGTGTGGGGCTTCGACTACTACGGCGACTCCCGTACCGTTGACGTTCACATTAAGCGTCTCAGAGAAAAGCTTGAGGGCGTATCCGACAAATGGGAGCTTAAAACCGTATGGTCGGTCGGCTATAAGTTTGAAACGCACTGATTTCAGTTCGGAATACTTATGACAAATATTTAATAAATAGTACAGTAAATAATAAAGTGAGCCTATATGAAACTTTTTCAAAAGCGTCCCCCGGGGAGCATGTTCAAAAGATTGTTCACCATGATGACCGCGACACTGCTTTTCTGCGTTCTTGTCGCAGGGTTTTCATTGATGTTCTTTTTTGTGAATATCTGGAAAAATGACAGGCTTAACACTTTGGCAGATGACGCTTTGAGCCTGGCTCAGAGCGTTAATTATTTTTATAACGATGCGGATAACACCGGCACCTATAAGCTGACATCGAATACCGCACCCTCAGACGGGCGTGCCGCTTCCGCCGTTATGCTGATATTAAACAGTGACGGCAGTGTTGCCTCATGCTCCGACAGCGGCAGTGATACACAAGTCTGCGAAAAGCATGCCGCACTTACATTACCGTCGCATATTCTGTCGTCAAGCACCGATTTCGGCGTGGTGTATTCATACGACATTGTATTGCCGTCTTTGGGGGAAGAGTCAATGCTCACCGCCGTGTCGCCGGTTGACATACCGGGCGGCAGAATATATACGGTCTGCATGCAGTCGCTTGTAAGCGTCTATCTTCCGTA
>CAZTWO010000033.1:5982-15311 GCA_964617965.1 uncultured Ruminococcus sp. | reverse complement strand
GTTTCTTTGATGTGACCGATATGTACACAAAGTCACTTCGTAAAATCGCACTCGACACGGCTAAAAATACCCGTCTTACCGTTCACGAGGGCGTATATATGTATTTCACAGGTCCGCAGTTTGAGACACCCGCGGAAATCAGAGCCGCAAGACTTCTTGGAGCGGACGCAGTCGGAATGTCAACCGTTACAGAGGCGCTTACAGCCGCACACTGTTCCATGCCGCTACTCGGAATTTCTGTTATTACAAATATGGCGGCAGGAATTACAAGCGAAAAAATATCACACGAAGAAGTCGATGTGGTTGCATCGACTATCAAAAACGAATTCGGCGATTATGTCGAAGAGCTTATAAAAAATATCTGAAACAGGGGACAAAATGAAAACTTTACTTAAAAACTGCCTTGCACTTCTGCATGACGGCACAAAAATAAAAGCCGAAGACAATATTTATATTTCAATTTCCGATGACAAAATCGATTATGTCGGAAAAACCTGCCCCGAAGGCAAATTTGATTTAACAAAGGATATGTCCGGCAAAATTGTCATGCCGGGACTTTATAACTGTCACACGCATTCACCCATGGTTTTGTTAAGGGGTATTGGCTCCGGTCTGCCGCTTAACAACTGGTTGTTTGATGCCGTTTTTCCGATTGAAGATAAGCTTACGGCAGATGATATAAAGGCAGGGACGGATCTTGCACTGCTCGAAATGATTTCATGCGGTACTGTGTCTTTTTCTGATATGTATTTCTTCCCCGATGTTACATGCGAATGTGTAAAGCAGAGTGGACTTAAAGCAAATATCACACGCCCCGTTCAGTCGTTTGACCCGAATGAAGCACCCGAAAACTGCTTCAGAATAGGGGAGTCAGAGGCTTTATATAAAAATTATAACGGATATGCAGACGGCAGAGTTTTAATCGACTTCTGTGTTCATGCCGAATATACATGCAATCCGCAGGTTGTAAAGTATTATTCCGATATCTGTAATTCATATAACGGCAATATGCATATACATCTGTCCGAAACCGTTAAAGAACATAATGAGTGCATAGAAAAATACGGCAAGACACCGACAGAGTGGTTTGCGTCCCTGGGGGCGTTTGACTCCTCCGCTTTAGCGGCTCATTGTGTAGCTGTATCCGACAGTGATATTGAAATTCTCAGGAAATACGGCGTCAGTGTCATTCACAACCCCACAAGCAACATGAAGCTCGGCAGTGGCTTTGCCCCTGTAAGCAAATTTATGTCTGCAGGAATAAATGTCGGTCTGGGTACAGACGGTGCGGCAAGCAACAATAATCTTAATATGTTTGAAGAAATGCACCTTGCTTCCGTTATTCATAACGGCTATTCTCAGAATGCAACTCAGCTTAATGCCGAGGATATTATCAATATGACTACAATCAACGGTGCAAAGGTTCAGAGAAGACAGAACAGCGGTGCGATAAAAGCAGGCAACAAAGCCGATATAATCGCTGTTTCACTTGATAAGCCGCATATGATTCCGTGTCTTGACCCAGTCGCACTTATTGCATATTCCGCACAGGGCTCGGATGTGTGCATGACTATGTGTGAAGGTAAAATACTTTACGAAAACGGCGAGTATAAAACGCTTGACAAGGAAAAGATCTTGTCAGAAGTAAAGGACAGTGTAAAGCGTCTATACGCTTAAGGAGAATGAAATGAACCTCGAAAAACAGCGTGCCGACAAGGATCTGGCATTTATGCTTCAGTATGAAAACATTGCTTGGTTTAACGGCTGTAAAGTGAATATACTTGACAGAAGAGTATACCCCCGCAAGAAAGAATTTGTTGTCTGCAGCAACTATCACGAAGTTATAAAAGCACTTCGGGATATGGTTACACAAAGTGCCGGGCCGTACACAGCCGCAGGTTCTGCAATGGCTCTTGCCGCATATGAATGCAAAGACAAAAACGAAAAAGCACAGATCGAATATCTCGAAAAGGCTGCAGTTGAAATTGCAAATGCACGTCCGACAACCGCAAAAAGAATGGCTCTCATAACAGCCGGATGTCTTGATACGGCAAAAAAAGCCATTGCCGCAGGTGCAAATACAAGCGACGCTGTTGTCAGCTATCTTGTTGACATCAACAATATGCGTTACAATAAAGTCTATAAAATGGCGTGTTATCTTGCCGATATGGTCCCCGCACACGGAACTGTAATGACACAGTGCTTCGGTGAGACAATTGTAGGTCAGCTTTGCAGAGCATTAAAGGAGCAGGGCAAAACGGATGTCAGATTTTTCTGCCCCGAAACAAGACCCTATTTTCAGGGTGCAAGACTTACTGCTACCGTATGCCACGATATGGGCATGGATGTCACCGTAATTACTGATAATATGCCTGCATTTGTTATGCAGAAGGAGCATGTTGATGTGTTTACATCCGCTGCAGATGCGATATGCATGGACGGTCATGTTGTAAACAAGGTCGGCACATTTCAGATTGCAATTGCCGCAAAATACAATAAAATACCCTATTTTGTAACAGGTGCGCCCGATAAGGTTCACCCGACGATTGACACTGTAAAAATTGAAATGCGTGACCCTGATTTTACACTTCAGGCAATGGGTGTCAGAACGGCAGACGACGGCGTAAAGGGTTATTATCCCGCTTTTGACATAACTCCGCCCGAGCTTGTAAGCGGTGTTGTCACAGATACCGGAATTTATACTCCGTATGATCTTGAACGTTACTACAAAGACGGCAATATGGGCGAGTATGAAATGGTTATCTGACACAAATTTCTGTTGTAATATTTCATTTTCGGTAATATAATTAAGGTTAGTTTTTCATCTCTGAGGTGACAGCATGGAAGTCGCAATAAAAATGGTAAGCGCAACACTTTTTCCCGTTGTAATTACAGTAATACTTACACTTCTTGAGCAAAAAACAAAATACGGCAAGATAAATTTCTGGATTAAACAGATAATAGTCGGTCTGCTTTTCGGCGGCTTTGCGATACTAAGCACCGCTTACGGTGTTCCGCTGTCCGATGAAGCTATAATGAATGTTCGTGACGCAGCTCCCATGTGTGCCGCGCTTATTTTCGGTGCCCCTGCAGGCGTTATCGCAGGTGTAATCGGCGGCGTTTACAGATATTTCTGTGTTTACTGGGGCGGCGTATGGTATACACGTGTCGGCTGTTCGCTTGCTACCGTTTTAGCCGGTGTCTGCGGCGGCATGATGCATATACAGGTTTTTGAGAAGAAAAGAACTTCACCCATTGTGGCGTTCGGTCTCGGCACTACGATGGAAGTTTTGCATATGCTGCTTATACTTATCACCAATATAAACGATGTCACGCATGCTTTCTCTTATGTACAGACCTGCACATTGCCGATGATTCTGTGCAACGGCATATCGCTTTCACTCGCTGTTGCCGCCGGCAATATCTTTGCACCCAAACAGAAAATCGATATAAAAGAAAAGAAGCTCTCTAACGACTTTGCTTTTAAGCTTTTGGTTTGCGTATTTATAGCGTTTATTCTCTCAAGTGCATTTGTAAAGCAGATTATCAACAGAATAACATTCGAAAATGCCGAGCTTTACAGAAGCGTTACGATTTATCTGACCGAGTTTGTACAGGTGTTAATTTATACGGCACTGTTTATTCTTATCTATGAAATGCTCAAGAAGAAAATTATCCGCAATATCGATACCATAAACACCGGACTCAGAGCTATTACAAACGGAGAGCTTGACACAGTTATTAACGTAAATTCACACAAGGAGTTTGTCGAGCTTTCACAGCATATAAACAAGACTGTTTCGGTTCTTAAAAACTACATTACCGAAGCGGAACAGCGAATAGACAGCGAGCTGGAGTTTGCAAGACAGATTCAGTATTCCGCTCTGCCTACCGTTTTTCCGGCGTACCCCAACAGACTTGATTTTGATTTATTCGCTTCGATGAATGCAGCAAAGGAAGTCGGCGGCGACTTCTATGATTTCTATGTTCTCGATCGTTTTACGCTTGTTTTTATGGTGGCGGACGTGTCGGGCAAGGGAATACCAGCCGCTATGTTCATGATGACCGCAAAAACCATGATAAAGGGCTTGGTCGAGGGTGGCAAGGATATTGATGTCGCTTTTAATGAAGCGAACGAGAGCCTTTGCGAGCATAACGACATGGGTATGTTTGTCACAGCATGGATTGGAAAAATGGATTTCAGAACCGGCACTCTTTCTTACGTAAACGCAGGGCATAACCCGCCGCTTATCTGCAGAAGGGGAGCGGAATTTGAATATCTTAAGGTTCGACCTAATTTTGTTTTGGCGGGAATGGACGGCACTGTCTATCGCAAACACGAGATTAAGCTTTATCCCGGTGATAAAATCTTTCTTTATACCGACGGCGTAACCGAAGCCGCCGATAAAGAAGAAAAGCTTTACGGTGAAAGACGGCTTGTTGAATTTCTCAATAAGCATTCAACGGATAAGGTTCAGGATATCTGCACATCTCTTAAAGCCGATGTCGCAGAATTTTCCGCAGACGTTCCGCAATCGGATGATATTACAATGCTGTGCGTTGAAGTAAATGAGCTTTACAGCAAAGACAGAATTGAAGTATATCCGAACTTTGATTCAATTAATCTTGTCGCCGATTTTATCACAAACAGAATGCAGCGTTCGGAGTATCCGAGGGAGCTTATAAATAACGTTCTTATTGTTGTCGATGAAATTTACTCGAATATTGTTCGTTATTCAAAAGCGTCATTTGCCGAGCTTACGGTTGTTGAAGAACCGAAAAAATATCTGCTTTTGTTCAGAGACAACGGAGCGAAATTTGACCCGACAGGCACAGAAGAGCCGGATATCACCCTTTCGGCGGAGAGCAGAGAAATTGGCGGTCTCGGCATATTTATGGTCAAGAAACTGACTTCCGGCATGAAATACACCTACGAGGACGGCGAAAACCGTCTTTGCCTTGAATTTGACACCTAAAAGGAGAAGTTATGACCCAAAAAGCATTTTTATTTGCACTTAAAGCTCATGCGAACCAAAAAAGAAAAGACGGTTCCGAATATATAACACACCCGGTAGCAGTCGCTTTGGAGCTTGCAAAAAACGGTGCGGATGATATTCTGATAAGCGCGGGATTTCTGCATGATGTTATCGAAGACACCGATGTAACGCCCGAACAGCTTGCCGAAAACTTCCCGAAAGAGGTTGTCGAGCTTGTATTGGCGGACAGCGAAGACACTTCAAAATCGTGGGAAGAACGCAAAACAGCAGACATTGCAAATATTCGCAATACAAAAGACGAGCGGCTTAAGCTTCTGATGTGTGCCGACAAACTTTCTAATCTTAAGACGCTTGTTGAAATGCTTGAAAATAATCTGCCTGAAAACGTCTGGGCTAATTTTAAGCGTCCAAAAGAAAAACAGAAGTGGTTTTATGAGTCAATGTGCGACGCCCTGTCGTCATTGGACGGGTATAAAGTATACGATGAACTGAAAAAATATATTCAAATCGTTTTCGATTAAGACGAGAAAAGGAGCGAGCTATGAAAGTCGAAATTACCGTAAATAATACAGTTGCAACAGTTTCGGTTGCCGGAAATATCACTTCCGCAAACGCAATGGAATTCGAAAACGCAACAGCCGATTTGCCCGGTGATAATATCGGAGTTGAAGTTGATGCTTCCGAGCTTGAGTTTATCTCGAGTGCGGGACTTCGTGTGCTTCTCTCGATAAAGAAACGCTGCAAAGACAAGAGCTTCAAAATAATCAACGTAAATGACGATATAATGAAAATTTTCGATATTACAGGCTTTTCGGAAATTATGGATGTTTCAAGACCTCTTCGCAAGATAAGCGTTGACGGATGCGAAAAAATCGGTGCAGGTGCGTGCGGTGAGTGCTTCCGTCTTGACGAAGAAACAATCATAAAGCTCTATTATGCCGCCGTAAACACAAGAGAAATCGAAAACGAAAAAGACCTTGCGAAAAAGGCGTTTGTTCTCGGAGTGCCCACTGCCATTTCATATGACATAGTTGAAGCGGACGGCAGAATAGGCGTTGTATATGAGCTTATAAATTCAAAGACACTTGCTGAGCTTATCCGCAATGATGAAGCAAACATAGATAAGTATATCGATAAATATGTCGATATCTGCAAGACCGTCCACAAAGCCGACGGAGCGGGCAAGGACCTTCCGAGCTTCAGAGACGTTAACCGTGCCGATATAGCGAAAATCATTTACGCAAATGAGCAGGAAAAAGAGCTTCTTTACAAATTTATCGATATGATCCCCGAAAGAACAACCTGCCTTCACGGAGATCTTAATCTTAACAACATTATGGTTCAGAACGGTGAATGCTGTCTTATAGACATGGCTGAGTTCTCGGTCGGCACCGCAATGTTTGATATTTCCCGTATAGTTTTCTCAATGAAATATGCCGCTCCCGCGGAGGATGAATTCAACACATTCTATAAGCTTCCGCAGAAGACCATTTCATATATCTATCACGAGTTCATGAAAAAATATTTCGGCTGTGATACAATCGAAGAAGCAGAGAAAATTAATCCCGATGTAAAATGGCTTTTCCCGCTTGCGTGGTTCAGATGTGCTACCGCTATGCTTAAAAATGACAACTGGCTCGAGGGCAAAAGAGAAATGGCTGCGAAACTGTTAAAAGAAAATCTTATTCCCTTCATAAAAAACGAGCTTAACAAATAAGAGGAACACCAAATGAGAATTGTTGTAAAAGTCGGCTCGTCTACACTTGCTCACGCTACCGGACGGATTAATATACGCCGTGTTGAAGAGCTTGTAAAGACATTAAGCGACCTTAAAAACAGCGGAAACGAGATTATACTTGTGTCATCCGGTGCTATAGCAATGGGTGCGGGCAAGTTAAATCTTAAAGAAAAACCGTCGGATATTCCGTCAAAGCAGGCTGCGGCGGCAGTCGGTCAGTGTGAGCTTATGTATATCTATGATAAGCTTTTTGCCGAGTATAATCATACAGTCGCACAGCTTCTTATGACAGGTGAGGACTTTAATTCCGACGAACGTCACGATAATTTCACAAATACAATGAATAAGCTTCTTGAAATGGGACTTATGCCCATTATCAATGAGAACGATACCGTTGCAACCGATGAAATCAAGGTAGGTGACAACGACACACTGTCGGCTCTTGTTGCCGAGAGCATTGATGCCGATTTGCTTATTCTGCTGTCCGATATAGACGGTCTGTTTACAGCGGACCCGAAAAAAGATACGTCAGCAAAGCTTATTCCCGTTATTAATGAGATAACCCCGGAAGTTCTTGCCCTTGGCGGTGATGCAGGGAGCTCCCTCGGCACAGGCGGAATGCGTACAAAGCTTCATGCTGCCGAGATTTGTGTAAACAGCGGCTGTGATATGATTATCACAAACGGCGAAAAACCCTCGGTTTTGTATGATATTCTTGACGGCAAAGATGTAGGCACAAAATTTATTGCTAAGAGGTAGATTATATGCGTTCGACAAAAGAAATTCTAATCGATGCCAAAAATGCGGTTAAAGATGCCTCTCTTCTGACTTCAGAACAAAAAAATAATGCATTGCTCGCTATGGCTGATGCACTCGAAGAAAATGCGGATATTATTCTCACTGCAAACGCTGAGGATGTTGAAGCCGCAAAAAATAAGCTTACAGACGTAATGATTGACCGTCTGTCTCTTTCAAAAGACAGAATTAAAGGCATGGCAGACGGAATACGAGATGTTGTAAAGCTCCCCGACCCCGTGGGCAATATTCTTAAGACAATAACACGTCCCAACGGGCTTGTTATAAAAAAAGTGTCGGTTGCTATGGGTGTTGTCGCGATGATTTATGAGTCACGCCCCAATGTTACATCCGATGCGGCGGCGCTGTGCCTTAAAAGCGGCAATGTCTGCGTGCTTCGCTCAGGCAAAGACGCCATAAAAAGCTCCTTTGAAATTGTAAACGCCATGCGAAAGGGGCTTAAAAAGGTCGGCGTATCCGAAAAGCTTATAAATATTATAGAGGACACTTCACACAAGAGTGCAAATGAGCTAATGACCGCAACGGGATTGGTTGATTTGCTTATCCCCAGAGGCGGTGCGGGGCTTATTTCGGCATGTGTCGCCAATGCAAAAGTGCCATGCATTCAGACAGGCACGGGCATTTGCCATGTATATGTAGATGAAAGTGCCAAGCTTGATAACGCACTCAATATTATAGAGAACGCAAAAACAAGCCGTCCCTCCGTTTGCAATGCCGAAGAAGTTTTGCTTGTTAACGAAAATATAGCGGAAGAGTTTCTCCCGATGCTCAAAAATCGCCTTGTTGACGACAGAATAAAACAGGGCAAAATTCCCGTGGAGCTTCGCCTTTGTGAAAGAGCCGCAAAAATTATAGACGGCACTAAAGCAGGCGAAAAGGATTTTGATACAGAATTTCTGAATTATATTTTAGCTGTCAAAATCGTGAGAAATGTAAACGAAGCGATTGAGCATATCGGACTTCACTCCACACATCACAGTGACGCGATTATAACCGAGAATAAAGAAAACGCCAAGCTCTTTACTTCGATTGTTGACAGTGCCGCGGTTTATGTTAACGCATCAACACGCTTTACAGACGGCGGCGAGTTCGGTCTCGGCTGTGAAATAGGCATTTCAACCCAGAAGCTCCACGCAAGAGGTCCTATGGGGCTTGAGGAGCTAACAACTTACAAATATGTCATTGAAGGACAAGGACAGATAAGGTGATATTATGAAATACAAATTCGGATTTATCGGATGCGGAAATATGGGCGGTGCCCTTTGCGGTGCGGTTGCTTCAAATCCCGAAAAATACAGTATTTGCGTTTGTGACTCCGATAAAGCAAAGACGGATAATTTTGAAAATAAATTCGATAATGTCAAAGCGGCAGACGTTCACGAGCTTATAAAAAACAGCGAATATGTTTTTCTCGGCGTAAAGCCTCAGTCGCTCGCAGGACTTTTTGAAAGCATAAAAGATGACCTTTCGGCAAGAAGTGATATTGTTCTCATTTCAATGGCGGCAGGCAAGTCCATTGCCGATATTGAGAAACTTTCGGGGATAAATCCGGCTGTCATAAGAATTATGCCCAACACTCCCGTGTCTGTCGGCAAAGGTGTTATACTTTACGATTTCAATAACAAAGTCAGTGAAGAAAATATTACGGATTTCACTGCCGCACTCTTCTGTGCCGGCACGGTTTCACATCTTGACGAGAGCAAAATCGATGCCGCAGGTGCACTATCCGGATGCGGTCCCGCTTTTGTGTATATGTTCATTGAGGCACTTGCGGACGG
>CAZTWO010000033.1:4736-5882 GCA_964617965.1 uncultured Ruminococcus sp. | reverse complement strand
TGTTGTAAGTACGGAAGGTTTTTTACTTATATTGCGAAGCTACATAATTCAAGACGCGATATTTGCGAAGCTACATAATTCAAGACACGCAGGGTCTTCCGAAATTATGCATTCTACATTCTACATTATGCATTATGCATTGACATCAATTGCAAATTGCTAACTGCTAATTGCTAATTGAAAAAAACGCCCCGCGTTGCCGATACCCGATGATAATAACCTGCAAATAAAGCAGGTGGGTATCCTCCTTTGCGGCTCACGCTCCCTTCGTCCGATAAAATCGGGAGGTCTGCAATCCTCGCAAAGAGTAATCAGGATTCCCTAAAAAAGTGTGTTGGGTTAATATAATCGAAGTTGTCGCACAATGCAGGGTGTTAAAAAATATATTTCGATTTGTTATGACGGATAGCCGCCTACGGAATTGTGACCGTAATATTTTTCGTCAAGGCGTTTTTCGAATTTGGAGTATATTTTCGAAAGAGTACTGTCATCCTCAATTGTCGAAAGAGCAAAACCGCCGTCGCCGTCATCTGTAATCCGCAGAACAAAAAATTCTCCGCTGTCGTTTAGTAATTCGGTCGGGTCGTCATAGTGCGGCACAACTGCAACATATCTTTTGTCATCGTCAATGTCAAGGGTATCGAGAATTTCAAATGTAATCTCGTTGCCGTCATCGTCGACACAGGATATCAGTGTTGAATCGTTATCCATAACAAATCCTCCGAATTATTTACAGATTAATTATAGTATGACAGAAAGTGTTTGTCAATATTATAGTGTCAGTTCGACTTCCCACGCGTAATTAAATACGTCCTCTGCGGGCAGAGCGTTTATGCCGTCTTTAAGTGAAAAGTCGGGCTTTTTCTCCTGTGAATCATTGACACCGCACCACGGCTCAATGCAGACATAAGGTGCACCCGGTTTTGCCCAGATTCCGAGATAAGGCGAACCGCCCAGATCAAATTTGACTGTATGGCTGTCGTTCTGCTTTATAAGAGAAATATGCTGTGACTTTACGCCGTGCAGAATAAGCGCATCCTCATCAAAAATATGCTCGGTTATTGTAATATCCGTTTCATTGTCAAGCACCGAGAATGTTTCGGGCAGTCTTAATGAATGAACAAGGTCTATCTTTTCTGAAGAAAG
>CAZTWO010000033.1:0-4636 GCA_964617965.1 uncultured Ruminococcus sp. | reverse complement strand
CTGCCGACAATCGGGAACAGAATAGGGGACTGACCGTACCAGATTTTTTCGTCACCCTGCCACAGAAACTCATAACCGTCTTTTTTCGATTTTACCGAAGTCAGCTCACAGCCATGTTCTTTCACGCCGACTGTAAGGAATTCATTTTCTATATAGTGGACCATAATTTTTCCTCTCTTATACATTTTTTATTTATGCAAAAAGTTAGCAAGGAGCAGGGAGCAAGGAGCAATGTCGGAAGTCCTGCGGACTTGTAATTATTAAAGCTCCGCAAAAAAATAACCTTATCGCAAAAAATCGATTTTTTGTTGTTCCTATACCTCCATAAACTTCTTGCGGATGCAGCCAAACTACGTTTTTGCATAAAAACTTTCAATAGACAATCTCTATTATACATCTTAATTTTCAGAAGTACAAGACAAAAAAATCAAGCGGCCGAATTTCTCCGACCGCCGTTTTTATTCGCTGTGATTAATTATTCTTTTGAGCTGTCAATAGCACTGCCGGCTTTTGTTTTGTTGCAGAGGAGGTTTGTGATAATGCCGAGGATAAGAGCACATGCGATAGATGTAAGAGTAACTTTGCCAAAGCTTACTGTAAGACCGCCGATGCCGCAGATAAGGATAACAGCGACAACGAAGAGGTTGTTGTTTTCGCCGAGGTCAACCTTCTGAATCATCTTAAGACCGGATACAGCGATGAAGCCGTAAAGTGTAATGCAGACACCGCCCATTACGCAGTTGGGAATTGAAGCAAGGAATGTTACGAACGGTCCGAAGAAGGAGATTACTATTGCCATAACCGCTGTGCAGAGAATTGTAACAACGGAAGCGTTTCCTGTGATAGCAACACAGCCGACCGATTCACCGTATGTTGTGTTGGGGCAACCGCCGAAGATTGCACCCGCCATTGAACCGACGCCGTCACCGAGAAGTGTTCTGTGGAGACCGGGATCTTCAAGAAGTTCTTTTTCGATGATTGAAGAAAGGTTCTTGTGGTCAGCGATATGCTCAGCGAATACAACGAATGCCACGGGAACATAAGCAACTGCAACTGTGATTATGTATTCAGCACTGAGGTCCTGAACACCCTTAGCGGCCTCAAGGAATGTGAAGTCGGGAACAGATACAAGCTTAAGGTCATGGAAAACCGAGAAGTCGATAACCTGAAGAGCGGGGTTGTTTGTCTTTGTGCCGATTACAGTGAAGATAACGGCTACTGCGTAACCTGCGAGGATACCGATAATGAAGGGGATAAGCTTTGTCATCTTCTTGCCGTAGACGGAGCAGAGGATAACTGTGAACAGTGTAACAAGACCGCAGATAAGGCAAACATAAACGCTTGCTGTTGAGTTACCGTCAACATCAAGAACCTTGCCCTTAACGAGGTCGGATACAGCATTGCCTGCAAGAGAGAGGCCGATGATTGAAACCGTGGGTCCGATAACAACGGCGGGCATAAGCTTGTCAATCCACTTAACGCCTGCTACCTTAACGGCAATGGCGATAACCACATAAACAAGACCTGCGAAGAATGCACCGATTATAAGTCCTGCATGACCTGCGGCACCTGAAATGGCACCTGCGAAAGCAGCAGACATTGAACCGATGAAAGCAAAGGATGAACCAAGGAAAACGGGGCTTCTGAACTTTGTGAAGAGCAGATAAACAATTGTGCCGATACCTGCACCGAAAAGTGCCGCGGACTGTGACATACCGTTCTGGATGATTGTGGGAACGGCGATTGTTGCCGCGAGAATTGCGAGAAGCTGCTGAAGACCGAACAGAAGGAGCTGTCCGAACTTGGGCTTGTCTTGGACGTTGTAAATGAGTTTCATGTTTGTTTCCTCCGTTGTTATATTAAAGCCGAAGCTTTATTTACTGTAAATTGATACCGCTGTGGGGCAGTTGTCATATTCGGGAAATGTTACCTTGACAACCTCCGACATTGATGTGGGTATGTTCTTGCCGACATAATCCGCCTTTATGGGCAGCTCTCTGTGGCCTCTGTCTATAAGAGCGGCGAACTGAATTATTTTCGGTCTGCCGAGTGCAAACAGCGCGTCGATTGCGGCTCTTACCGTTCTGCCGGTAAAAATGACATCATCTGTCAGAATTACGATTTTGTCGGTTATGTCAAACGGAACATCTGTGCTGTTTATTGTCGGCATATCGTTTTGTTCCGACAGGTCATCTCTGTAAAAAGTAATATCAAGAACACCGACAGGCAAATCAACATTTTCATTTGCAAGAATATTGTCGTGAATTGTCTTTGCGATACATGTGCCTCTGCGTTTTATTCCGATAAGGCATATGTTTTCGGTGCCGTGATTTTTTTCGCAAATCTCATATGAAATTCGCCTTAAGGCTCTGTTTACGGCTGCTTCATCGAGCAGAGTAGCCTTAAATGTCATTCTCAGCACCTCCGACAAAAAAAATCTTGCTGCAGTTTTGGCCGCAACAAGATTATAATTACAGTATTTTACAGCATCACTGTTATTGCGTATCTTGTCGGCCTCTCTGTGCCGTTGTTAAAGATTTACTGAAGAGATATTATCACTAAAACAATTGATAGTAAAGTGTTTTTTTATGAAAAGAGGGATTTTGTTTAAATGCACAAAATCCCTCAGTTTCATTATGTGGTTTTAAACAATTTTAAAGCATATACACGCCCGATGCGAGTGCAACAAATTCCTTTGAACCCACTTTTATATACTTGTAAACGGGTTCGTCAAACTCTTTATATTCTTCTACAGAAAAATCATTAAGCTTGACACGCTTGATTTTGCATGAATCACGGTTGCATACATAGAGATAACCGTCATATTCCGTTACGGCAACGGGGTTAGAAAATGTGGTGGAATTGTCTCCGCCTATTCTCATAACAACTCTGTTCTGAAGAAGCGAATATTTAATGATAAGATTTTTTGTGGGAACTACACTCCAGATATAATTATTATCGGTTGTTACATCCCTTGCAGGTGCGTCACGGTAAGTCAGATCACCCGTGCGAAGCAACGTGCCGTTTTCGTCGAAAATTCCTATTTCACCGGACGAATATATTATAAATGTTTGTCCGTTCCACAGCTTTGCGACATCGCACGATACATAATCGCCGAGCTGTTTTGCAATCGACTCAAACGAGTTGCCGAACTTTGTCAACAGGTAAGCGTTTTTTGTGACGGTGGCTATTGACTGAGTGGCGATATCAAAGCTGTAAAAAGAAACCTTAACGGCACCGTTTTCGGCGTTTTCTTTCAGCACAAACTGAATGCCGGACGGAAATCCTATCAAATCCACAATATCAAGACTGACTATTCTTATCATTATATTATCACCTGCCGCTGTTTTTAATATTGTATGACAGCTTCATAAGACTGTCGCTTAAGTGAACATTCTCAACCGTAGCATCCGGATATTTTGAGTGAATATCATAGTGTGAGAAATTCCAGAAGCTGTTTATCCCGAGAGAAATAAGTGTGTCAACAACCCCCGGAGTCGCTTCAAGCGGAATGCACAGTACAGCCATATCGATTTTGTTCTTTGTGCAGAAAACCTCAAGATCGGCGGAATCCTTTACGGGCAAGCCGTTCAGACGCAGTCTTGACAATGTGGGATTTTTATCAAACACCGCCATAAGCTTGAAGCCCATTGTTTCAAAGGACATCTGACTTGCGACTGCCTTGCCCATATTGCCGGCGCCGATAATTATAGCGGACTTGAGGTTATCAAGACCCATTATTATTGACAGTTCTTTAACAAGCTGTTCGATATTATAGCCGTACCCCTGTTGACCGAATCCGCCGAAGCAGTTAAAATCCTGTCTTATCTGCGAAGCGGTCGAGCCCATTATTTCAGCAAGCTCTTTTGAAGAAATTCTGACTGTTCCGTTTTTCTGAAGTTCACATAAAAAACGGTAATATCTCGGAAGACGTGTAATTACGGAGCTTGAGATTTCGTTAATGTCTTTCATTATTTGTTTTCATTTGCCATGGCAGTGAGTGTCTCCATGACATAATCACCGAACTCGGAGCATGTGCAGCCGTCTGAACGACCTGTGATGACATACTTTTTCTCGGTAAGCATGCAGACATCAAGAGCCTTGTCGAGCATTTCGGCCTTGTCGGTGTAGCCTATATGAGAGAGGAGAAGAGCGGAAGCTCTGAGCATGCTGCAGGGGTCTGCATACTGTGCTCTGGCTTCTTTGACCATTCTGGGAGCGGAGCCGTGAATAGCTTCAAACATAGCATATCTCTTGCCTATATTAGCACTGCCGGCTGTGCCTACGCCGCCCTGGAACTCTGCGGCTTCATCGGTGATGATATCGCCGTAAAGGTTCGGAAGAACAAATACCTTAAAGTCTCTTCTGCGCTTCTGATCGATAAGCTTTGCCGTGGTAATATCAATATACCATTCATCGGTTGTAATGTCGGGATATTCCTTGCCTATTTCACGGCAGATATTGAGGAACTTGCCGTCGGTTGTCTTTATGACATTTGCCTTCTGAATGATTGAAACTCTGTCTTTCTTGTTGGCTCTCGCATAGTTATAGGCAAGGCGTGCAATTCTCTCTGTGCCCTCTGTTGTTGTTACAACGAAGTCGAGTGCAAGCTCATCTGTTACGTTTACGCCGCATG
>CAZTWO010000032.1:11784-15444 GCA_964617965.1 uncultured Ruminococcus sp. | reverse complement strand
TTGGCGAAGCCATGAAAATCATTCTCGGCAGCGGCAAGTTCAAAAAGCTCTTCCCCTTAAGCGACAGCAAAAAATCACCGTTTGACGCTTAAAAAAGTTAGCAAGGAGCAAGGAACAGTGATGAATTAAGAATTAAGAATGCATAATGAAGGAAAACGCTATGCGTTTTGGATTATAAAGCTACGCAAGGATTAAAGTTATCCATAGAAAATTGACCTTAATGTTTGCGAAGCTTATAAATCAAGTCCGCAGGACTTCCGATATTCTTAATTCTGCATTCTGCATTATGAATTATGCATTCTTTTCGACATTGCTAATTGCTAACTGCCAATTGTTTGCGAAGCTATATAATCCAAGACACGCAGTGTCTTCCGAAATTCTGCATTCTGCATTCTACATTATGCATTGCTTGATAAGCAGAGCGTGGAGAGTGGAGTTATGCAAGAGGCGAAGCTATATAATCCAAGACACGCAGTGTCTTCCGAAATTCTGCATTTTGCATTATGAATTATGCATTCTTTCCGACATTGTTAATTATTAATTGTTAATTGCAAAAGGGGGTGTAGGCAAATGAGCGACTACAATTCCGACGCCGAGCGTGCGCGCAGAGCCGCGGCGTATGACCGACTTCAGCAAGAAAGAAGCGTTGAAGCGTCCTATACAGGGCATAAATCCGGCACGTCAAAAAACAGATCCGGGTCTGCCGCAAAATCTCGTCCGAGTGCGAAGCAAAGCCGAACCGGAACATCTTCGTCCGGCTCTTCGAACGGATACCGTGAACGCAAAACCGAGACAAAGAGCGAAAACCGCAGACCGGCGAATGATATTAACGGTCACAGTTCATACAGTACAGCCGATCCGGCACAGCAGTCTCGCTCACGGTATTCCCGCTACTATACCGAAAAAGACCGTGTTGAGGACTTTGACACTACTCGCACCGACACACGCACTCAGAAACACAAAAAGAAAGAAAAAAAGCCCATTCCCGAACAGCATTTTGAAAATTACAGCCCGCCCGGCAAAAATAAGAAAAACAGTTTTTTCTCAAAATTTTACAGAATAATTCTTCGTCTTTTTGATACAGATAATTCTGTCAGCAAAAATACGGTCATGATTTTTGTTGGCGTCATATTGACACTTCTTATTGTCGGCTATGGCTATAATGCGATAAAAACCGCCGTCAGCAAGAGCAATACGCCCGATACCGAAACGGCGCTTCTTACAAAAATCGATGTAAACATAGAGGCGGATGCTTATTTTATTCGAAAAGAAACCGTTATCGATGTGACGGCAGGCACAACCGTTGTTCCTACCGTGTCAGACGGAAGCAAGGTCGGCATAGGCGATACGGTCGCAAATGTCTACACGTCCGAAGCGGCGGCAAAGGCGGCGGCGACACTGTCCGACTTAGAGGATAAACTCTCTTATTTTGAGAACATAGCGGCGGTAAGCTCCGGCAAAAATCTGTCGTCGTACAGTGTTTATAACGCCAATATTAACGAAAATCTTCTGGCAATGCAAAAGCTTATTCAGTCCGGGGATGTATCCTCGATATCCGAATACGGCTACGAGTTCAGCGAAAACCTGACAAAGAGGCAGATTGCGACAGGTCAGAGTGTTGATGTTGCCGAGGCGATAGCGTCCGTAAACGCCGAGATAGCGTCGGCAAAAGCGGCGGCGACAGTCAGCAGTACCGTTACGGCTCCTGCCGCAGGGTGCTTTATGAACTTTACTGACGGATACGAAACCGTCGGGGATTATTCCAACGTAAAAAATTTCACAAAGACAGATGTTGAGGCTCTTATGAGTGCCACGCCGACTGCATCCGACACAAACAAGGTCGGCAAGCTTGTACATGAGTTTGTGTGGTATGTTGTCTGCAATCTTTCAAAACAGGATGCCGAGAATCTTACCGTGGGCAGAAAAACAACCGTCACGGTTGACGGATATTCCGGCGGCAGTCTCAGCCTTACGGTTGAAGCAAAAAATCAGAACGATGACGACACGGTAACAGTTGTGTTTTCATCCGATGATCTCAATTCCGATACGGCACAGCTTCGAAAAGAGCATATAAATATTCTTAAGGCAAGCTATACCGGTTACGCCGTTGATATAAAGGCACTCAGAACACAGGACGACGAACAGGGAGTATTTGTTCTTGTCGGCAAGAAGGTTGAGTTCAGGAAGGTACAGATAGTCTATAACAATGAAGACTATGCTCTTGTAACCGGAGACAGCACAAAGAGCGGCTATATAAAGCTTTATGATGAAGTTATAATTAAGGGGACAGATTACAATGACGGAGACTACATTGATTGATTCGTCAATGGATTTCTCGTATCTTGACGAAAACTACAAACGAATAAAAGACAACATAGAAAAGGCGGCTTTAAGTGTCGGCAGAAACCCCGATGAAGTCACATTTATGGCTGTCACAAAAACCGTAAGCCCGCAGCCGATAAATCATGTTCTGTCTTTGGGCGTCAGACTTATAGGCGAAAACAAGGTTCAGGAGCTTTTGTCGAAGCTTGAATTTCTGAATACCGACGGTGTTGATATGCACATAATAGGGCATCTGCAGTCCAACAAGGTTCGCAAGATTGCCGACATTGTGTCAATGGTGCAGTCGGTCGACAGCGTGGAGCTTGCCGAAGAAATCGCCAAAAGAAGTCTCGCCGTAAACAGAACAATGGATGTTCTGCTTGAAGTTAACATCGGATGCGAGTTTTCGAAAACGGGCTTTTCACTCGAAGAAATAAAAGAGAGAGCCTGCGAGATAAACGAAATCGAGAATGTGAACGTTCGCGGACTTATGGCAATTCCTCCGGTGTGCGAGGGCGAAGAGGTTCGCAGATATTTTGCGGATATGAAAAAGCTCCATACCGATATAAAGTCACTTCTTAACAACAAGGCGGATTTTGACGTTCTGTCACTCGGTATGTCGGCGGACTATGCCGAAGCCGTAAAGGAAGGCTCAACGCTTGTCAGAGTCGGTTCGTCCCTGTTCGGCGCACGCCGTTATTAAATGTTATAAAAATTTTATCTTTAAATAAACACCCCACTATGAAAGGAAAATAAAAAATGAAATTTGCGGAAAAATTCAAAAATTATTTCACTCTCGATGATGAAGACGAGAATATCGATGATACATTTGAGCAGGACGAGCCCGAAACCGTCCGTTCATCCTCACGCCCCGAGCGTCAGTACACCGCACGCGGCGAAAAGCCCAATGTCGTGAATATTCACGCGACCGCAAAGCTGCAGGTTGTATTCAAAAAACCCGAAAGCTACAAAAAGGATGCCGCCGATATTGTCAATGAGCTTATTGCCAAGCACACTGTTGTTGTCAATATGAAGGATGTCAACAAAGGGGACAACACAAATATACTCTGCTTTATGTCGGGTGCCGCTTTCGCTTTAGGCGGAAATGTCAAGAAAATTGCCGAAGATACATATCTTGTAACTCCCTTCAGTGTGGATGTTGTCGGCGACTTCCTTGACGAAATCGAAAATAACGGTATGTTATTCGATTAAGAAGCGACGCCAATCTTATAAAGTCTTACAGATAAATCTCCCCGCAGAGAAAGGACGAGGCTTATGCTTACCCCGGCTCAGTTAAAACAGATAAAAATAGAACAGCGTGAAGAAGGATATTATTCC
>CAZTWO010000032.1:0-11684 GCA_964617965.1 uncultured Ruminococcus sp. | reverse complement strand
AACAAAAGTGTTGCCGATATAGAAAAATCGGCGGACGGAATAATCGAGGACGCAAACGCCAAGGCCGAAAAGACAAATCAGGCGGCGGAAGCGGAATATCAGAGCATAATTCAGTCCGCAAAAGTTCTTGCCGACAGTTATATCGGCGCCGCACGTGAGTCCTCCGAAAAGATTAACGCCGAAACCGAACGCAGTGTCAATGACCTTCTGGCAGACTGCGACACAAAGGCCACAGCCGTTCTCGAAAAAGCGCAGGTGCGTTCGGCGGAACTTATGAGAGACGCTCAGAAAGCCGCCGATGCCATAACCGAAAACGCCCAGGCGGATGCCGAAGAGACACGTGAAGCGGCAAAAGCCGAGGCGGAGCAGGCGGCAAAGGAAATTATCGATAAAGCAAACGCCGAAGCCGCAAAAATTCTCGAAGAAGCAAACGCCGGTGCCGAAAAAACGATGAACGAAGCCAAGGAAGCGTCCGACAATCTTCGTGATACAACCTCCGAAACGGCTCAGTCCGTTATGACCGAGGCACAGAACAACGCCGAAGAGCTTAAGAATACCGTTGACAAATACGCGGAAGAAAAACGCGCGAATGCCGACAAATACGACGAAGACAAACGCACCGAAGCTGATAAATACGCCGAAGAAAAACACGCCGAAGCGGATAAGTACTCCGAAGAAAAGCACACCGAAGCCGACACCTACGCCGAGACACAGCGTGAGGATGCCGATGCCAAGGCGTGGGATATTATGGTAGAAGCGGAGCAGAAGTCAACCGAGCTTACTGCCGAAGCACAGAAAAAGCTTGACGAAGCCAACGAAAAGGCACAGACAATAGTGTCCGAAGCAGAAGAGAAGACAGCCGCCGCTGTGTCCGCCGCCGAAGAAAAAGCATATTCAATGCTCGAAAACGCCAAGGAAGAATCCGAAAAGACGCTGTCCGAGGCGACCGAAAAAGCGAACACACTTATAAACGAAGCTACCGAGAAGTCAGATGCACTTTTGGGTGAAGCCGAAGAAAAATCAAATACACTTGTAAATGACGCAACCGAAAAGGCAAACGCTCTTTTAAGCGAAGCCACCGAAAAGGCAAACGCCCTCATGAGCGAAGCCGAAAGCTCCTCCTCCTCTCTTACGAGTGAAGCAGAGGAAAAGCACAGCACACTTTTAGCCGCCGCCGAGCAGAAGGCATATGAAATGCTGAATCTCGCAAAGGCAAAGGCGGAAGAAATGATAAACGCCGCCGAGACCGAGGCCGCCGAGCTGCTGACAACCGCAAGAACCGAGGCCGACGAAATAAAAGAGACTGCCGATAAAAACGCCGAAGCAAAGCTCAGCGAAGCACAGCAAAAGGCAGACAGTGCGTTTGAGACAACACGCACCGAAACCGAAACACAGCTTCGAACCGCAATGGAGCAGGCAGTCGGCACGATAAACGACGCAAAAACGCTTGTCGAGGAATTAAAAGCCAAGAGCGAACAGCAGGCGGCAGAACTTCTTGAAGCGGCAAAGACAAAGGCGAACAGCATTCTGAGTGAAGCGAAAAAATCCGCCGCAGAGCTTGCCGCCGATGCCGAAAGACGCGTAAACGAAGCACTTGCGTCATGTGATGAAACAATCGAAAAGAAGCTTAACGAAACAAAAGAAAAAAGCAATATAATGTCGCATCTTGCAACCGAGAATGCCCGTTCAAAGGCGGCAAATGCCGACAAAAACGCAAACTCGATGCTCGACGAAGCCAAGACGAAATCCGCGGAATTGTTGTCCGCATCAAAGGCTGAATGCGACAGAATGTCCGAAATTGCCAAAAACTTAAGGGGTGGCATTAAAAATCTTCTTGATACTGCCGCAGTTAACTATAATACTGTTCGCAACCAGGCGGCAACCCTTCGTGAAAATCTCGAAAAGCAGGTTGCGGCAAGCGAGGAGCTGTTAAAGGCACAGCAGGCGGCACTGGCGGTTCTGCCCGAATTTGAGGATGTCGGCATGTTCGACGTAAATCTCGATGCCGTTATCGAGCCTTTGAACGAGGGTATAGATGCGGCGGCAGTTCTTGCCTCCTTCGGACTCGGTGCCGAGAGGGAAGTCGGCAAAGAAGATGTTGACGCTCCTGTTGATTACAGCGATATGGCAGTCACCGAAAAGAGCGAAAGTGTTGAAATCAATGTTGATACTGCAGCCGTTGACGCAAACACCGAAGCCGTTAACGCCGTCGATACACAGGAATTTATCAAAGAAAATTTAATATTTACGGAATTTGATGATGTCGCACTGCCCGACAGCACGGTTAATAACGATATCGAAAACAAAAAGGTATCCGATATGACACTGTCGGAGGATGCATATGAGGTCCCCGATTATTCCCCGGATGATATTCACGCAAAAGCGGATGCTCTCAGAAATTCCGTAAGTGACACGGCCGAGACAGGCTCACAGGAAATAGCCGATATCGCCGGCAGAAATCAGCTGACCGAGAAAGACGCAGAGCCCGAAAAAATCGAGGAAAATAATATTCCGGAAGTAAAAGCCGAAGAAATTACGGATGATGATATTGACGGGTTCGGTGATTTTGAAACAATAGAGCAGGAAGAATACATTACAAAATCATACGAAAAAGAACCTGAAGAAAACACGACCGAAGAGACGGAAAATACCGATGACTATTCCGAAGAAAACGTCGCCGGCAACATTGCCGAAAAGATTGCCGCAATGAAGCAGGAGCCTGCTCAATCGGCAGAGGATACGCCCGAAGATACAGCGGACGACAGCGGATTTGAAATTGACTTCTCGGTATTTGAGGATATTTCGGAGCCTGTTCACACCGAACACGAAAAGAGCGGCAAAAAGAAACGCAAGGATAAGAAAAAGAAAAGATAACGGAGGCACTCTGTGAAAAGCTTAAAAAAACGCATACTGATATTTGTGTCTCAGCTTATCGAAATTGTCGTTCTGGTCTTAATAGACAGAGGCATAAAAAATCTTGCGGCAGCAAATCTTCAGGGACAGGACACAAAAGTGCTTATAAAGGGCTTTTTAGGTCTTATGTATGCCGAAAACACGGGTGCGGCGTTCAGCATGTTCAACACGTCAACAAACGCTCTGTCCGTTGTGACCGGTGTGCTTATGGCGGCAGGACTTGTTGCACTGTTCCTTGTTAAGAAAAAGCCCGTGATTTATGACATATGCGTGCCGCTTGTTATAGCCGGCGGCATGGGCAATCTTGTAGACAGACTTACAAGAGGATATGTCATAGATTATATCCGCACGCTGTTTATTGATTTTCCGATTTTCAATTTTGCCGATATACTTATAACCTGCGCCTGCTTTGCACTTATAATCTATCTTATATATGACATGGTGAAGGACGCAAAGAATGCCAAAAACAAAAAAGCCGAAAACGGCGAAAAAGAGTCATGACGGAATTTGAATACACCGCAGACACCGAAAATGTCGGCGAACGGCTCGATAAATTTATAGCGGATACCGACTGCGGTCTGTCTCGCTCGGCGGTTCAGAGTCTTATAGAAGATGGCGGCGTAACCGTAAACGGCAAAACGGCAGACAAAAAGTATAAGCTCAAATCGGGCGACAGAATTTCTGTTGAAGTGCCCGACCCCGAGCCGCTCGATGCCGTGCCTCAGAATATCCCGATAAATATTGTATATGAGGACGACAGCCTTCTTGTTGTCGACAAGCCCAAGGGTATGGTGGTTCACCCCGCACCCGGCAACCCCGACAACACGCTTGTAAACGCTTTGTTATATCACTGCGGCGGCAGGCTCTCATCCATTAACGGAGTCATTCGCCCCGGAATAGTCCACAGGATAGACAAAGATACGTCGGGGCTTCTGATAGTCGCAAAAACGGACGACGCACACAGAATTCTTGCCGAGCAGATTGCCGTTCACTCATTCAAAAGAGAGTATCGTGCCGTTGTCATGGGGCATATGCCGAACTTGTCCGGCACAATTGACGTGCCGCTCGGCAGAAGCAAAAACGACAGAAAAAAACAGGCGGTTAACGGAATAAATCCCCGAAACGCCGTTACGCACTATAATGTACTTCTGAGCTTTGACGGCTTCGACTATGTAAAATTTACGCTCGAAACGGGCAGAACGCATCAGATAAGAGTGCATAGCGCCTATATCGGTCACCCGGTTGTCGGAGACACGGTGTACGGCGACGCAAAAAGGACATACGGACTTCAGGGGCAGTGTCTTCACGCCGCCGTGATAGGGTTTGTTCATCCTATTACAAAAGAATATCTTGAATTTTCGTCAACGCTCCCCGAATATTTTACGGATTTTCTGCATGGCAGGGGAGTGGAGGATGAAATGCTGGCAGAAGCCGACAGTATTGTTAAATCAGCAATTAGCGATTAGCAATGTCGAAAACAATGCAGAATGTAGAATGCAGAATGCAGAATGTCGGAAGTCCTGCGGACTTGGATTATATAGCTTCGCAAACAATTAGCAGTTAGCAATTAGCAATGTCGGACAGAAGACATAATACAGAATGTAGAATGCAGAATGTAGAATGGAGAATGAAGAATGAAGAATTAAGAATATCGGAAGTCCTGAGGACTTGATTTATAAGCTTCGCAAACATTAAGGTCAATTTTCTATGGATAACCTTAATCCTTGCGTAGCTTTATAATCCAAAACGCGTAGCGTTTTCCTTCATTATGCATTTTTAATTCTTAATTCTAAATTCGTCGCTGCTCCTTGCTAACTTGCGTTTCGGTCTGTAAATATTTGGTGAACCAATGGAGTAATCGCATCCCCGGATGCTTACTATATAATGTTAAAGGAGAGTGCTTTTTATGGACAAAGCAGAGAAAAAACGACTTAAGAAAATTGCCTGCAATGTAAGAAAAGGCGTTATTGAAGGAACATTCAATGCAAAGAGCGGTCATCCCGGCGGCTCGCTTTCAATAGCCGATATTCTTACATATCTCTATTTCGCAGAGATGAACATTGATCCCGCCGACCCCAAGAAGGAAGACAGAGACCGTTTTGTTCTTTCAAAGGGTCACGCCGCACCCGCACTTTATGCGACACTTGCCGAAAGAGGATTTTTCCCGGTTGAGGATCTCAAGACTCTCAGAAAATCGGATTCATATCTTCAGGGACATCCCAACATGAATCATGTTCCCGGTGTTGATATGAGCACAGGCTCACTCGGTCAGGGCGTTTCCGCCGCTGTCGGCATGGCTCTCGCATCAAAGCGTATGGGCGACAAGTTCAGAGTTTACACAATTCTCGGTGACGGTGAAATCGAGGAAGGTCAGGTATGGGAGGCGGCAATGTTCGCCGGTGCCAAAAAGCTTGACACACTCACGGTTATAGTTGACAACAACGACCTTCAGATTGACGGCACACTTGAAGAGGTTAACTCACCCTATCCCATTCCCGAAAAGTTCGCCGCGTTCGGCTTTAATGTAGTTGAGATCTGCGGTCACTGCTTCGATCAGATTGAAGAAGCTGTAAACAATGCCAAGTCAACAAAGGGCAAGCCCACAGCCATTATCATGAAGACCGTAAAGGGCAAGGGCGTTTCGTATATGGAAAACAAAGTAAACTGGCACGGCTCGGCTCCCAACAAGGAACAGTACGACCAGGCTATGGCAGAGCTTAACGCCGCCATAGAAGCTATTGACGCGGAATAAGGAGGTAAATGAAAATGGCAGATGTTATAAAGACGGCTACAAGAGACGCTTACGGAAAAGCTCTCGTTGAACTCGCCGAAACAAATGATAAGCTTGTTGTTTTCGATGCCGACCTCGCGGCGGCTACAAAAACCGGTATGTTCAAAAAGGCTTATCCCGACAGATTTATAGACTGCGGCATAGCGGAAGCTAACATGATGGGCGTTGCGGCAGGCATGGCGACAGCCGGCTACACCGTATTCGCAAGCTCCTTCGCAATGTTTGCGGCAGGCAGAGCTTTCGAACAGATAAGAAACACAATAGGCTACCCGCATCTTAATGTTAAGATAGGCGCGACACACGCCGGCATCTCGGTAGGTGAGGACGGTGCGTCGCATCAGTGCTGTGAGGATATCGCTCTTATGCGTACAATCCCCGGCATGACAATAATCAACCCCGCCGACGATGTCGAGGCTCGACTTGCGGTTCTGGCGGCGGCTGAGCTTAACGGCCCCGTATATATGCGTTTCGGTCGTCTCGCAGTGCCGAGAGTATTTGACGAAAACTATAAGTTCGAAATCGGCAAGGGTGTATATCTCAACAAGGGCACGGATGTTACAATCATAGCAACCGGACTTCTTGTAGAGAGAGCAATTGCCGCTGTGGAGCTTCTTAAGAATGAAGGCATCAGCGCCGCTCTTATCAATATGGCTACAATCAAGCCCATAGACAAGGATATAATTCTTGATGCGGCAAAGACAACCGGATGCATTGTAACAGCCGAGGAGCATAATATTATAGGCGGTCTCGGTTCGGCAGTCGCGGAGGTTGTCGCCGAGAATTATCCCGTCCCGGTAATGAGAGTCGGTGTTGAGGATACATTCGGCAAGTCCGGTCCCGCACTTGAGCTGCTCGAGATATTCGGACTTAACGCTCAGAATATTGCCGAAAAGGCAAAAAAAGCTATCGCATTAAAAAAATAATTTTATAAAAAGGACATTTACTTATGAACAGTGTACTTGAACTCAAAGCGGTAAAATATTTTATCGACACATGCCATCAGTCTTGGCTTAAGGGCTGGAACGAGAGAAACGGCGGCAATATGAGCTACCGTATGAAGCCCGAAGAGGTTGAAGAATGCGAGAAATTCTTCTCCGACAAAACCGAGTGGAAAGCAATCGGTCTTACCGTTGCAAACCTCGCAAATGAATGCTTTGTTGTTACCGGAAGCGGCAAATATTACAAGAATATTCTGCGTGAACCCGAAAACAACATCTGCATTGTCAGGGTTGACGACAAGGGCGAGAATTACAAGATCGTATGGGGTCTTAACGAGGGTGGTGTTCCCACGAGCGAGCTCCCCACTCATCTGCTTAACCATTCGATAAAGAAAGAGCTTACAAACGGCGAATATCGTGTAATTATGCACGCTCATCCCGCAAACATTGTCGCTCTTACATTCCTGCTTCCGCTTGAGGACAAGGTTTTCACACGCGAAATCTGGGAGATGATTACAGAGTGCCCCATCGTTTTCCCTGCGGGCATCGGTGTTCTGCCCTGGATGGTATGCGGCAGTGCGGATATCGCATATGCTACCGGTGAAAAGATTAAGAAGTATGACGCCGTTATATGGGCTCATCACGGTATTTTCTGCGCCGGCCCCGATTTCGACACAGCCTTCGGTCTTATGGACACAATTGAAAAGTCTGCCGAGATTCTTATAAAGACAATGTCATGCGGCGGCAAGAAGCAGTTTATCACATCCGAGCAGATTCTGGCACTCAGCGAGCCTTACAATGTCAATATAGACAAATCTATGCTTGAATAATTTACACTATTCACAAAAATTGTAAGCAGACTTGTAAAATAATCCGCAATGTGATAAAATCATTTGTAACAATTTTTTTGGATTGGTGAAAATAATGGCAGCATATTGTCCTAACTGTAACTATAAACTCAGAATACGCGACTGGCGTCCCGAATGCCCCAAGTGCGGCGTTAACGTCATTTACTTCGGCAACGAGGAGCGGCTTCGCAAAGAGGCGGACGCGGCAGAATATCATCACGCAATGGTACAGCCGAAATACGACCGCCTGAAGTTCTCTGTCATCGGTCATCCGATAGCGATTGTCCGTCTTGTACTGGGGCTTCTGCCCATTGCGGCAATGCTCATTCCGTCCGGCACGATAAACTATGTTCTGCCGTTTGCCGAGCATCACACAAGCGTCGGATTTATTTCGATAATTCAGTTTATTTCCGACAAGGGGCTTGACTTCGGACTGCTTACATCGCTTTTCGGCTCATCGATTGTCGGCAAGGCAATGATATTCTATGCTCTTGCCCTTCTGGGTGTTGTCGGTGTCGCCGTTGTGTCATTGGTCGGCTGGATTCTGCTTACGCTGTCCTGCTCGCCAAAGGGGTATCAGAGGAACATTGCGTTCCCCATAATCGGTATGGTTTTCGCGACACTCGCTTTTGTGTCGTACGCACTTATGGTGTCGACACTCAACAAAGCGATACCCGATATTTTCAACGGTACGGTTATGCCGTGGGCTTACATTGTTGTAATGCTCCTGTTTGCGGCAATGATTGTAATAAACGTCATTTATAAGAAGAAAAACATTCAGGTAAAATATAAGGATGTTTCGGAACTTCTTCTTCCTTACAATGAACGCCCCTCAACCATAGCCAAAAACGCCGCCAAAGCCGAAACAGCAAAGGCTGAGTAAAGACAAGTCAGCAAGGAGCAGGGAGCAAGGAGCAGTTAAACTTCAAGAGGTTGACTTCTGTAAATGATGTTTGGCTGTTGGCCGTCAATAGCTCGTCCGGTTGACTGTCGTCACAATTACTTGGTATTTTGTAAAACGGTATAAAAATCATTTAAGGGGTCTCACATTTTGATGCGGGACCCTTATTTTTTGGAAGTAATTAGCAATTAGCAGTTAGCAATGAATGAAAACGATAAAGTGTTTTGAATTATTATATAGCTTCGGCTCTTGCGAAGCTTCACTGCTCCTTGCTCCTTGCTCCTTGCTCACTTGTGGTAATTGTACAATAAATTATGTTTTATTTTATCTGCCCCGTTTGTGGGAAAAATCTTGTTTGTGCCGGCAAAGCGTGCCGCTGCGAAAACAATCACAGCTTCGATATTTCAAAAGAAGGTCACATAAATCTGCTTCTCGGGAGCAGGTCATGCGACAATGTGGGCGACAGTGCCGAGATGGCTGTGTCACGACGCTCCTTTCTGTCAAAGGGGTATTTTGACACGCTGTCAGACGAGCTTGTAAAAATCGCTTCGACACACGGTGATGTAAAAACCGTGCTTGACATTTGCTGCGGTGAGGGGCATTATTCCTCATTTTTCAAGAATGCCGTGCCGAATGCCGACGTCCTCGGTTTTGACCTGTCCCGTGAAATGGTAAAGCGTGCGGCAAAGCAGAATAAAAATGTCGGCTATGCTGTCGCCAATATGACTTCGATTCCCGTTGCCGATAATTCAACCGATTTTGCGTTTCATCTTTTCGCACCGTTTTATGAGAGCGAGTTTAACAGAATACTGTCCGATAACGGTATTCTTGTAAGCGTCATAGCGGGTGAAAAGCATCTGGTGGAGCTTAAAAATCTGCTGTACGACAACCCGTATCTTAACGAAATAAAAGATCCGTCGTGCGGCAAAATGACACTTGTTCGTGATTATGATGTCAGCGATACCGTGCATATAGGCTCGTCCGATGACATTAAATCACTGTTTATGATGACCCCGTATTTTTATCATACCCCGTCCGACGCAAAAGAAAAGCTCTTTGCAGAGAATGAGCTTGACGTGACATTGTCCTTCCATATTTTTATATATCAAAAAACGAAAGGCGGTTAATTTATGCCCATAATTTTTGACAGCGACAAAAAAATCTTTAAGCTTGACACCCCTTCGTCGTCTTATCTTTTTAAGATCTACGATGAAAATTACCTTGTTCATCTCTATTACGGTGCTTATATTCCGGATTGCGACGGCTTTGACGGCTATGAAAAGCGTGATATGTTTGCGTCGTTCAGTGCGTCAAACTGCCATCTTGAAGAGACGAGCTTTTCGGCGGATGTCTATCCCTTTGAAATAGGGTGCAACGGCTGCGGCGATATGCGTATTTCAGCTTTGCAGATAAGAAACGCCGACGGCAACGCTTCCACCGATGTACGGTATGTTTCTCACAGAATATATCCCGGCAAGCCCTCTCTTCCCGGACTTCCGGCACTCTATGCCAATACCGACGACGAATGCACCACACTTGAAGTGGTGACACTCGATAAGGTAACGGGAGCTGAGGTTACTTTAATTTATACGGTATTCGAAAAGCTCTCCGCCATGACCCGCTCGGTTGTCGTTAAAAATACATCCGACAGAGCGTTCGAGATAGAAAAAGTGATGAGCTTTTGTATTGATATGCCCGGCGATGATTTCGATCTGCTCACTCTCTACGGCAGACACAACTGCGAGAGAAACCTTGAACGCAGACCGCTCTCGCACGGCTATCAGGGGATAGGCAGCCGCAGAGGCAGTTCTTCGGCACAGCAGAATCCGTTTATGGCTCTGCTCGGACATAACGCGAATGAGGACACGGGCGATGCATACGGCTTCAATCTTGTTTATTCGTGCAACTATCTCGGTGAAATTGAAGTTGACTTTAACAATTCATCACGTGTCATGATGGGTATTAACCCCACCGATTTCGGTTGGACACTCGCACCGGGTGAGAGCTTCTATACTCCCGAAGCGGTTATGGTCTATTCTTCCGAAGGTCTCGGCGGAATGAGCCGCACCTTCCACAGGCTTTATAACAACAACCTTGTAAGAGGCAAATGGAAAAAAGCAAAGCGTCCGCTTCTTGTCAATAACTGGGAAGGCACGGGCATGAACTTTACCGATGAAAAACTGCTCGACATTGCACGCTGGGCAAAGGACACCGGTATAGAAATGCTTGTTATGGATGACGGCTGGTTCGGTCACCGTGACAATGACCGCTCATCCCTCGGCGACTGGTTTGTCGATAACAAGAAGTTCAAAAACGGCATGCACAGCTTTATAAACAGCGTCAAAGAAATGGGACTTATGTTCGGCATATGGTATGAGCCGGAGATGATTTCGCCCGATTCCGAGATATACCGCAAGCATCCCGACTGGTGCATACACTGCCCCGGGCGTGACCGCAGCGTCGGCAGACATCAGTGCGTTATGGATATGACACGTGCGGATGTAAGAGATTATCTTTTTAATATAATGAGCGATATTCTCGGCAACAATGATATTGACTATATAAAGTGGGACTTCAACCGCAACATAACCGAGGCAGGCTCGGCGCTCTTGCCGCCCGAAAAGCAGAAGGAATTTTTCCACCGCTTCATTCTCGGCACATATGAGCTTATGGATCGCATTACCAAGGCGTTCCCGAATCTGCTGTTTGAAAACTGCTCCGGAGGCGGCGGACGCTATGACCCCGGTATGATGTATTATTCACCGCAGATCTGGTGTTCCGATAATACCGATGCACTTTCGAGAATTGATATTCAGTTTGGTTCGTCTCTGTGCTATCCGGCATCCGTGCAGGGTGCGCATGTCTCCGCTTCAAGGCGTTCGTCGTATGAGACAAAACGCAATGTCGCCATGTGGGGCACATTCGGCTATGAGCTTGACCCCGCCAAAATCAGCGAAGAAGCGAGAAATGAAATAAAAGAGCAGATTGCAGACTATCATAAGTATTATAATGTAATTCACTACGGAGATTTCTACCGTATAATTTCCCCGTGGGATGACCCGTACAGATGTGCATGGGAGTTTGTAAGCGAGGACAAAAAAGAGGCTCTGCTTACGATTCTCATCAAGTTCTCTAAACAGCGTCGTCTGTTCATTATTAAGCCCAAGGGACTTGACCCGGATAAAAAGTATCGCAATTCGTATGATAATTCCGTTCGTTCCGGTGCATCGCTTATGAATGCGGGAATAAATCTGCATGATATGAAGAATGAGGACGGGTACTCGAGGGCGATA
>CAZTWO010000031.1:13689-15896 GCA_964617965.1 uncultured Ruminococcus sp. | reverse complement strand
TGGTCGGAGTGACGGGATTCGAACCCACGACCTCTTGGTCCCGAACCAAGCGCACTACCAAACTGTGCCACACCCCGAAGTGTTTTATTTTCGTTAGCTTGACAATTGTATCACAACAAAAGTTGCAAGTCAACAATTTTATTTACTTAATTTTCAGAAGTTTTCGCAAAAAAGAAAACAGTATTAAAGGAATATGCGGAATGGAGTTGCAGTTGTCATTAAATACGATAATGTAATAGTCGCATAATATACGGTGAATTGCACCCGTTTTTCTCGGTACAATTCACCGTTTTATGTTATCGCATTAAAGATACTTTTCTTCGAATAATTTTGTGAGTCTGTGCATCTGACGGATTTCGTACTGTCTGCTTTCGGTGAAATCGGCTTTATTTCGTGAACGGCTGTCGATGTTTATATCAAGCCCTTCAAGCGACAGATAATATTTTGCGTTGCAGGGATATACCTGACATTCCGCAATGGAACAAAATCCGATGAAGTCCTGCAGAATTTCGGCTTTTTCAATGTCGTTTTCTTTGAATGCTTTATAGAGTGCGGCATAAATTTCGGGGTGGAAGTTTGCCATAACTCCGGAAAATCCTGCGCAGCCGAGTTTCATTGAGTCGAGAAGGGTTGCAGAGTTCGCATTGAAAAGCTTAATTCCGGAATTCCCGGCGGCTTCTAGCTTTGTCTTAATTCCCGTAAGATTGCAGCAGGTGTCTTTTATAAATTCATAGCGACCCGTCTGTGCCATTCTTTCTATGGCGTAAGGTGTCAGAAGTCTTTTATATGGATACGGGCACTCATATACTCCGAGCGGAATATCGGGCAATGCCTTTGCGGCACGCTCCATATTTTTGAGCATAACGTCATCGCTTTCATTTTCGTCCGCAAAACGATTTGATATAAATACGTAAGCGTCAATTCCGGTATCGACAAAAGCCCCGGCTTCTTCAATCTGTCTGTCTAAGTCGTCGGCAGTGTGCCCCGAAGCGACAATTGCGACTCCTTCGGGCTTGTGTGCCATAATAAATTTAAGCAGCTCAAGTTTCTCTTCAAAGCTGAGATAAAATATCTCACTCGACTGGCAAATGGCGAATATGCCGTTAACGTGTCTGTCTTTATACCACTGCAAAAGCTGTTCAACGGCGTTGTAATCGATTTTGTTATCGGTTGTGTAAGGCGTTATCATTGTAGGATAAATTCCGCCGGGGACTGTATTATTCATTATGTTACTCTCCTCATTTTTGTAAACAATAAAATTATACTCACAGATTTCGAAAAGTCAAATATAATCGTTGACAAATACGGTGCTTTAATTATAAAATCAATATATCAATCGGCAAAGGATATTTTTTTTCTATGAACAAATTCAGCGGAATGCTTTTAGCCTCGGATTATGACGGTACTTTTGTAAATGACAACGGTGAAATACCGTCAGACAACATTGATGCAATAAGATATTTTATTTCCGAAGGCGGCAGATTTACAATAAACACAGGCAGATCAAAACAGGGCTTTTATGCATACAATAAAGAGCTGATGAATGCTCCCATTCTTCTCGCAAACGGCGGAATGGCTTACGATTACGGCACCGAAAAAATCGTATTTACAGAGGGGATGGACGGCGAAAACATAATAAATTTTCTTAACAGAACCGCCCGGATTTACCCTACTGTAAGCATAGAAATTTACAGTGATAAGTTCAACAGCTTTGTTGTTCATCCGAATGAACTTACAACGCTTCATTTTGACTGGCTCAGACTCGACTATATAAGCACCGACAGCATTTCCGAAGCCGAATTCCCCGCTGTAAAAATTATGATTGGTGCGGGCAAAGAGCTCAGTGCTCCGTTTCAGAAATATCTGTCCGAAAATCTGCCCGAAGGCATAAGACATATAAAAACGGAAGGGGAGTATATTGAGCTTCTCAGTACCAAAGCAGGCAAGGGCAACGGCAATCTTCATCTTGCGGACAGCCTCGGCATAAGCAGAGACAGGGTGTTTTCTGTCGGTGACGGCTCGAATGATGTTGATATGCTCAAGTCCGCCGCATGGAGCTTTGTCCCGAAAAACGGCGAGCGTCTGGCTAAGAATGCCGCAAAAACCGTTGTATGCTCCAACAATGACGGTGCAATCGCAAATGTCATAGAAGAAATTGAAAGAATGTATTGTTAAAACGGAAAATTATTCTGTTTTCTTATTTCGTC
>CAZTWO010000031.1:0-13589 GCA_964617965.1 uncultured Ruminococcus sp. | reverse complement strand
ATATTCGGATTTTTTCCTTCAAGAAACGCCGGGTATTTTGACGACAGCTGGCAATATACTATATTCGCCGTTCTTATATTCCCGATTTTCGCAATTTGCTCTTTAAGAATATCAAACGCCGGAACATATATTGACATTATGGCTTCTGTGTAAATCAGATTATTTTTGTCGGCAAGGGTCAGAAGCTCACGCATTTCGTTTTCGGTTGTGGTTGCGGGCTTTTCGCAAATAACATGCTTGCCGTGTTCGAGCATAAGTTTAGATTGACTGAAATGCAGACTGTTTGGGCTTGCGATGTATACGGCATCCATATCAGAAGCGGCAAGTGCTTCAAGTGAAGTATATACGTTCTGTATATTCAGCTTTTCGGCAAATTCTCTGCCTTTTTCTTCCGTGCGAGAGTATACTCCGCAAATTTCGGCAAGACCGTTATATCTTACTCCCGCAATAAATTTTTCGGTAATCCATGATGTGCCTATTACGGCGATTTTCATAATAATCAACTCCATAAAGACCATACCATATTTTTTATGAAAAATACAGACTTTTTTATAGACTTTTTCTGAATTTAACTGTATAATCTTCTTTGAACTCAAAAATGAGGTGATTTTATAGTGGCTTCGGTCAGACTTTATAAAGAGAGTGACAAAGAGCGGGTTCAGCAGATTTGCCTCGATGACGCCGGATGTGCCAATGCCTCCGACGACACAAAAAAATACATTCTTACAATGTACTGCAACTACTATATCGAGCAGGAACCCGACAACTGCTTTGTCGCACTTAACAATGACGGTGAAATCATAGGCTATGCACTGTGCAGTGAGGACTATGACACCTACGAAAAAGTTTTCAGTGAAAAATATCTGCCTCAGACAGCCGCAATAAGCGCTAAGAGATATGTCGACGCAAAAATGGATATGCTTACCCACTCCATGTTCAGGGATTCCTATAAAAGTCATATTCACATAAACATAGATGTCAATTATCAGCGTCAGGGTGTCGGGTCACTTCTTTTGTCGACCGTAAAATCTCATATGCGCAAAAAGAGAGTTGACAGCATTATGCTTGTATGCGACAACGACAATGAAGGTGCAATTGAGTTTTATACTAAAAACGGCTTTAATTCTCTTATGGCAACAAAATTCGGACTTGCCATGGGACTGAAGTTTAACGCGGAGGATTTTTAAGATGGAATACAATATGTCCCGCATAACCGAAATAATTCGCGGATGCGGTGAAATAATGCTGTCGGCACACACGGTCGACAACGAAAAGGATGCAATAGAAATAAAGGCAGGGGCTGCTAACTTTGTCACAAAATATGACAAAGGTGTGCAGAACAAGCTTATAAGCGAGCTGACAGCCGAATTTCCCAATGCCTGCTTTTTTGCCGAAGAAAAAGAAAATTCACTTGATATATTAAATTCCGAACTGCTTTTTGTAATTGACCCGATAGACGGAACTACAAACTTTATTCATGATATGAAATGCTCCGCCATATCCGTCGGCGCGTTTTCGTTTGGCAAGCCTGTTTTCGGAATAGTATATGACCCCTACAAAAAAGAGATGTTCACCGCCGAAAAGGGTAAGGGCGCATTTTGCAACGGCAAGCCCATTCACGTTTCAGACAGAACAATGGATGTGGCTCTTGTGGCTTTCGGCACAGTGCCTTATGAGCGTGATACATACGCCGACAGAATATTTGAAGAAGTAAAGCGTGTCTTTATGAAATGTGCGGATATAAGACGCTCAGGCTCGGCGGCACTTGATATTTGCTCCGTTGCGTGCGGAAGAAACGACGCATTTTTTGAGGATAAGCTTTCTTATTGGGACTTTGCGGCAGGCAGTGTTATATTAACCGAAGCCGGCGGCAGATGTTCCACCACCTACGGAGAGGATCTTGTAAGCTCCGGCACATCGTCATTTTTATGCACAAATAATACGGTGCATGAAGATATAGTCAAACTGATTAAAGGAGAGTAAAAAAAATGGCAGATAATATTCTTGACCGTTTTAAGGATGGCGACGCAACCGAAAAGGTCGTCGACACAAGCAAAAAAGTAAGAATCGGCATAATCGGCACAGGCTGGATTGCCGAAGCACACGTGGCAAACTATCTTCGCTGCCCCGATGTTGAAATCGTAGCGGCGGCGGATCTTGTACCCGGCAAGGCGGAAAAATTCTGCAAAGCCAACGGCATTGACGGCATTCGTCTTTATCCCGACCACAAGTCACTTATCGACAATGAGGAGCTTGATGCTGTAAGCGTCTGCACATACAACAGAACCCACGCAGAATGCTCCATTTATGCGTTACAGCACGGTGTTAACGTTCTTCTTGAGAAGCCCATGTGTGTAACTCTCGAAGAGGCAATCGAAATTGTTAAAGCCGAAAAAGCAAGCGGCAAAATCCTTTCAATCGGATTCCAGCCCCGTTTTGACGAGAACATGAAAATGCTCAAGGCTGTTGTTGACTCCGGTGAACTCGGTGACATCTATTATATCCAGACAGGCGGCGGCAGAAGAAGAGGTATTCCGACCCCCTACGGCACAAGCTTTATCGAAGACAAAACAGCGGGTCTCGGTGCTCTTGCCGACATCGGATGCTATTCACTTGATATGGTTCTTAATGCTGTCGGCTATCCGAAGCCCCTTACCGTATCCGGTTATACTTCCGCTTTCTTCGGAAAAGATCCCAATTACTACGACAATCACCCCGAGTATGCAAAGGTATTCGGCGTTGACGATTTCGCGGCTGCGTTTATCCGTCTTGAGGGCGGCATAGTTCTCGACTTCAGAATTTCATGGGCTATGAATATGGATACGGCCGGTGATACTCTTATTCTCGGCACAAAGGCCGGTCTTCGCATTCCTTCAACAGAGTGCTGGAACGGCAGCATCGGCGGTCCTCTTAAGGTCTATAAGACTCTTGCCGGCAGTGAGGTTGAGACCGAAATTCCCGAGCGTGAGAATAAAGAAGACAACTTCTATAACAAAATCAGACTCTTTGTTGACGCAGTCAAGACAGGCGGCAAAGCACCTGTTCCCTCAAGCCAGATTCTCTACAATCAGGCTATAATCGACGGTATTGCACGTTCTGCAAAGCTCGGCAAAGAAATCACTCTTGATATACCCGAAGTATAATTAAATGATAAAAGACTATCTTGAACTCGGCAAGATTGTCGGAACGCACGGTGTCAGAGGCGAAATGCGTCTTGAACTGTGGTGTGACTCCGCCGATTTTGCGAAAAAATTCAAAACAGTCTATCTAAGTGCGAAAGGAGACGGCGAAACAAAAGTCGTCTCCTGTCGTGCTCATGGGGGTGCGGCACTTATAAGACTGACAGGCGTTGACGATATGAACACCGCCGAAACATACCGCGGCAGAATGCTCTATATCAGAAGAAGCGATGCTCATCTCCCCGAAAATTCATGGTTTATCGAGGAGCTTATCGGCTGCACCGTCATTGACGCAGACGATAACAGTATTGTTTACGGTAAAATTACCGAGGTTATGTCAACGGGTGCTAATGATGTGTGGACTGTAACCGATGATAAAGGGACGGAGTATCTTTTGCCCGCAATTAAAAGTGTTGTCATAAGTGCCGATGTCGCAAATGACAGGGTTTATATTCGACCGCTTAAGGGGATTTTTGACGATGCGAATTGATATAATGACACTGTTTCCGGATATGTGCCGAACGGTATTTTCCGAGAGTATTACCGGAAGAGCTATTGCGAAGGGCATTATTGAAATCAACGCCGTAAATATCCGTGATTATTCCGCAGACAAAAAGCATAACAGAGTTGATGACACTCCGTACGGCGGCGGCATGGGAATGCTTATGCAGGCTCAGCCTATATATGACTGCTATAAGGCGATTGAAGACAGGCTAACGACAAAGCCGCATGTTATTTATATGTCTCCGCAGGGGGCTGTGCTTACTCAGCAGAGGGCGAAAGAACTTTCAAAGCTTGACAATATTGTCATTTTGTGCGGTCACTATGAAGGTGTCGACGAACGTGTGCTCGAAGAAATAGTTGACGAAGAAATTTCAATCGGTGACTATGTTCTGACGGGCGGGGAACTGCCGGCTCTTGTTCTTGCCGACTGCATCGCAAGAATGGTTGACGGCGTTTTGCCCAACGAAGAAGCATACTCCGGAGAGAGTCACTATAACGGACTTTTAGAGTATCCGCAGTATACAAAGCCATATGAGTGGAACGGCAAGACAGTGCCCGATGTGCTTATATCGGGACATCACGCAAATATCGACAAATGGAAGCACGAACAGTCACTTCTTAGAACTGCCGAACGCAGACCGGATTTGCTGAAAAAAGCAGAATTAACGAAAAAAGACAGAGAATTTCTGCGAAAAGCCAAAGAAGACAAAGAAAATACGTAACATTTCAATAAATTACAATTTTTAATATGGCAATTTTGCACAAATAGTCAAATTCAAATTTGTCACTATTTAGTTTTTCGAACGAATTATTTTTTTAATCAACCTTTTTAATTGACGTTATTAATGTTTGTGATATAATATACCCAAAGTAAAATTAATTTTCCGGAAGGGGTAACCATATTATGGTAGTAAAGGATATTACGGTTCAGAATCAGGTTGGACTTCATGCTCGCCCCGCTACATTCTTCACCCAGAAGGCTAACGAGTTCAAGTCTTCAATTTGGGTTGAAAAGGATGAGCGTAAGGCTAACGCAAAAAGCCTTCTCGGGGTTCTTTCTCTCGGCGTTACCGGTGACAATGATATAAGAATTATTGCCGACGGTCCGGATGAGAACGAAGCTGTTGATGCTCTTGCAAAACTCATCATCTCCGGTTTTGCCGAATAAGATTGTCTGAGTGAAATGTGTGCGTCGGTAAATCCGATGCACTTTTTTCATTTGCAGAGCTTTTTTGCTTTTGCGATACTTTATGCTAAAGTGATAAACAATCGACTTTAGCCGAAAAATGCATAATGTAGAATGCATAATGCATAATGTCGGAAGACACTGCGTGTCTTGGATTTGTAAGGCTTCGCACAGATAAAATCTGTTTTATAAGACAAAATAATCGTTTGTTAACTCCTCAATCCACAGTTGTTAATGCATAATGTAGAATGCATAATGCATAATGTCGGAAAACGCCGTAGCGTTTTGGATTATAAAACTTCGCACTTATCAAAGTATATTTTGTAGCAAAGTCTTATCGTTTTGTTAACTCTACTCGCTTTAATGCATAATGCAGAATGCATAATGCATAATGTCGGAAAACGCCAAAGCGTTTTGGATTATAAAGCTTCGCACAAGATTAGCTTTTTAGGTGGAAATATTATTTATTTGGCAAAGCTACACAATATTAAGGCACAAAGTGCCTTTTGTCCCCGGCCCCTGACCCCCGGTCCCCGGCCCCTTTCTTAAAGAATGGAAATAAAAGAATTAAGAAAAAAAGCCATGGCTCTTCCTAAAAAGCCCGGCGTATATATAATGAAAAACAATGCCGGTGAAATAATATACATCGGCAAGGCAAAAGTGCTGTGCAACAGAGTATCGCAATATTTCGGTTCACAGAACAACCATACCCGCAAGGTTCGCAAAATGGTTGAGAATGTCTGCGACTTTGACTATATAATTGTTTCAAGTGAGTTTGAAGCACTTGTGCTTGAATGCAATCTTATTAAGCGTCATCAGCCGAAATATAATATTCTGCTCAAGGATGATAAGGGTTACAGCTATGTGAAGGTATCGGGCGACAAGTGGAAAAAGCTGTCTGCAGTAAAGCAGAAAGATGATGACAAAGCCGTATATTACGGACCTTACACTTCATCCGAAAGCTCAAGTACTGCCGTAAGACAGGCGCTTGACATTTTTATGCTGTCGCACTGTTCAAAGAATTTTCCGACGGACATAAACAAAAAATCCCGTCCGTGTCTTAACTATCATATAAAGCTGTGTTCCGCTCCGTGCTGTGGGCTTATTTCACAGGCAGACTACGACAAAAATGTTGACGATGCCGTAAAGTTTATTTTAGGCGGAAAAAGCGAATACATAAAGCAGCTCAATTCCGAGATGATACAGGCTTCCGATAATCTTGAATTTGAAAAGGCCGCAAAAATCCGTGACAGAATAAGAGCTATTGAACGAGTTGCACAAAAACAGCATGTTGTTTCCGTCAAAACGCCCGAACAGGATGTGTTCGGTGTGGCTTCTTCTTCCGGCAAAACATGTGTCTGCGTGCTTGTTTTCAGAGATTATGATCTGGTCGATACAAAAACATTTATAACGGAGGAGATAGATAATATCAATGCGGAATATTCGGAGATAATTGCCGCCTACTATTCCGATAAAACATATATTCCGTCGCAGATTTGCGTTGACAGCGAATTTGACAACATGGAAGACACAGAGCGTTATCTGTCTGAAATCAAGGGCAAAAAGGTAAAAATTATTCATCCTTTAGCGGGTGAAAATTACGGTGTTGCAGAGAATGCGAAAAATAACGCAATGCAAAAGCTGTCTCGCTCATTGTCATATAATGATAAGGGCAGAGCGGTTCTTCTTGAACTGCAGGAGCTTTTGGGACTTAAAGACTATCCTCAGTATATAGAATCATATGATATATCAAACACACAGGGTCACGAAAATGTCGCGGGTATGGTAGTTTATAAGGACGGCAAACCGCTTCGAAGCTCATACAGGCGTTTTATGATAAAGTCATTTGAAGGGCAGGACGATTTTCGTTCTCTCGCCGAGGTGCTTAACAGGCGAATAAATGAATATTATCAAAATGAAGGAGCCGGTGAGGGCTTCGGCGTAAAACCCGATCTTATTCTTCTTGACGGCGGCATAGGGCAGGTCAATGCCGTGCGTGAAATTTTTGAGGCAAGAAACTTCGATGTTCCGCTTTTCGGCATGGTAAAGGACGGCAAGCACCGTACAAGAGCTATTACAAGCGGTGGAGCTGAGATTATGATTAAAGACAACAGAAGCGTGTTTTCGTTTGTCGGCTCAATTCAGGAGGAAGTTCATCGTTATGCAATTTCCTATCACCGCAAGAAAAGAAAAATGACAGCACTCGAATCGTCACTTCTTAATATAGACGGCATAGGCAAAACAAGAGCAAAGGCTCTTATGGACAGATTTAAGACGGTATCCGCCATAAAAGCTGCCGATATAACCGACCTTGAATCTGTGCCCGGAATGACTGCTGTCGCCGCCGAAAATGTCAGAATTTATTTTGAAAATAACAAATAATTTACCTAAAACACTTCAGTTAACTCTAAAATAATAAAAACATATTGACAAAATGTATGTTTTGGTGTGATAATAACAATTGAATATTTTTGTGTAGCGGGGAGTTAGTATGCGTGTAGTCGGCGGTACGGCAAGGGGAAGAAAATTAACGACACCCGAGGGTATGGATGTTCGCCCGACTACCGATAAAGTCAAAGAATCCGTTTTCAATATAATTCAGTTTGAAGTCCCCGGCTCTAATATGCTCGATTTGTTTGCGGGCAGTGGCCAGATAGGCATTGAAGCTTTAAGCAGGGGAGCCGAAAACGTCGTTTTTGTCGACAGTTCCCGAAAAAGTCTTAATGTTGTCAAGTCAAATATCGATACGGTCGGTTTTAATGACAGGGCAAAGCTTGTTATGAGTGATTCGATAGCTTTTCTCGGCAGAACAGACGAAAAATTTGATATTGTTTTTCTTGATCCGCCTTATCACTGCGGTCTCATAGATAAAGCGTTTGAATATCTGCCGCGTGTGCTTAAAGATACTTCCGTTGTTGTCTGTGAAACAAAAGCGGATGAAGAACTGCCCGAAACATTCGGAGATTTCGAGACAAAAAAGACATACAAATACTCCGCAATAAAAATAACACTTTATCGCAGTAAATAAAAAGTAAGGAGGTCTTTTGTCGTGGCATCAATCGCAATTTGTCCGGGCAGCTTTGACCCCATTACCGTAGGGCATCTTGATATAATCCGTCGAACAGCTAAAATGTTTGACAAAGTTATTGTAGTTGTCCTTATAAATTCAAAGAAGAAAAGCGGACTTTTTACTCCGTCCGAGCGAGTTGATTTTATAAAGAGAAGTGTAAGCTTTATCCCAAACGTTGAAGTTGATTTCTATGACGGACTGCTTGCCGAATACGCCGTAAAAAAAGGCGCTGTGGCTATTGTCAAAGGACTCAGAGTTCTGTCCGATTACGAGGATGAGTTTAAACAGGCACTTACAAACAAAAAGCTCGCTAAAGAAATTGAAACCATATTTATGGTTACCGACACCGAATATATGTTCCTGAGCTCCAGCCTTGTTAAAGAAGTGGGCTTCTTCGGAGGGGACATTTCGGATTTTGTACCTAAAGAAATAAAAGATGATATAACCGAAAGAATAAAAATGTTACGAGAAAGGTGATATAAAATGAGCATCGAAGATTTACTTAACCAGATTGAAAATATCCTTGAAGAGGGCAAACGCTCCATAGTCGGCGATAAAGTAAAAGTTGACGCAGAAGAAATACGCCAGATTGTTACCGATATAAGAGTCAGCATGCCCGATGAAATAATTCAGGCGCGCAAAATCGCCAATGAGCGTAAAATGATTTTTGATTCGGCAAATGAGCAGGCCGATTTGATTGTCAAGAAGGCTGAAACAAAAGCCGCAAACCTTGTTGAAGAGCATGAAATTACACGCCGTGCCGAAGAAAAAGGAAATATGATTGTTGCCGATGCAAAAAAAGAGGCAGAAGGCATAATAGCCGACGCAAAAGATAATTCAAATGAAATCGTCGCCAATGCACAGCAGTGGGCTAATGATCTTAAGACCGGCGCAACAAATTATGTCGATAAGATAATGAACGCATGCAAAGAAATTCTGACACAGGGCGTTGATGAGTGCAAGGAGCATGTTGATGCTCTGACAAAGCAGCTCAACACCGTGAATGTTGTTGCTCAGCGTGTTAAAGACCAGACTTCTAAAAAATCCGACAATAACGCCGAGTAAAATAGAATAAATTTTATGGGCGAAAAAATAAGGCTTGACAAATTTGTGTCAGGTCAGCTTCAGGTGTCAAGAACGGATGCCAAGAAGCTCATAAAATCCGGCAGCATTACCGTTAACGGCATCACGGTGAATCGTCCCGAGTGCAGCATTGATACAGATAGAGACTCAGTCTGCAAAGACGGTCACCCCGTAAGTTTCAAAAAGCATATCTATATTATGCTTAATAAGCCCAAGGGGGTTGTCTCCGCATCAAATTCACCGGACGACAAAACGGTAGTTGATCTTGTTCCCGATGAACTTAAACGCAAGGGGCTTTTTCCTGCCGGACGGCTCGATAAAAACACAACCGGATTTGTGCTTGTTACCGATGACGGCGAATTTGCACACAATATTCTGTCTCCGACACACCATGTGTCAAAAGAGTATACCGTAACGGCTTCGGTTAAGCTGACTAATGCTTCTCTTGAGACATTCGCAAATGGCGTGAAGCTGTCGGACGGCATTACAAAACCTGCAGAAATAGAGTTTCTCGGAACTGATAATTCTTCACATCCTTTGTATAAAGTTATTCTTAAAGAAGGCAGATACCATCAGATAAAAAGAATGTTTTTGTCTTTAGGCAGTGAAGTTATCGAGCTTAGAAGAGATGCAATAGGTGCTTTAAGACTTGATAAAAATCTGCCTGAGAGCGGGTGCAGGGAACTTACGGACGAAGAATTGAGTCTTATAAAGCAAAAAACAATTTAATATTAGTCAATTTATACAACGGCTCTTTTTACAAAAAAATGTATGAGTCGTTGTATATTTTTTATAATGGAATTGAACGCCTTATAACATAATTCAATAAAAAACATAAGAAAATTTGTATCTTTTTGCAAAAGCACTTGCAATTTGCGAAGAAAATGAGTATTATATAACAGTAGCATTTTGTCAAATTGTACTAATAGAATATTTTTAGCTTTTGATATCACATTTTTCAAAGAATGAAAGGGATGCAAACAAATATGTCAAACAGACTTTTTCAGGGAATCATTCATCAGATGAAGGATGCCGTCGGCAGGGTAGTCGGCGTCGTTGATGAAAGCGGCACAATTGTTTCCTGCACTGAGCTTGCAAAAATCGGAGATGTTATCACATCGGGTATAACCGAGGCTTTTTCAACCAACAATCCCGTTACGGTAAACGGCTACACTTACCGTGCTTTCGGCTCCGCTATGCAGCCGGAATATGCAGTATTTGTCGAGGGCAATGACACACTTGCCGAGAAATACACATCCATTCTCTCTGTGTCTCTCTCAAGCATAAAGCAGTATTATGACGAAAAGTATGACAGAAGCAATTTTGTCAAAAATGTTATGCTTGACAACATCCTCCCGGGCGATATCTATCTTAAGGCAAGGGAGCTTCATTTCAACAATGAAACCCTGCGTGTTGTATTTCTGTTAAGACTCGGCGAATCATGTGAAGCATCCGTATTTGAAATGATTCAGTCACTGTTCCCCGATAAAAACAAAGACTTTGTTATCAATATCAACGAAAATGACATTGCCATTATTAAAGATATTTCATCCGGTGCCGAAATTAAAGATCTTGAAAAGCTTGCACGTTCGGTTATTGATTCCCTTGATGCAGAGGTTTCAAACCATGCAGTTGTCGGTATAGGCACACAGGTCAAGGGCGTAAAAGAGCTTGCCCGTTCATTCAAAGAAGCACAGGTTGCTCTTGAAGTCGGCAAGGTATTCGACACCGAGAAGGTTATTGTAAGCTATGAAAATCTCGGTATTGCAAGACTTATTTATCAGCTTCCCACAACTCTCTGCGAAATGTTCTTAAGAGAGGTTTTCAAACGCGGATCGATTGAATCGCTTGATCATGAAACACTTTTCACAATTCAGAAGTTCTTTGAAAACAATCTTAATGTGTCAGAAACTTCAAGAAAGCTTTTCGTTCACAGAAACACACTTGTATATCGTCTCGAAAAAATCAGAAAGCTTACAGGTCTTGACTTAAGAGAATTTGACGACGCTATCGTATTTAAGGTCGCCCTCATGGTAAAGAAGTATCTTGACTCTTCACCCATAAAGTATTGATTAAAGTAGCTTTAAGCAAACCGCAGTATAATCGATTCGAATTAAACTTAAAAGGAGTGAAATGGCCTTTCTCAGGCAATTTAAATTCGTTTGCCATTCGTTTTGCAAATCGAATAAGAGAAAATTTCAGTTATGATAGAATTTAATAATGTTTCAAAAGAATATGATAACGGCACAAAGGCACTTAACGGAGTAAATCTCCATGTTGACAGAGGCGAATTTGTATTTGTCGTCGGTGCTTCCGGTGCCGGTAAAAGCACATTCTTGAAAATGATAATGAGAGAGGAGGTCCCGACAGGCGGTTCAATCACCGTTGACGGACTTAATCTCAACGAACTTCGTGCAAGCAAAGTGCCGTACTACCGCAGAAAGCTCGGCATCGTTTTTCAGGATTTCAGACTTATCCCTACAAAAACGGTCTATGAAAATGTAGCTTTTGCAATGCATGTTATAGGTGCAAAACCCAAAGATATTTCGAGGCGTGTCGCTTATGCTTTGAGCCTTGTAGGGCTTACATCGAAAGCCAGAAGCTTTCCGAAACAGCTCTCGGGCGGCGAACAGCAGCGTGTCGCTCTGGCTCGTGCTCTTGTTAACCATGCCGATATTATAATAGCCGATGAGCCGACAGGAAATGTTGACCCTCAGATGTCAAAAGAAATTGTCGACCTGCTCGATCAGATAAACAGAAACGACAAAACCACAATTATAATGGTTACTCATGCCGTTGATCTTATACAGCATTATAATAAAAGAATTGTTAAAATCAGCAACGGCAGGGTAGTGTCCGATACAGAGCATCCCGAAATTGCCGAGAATGTAACTGAGGAAGAGACAATTCCCGTGACTAAGATGAGCGGTTATTATCAGGAGCCGATACCCGGTTCTGAAACCGAAGTTTTCATACATTCATACGGCAAAGAAACCGCAACCGATGAACTTACGGTTGATGAAGACGCTGACAATCAATAACAGGCAAGAGGATACAATATGAAAAAAAGAATGAATTTAAGATATCTTACAAGTGAAGGTATCAAAAATATCGGAATAAATCGCTTGATGTCTGTTGCTTCTGTTGCCGTTTTGATGTCATGTCTTGTCATGATTGGCTGTGCGTTTCTTCTCTTTCTGAATGTCGATTCGCTGCTTCAGAACATTCAGTCACAGAACGTTATTATGGTTTATGCGGAGCTTGACTCAGATGACAGTGAAGTGCAGGAACTCGGCAACAATCTTAAAAAGATTGACAATGTGTCATCCATTGAATTTGTTCCGAAGTCACAGGCATATGAACAGGTTTTGAGTTCCCTCGGTGACAATGCTTCAGCATTAAACGGCGTTGACGATTCATTTCTCCCCGACGGATATAAGGTTGTTGTAACAGACATGCAGTATTTCAGAGAAACGGTTGAGAGTATCAAGACCCTCTCCGGCATTTACGATATCAGAGAAAACAGTGACCTTGCCGAAAAGCTTGAAGGCATAAGAACAGCGGTAACATATATAAGCATAGGCATTGTTATAATTCTTCTTATTGTTGCGATTTTCATAATTGCAAATACGATTAAGATTACAATGTTTTCAAGAAGGCTTGAAATCAGCATAATGAAGGCCGTCGGTGCCACAAATTCATTTATCAGATGGCCGTTCCTTGTTGAAGGACTTACTCTCGGAATAATTTCTGCAATACTGTCATTCGGACTGCTTTACGCTCTGTATTATTTTACAAGCGACGCACTTCTGACAATATTCGGTGTACTCGGAGGCAGTCTCGTAAGCTTCTGGGATTATGCCGTATATATCGCAATTGCTTTTATTGCGATAAGTATTATAACAGGCGGATTCGGCAGCATTATTTCAATAGGAAAATATCTTAAAGAGCAGGGAAGTGTTGTACTTGATGATGAGCATTAAACGAAATAAGTCAAAATTATCTTTGCTTTTGAGCATATGTCTTTTAATGTGCATTTTGCAGCCCATAGTATATGCCGTGACTCTTTCAAGCTCCGAACAGAGCAAAATCGACTCCTATAAAGAGCAGCAGGAAGAACTGAATGATAAAATTTCTTCCACAAAAGAAAAAATGGAGTCCATAAAGGATGACATTTCTAAGCAGGAAGAATACGTAACTGAGCTTAACGAGCAGATTGATAACTATCAGAGCAAAATCAACAGTCTTGATGAACAGATAGCCGAGCTTGAAAGCGAAGAAGCTGTTTACCAGGAAAAAATCGATGAACTTGATACCGAGATTGACGGAATCGAAGATGATATAAATCATAACGAACTTCAACAGATTGACTTGCAGCAGGAAATTGAAGACGCTAATGTCGAACTTCAGGAAAGACTTCGCAGTGTGTATGTAAATGGCTCGGCAACTACCGTTGAAATGCTGCTTAATGCAGACAGCTTTTCTACATATCTTACTATGATAGAGCTTTCCTCAAATATGGCAAAGCATGACAACGAGCTTGTTGAGACGCTTACCGAAAGCATAA
>CAZTWO010000030.1:0-15985 GCA_964617965.1 uncultured Ruminococcus sp. | reverse complement strand
GAATTAAGAATGAAGGAAAACGCTGAAGCGTTTTGGATTATAAAGCTACGCAAAAGATTAAATTATCCGAGAATACACTTCTGTCAGTTCGCGAAGCTATATAAATCAAGTCCGTAGGACTTCCGACATTATGCATTCTACATTATGCATTCTGCATTGAAATTGCTGTCACTGCTCCTTGCTCCTTGCTCCTTGCTCCTTAATTACAAACTTTCCGCTTGCAATTTTTCGGTCAGACAGCTCGCTGTCCTCAAAAACAAACCCTTCCGGCAGCGTAATCTCCCCGTATATTCCCTCGGGTACTTCCGTCTCGAGCGTTATGCCCTTTGACGTTCTCTTCCATTTTACGGAAATTCTGCCGCATACGCTTATATAGTACGCTTCGGCGTGGGTGAGCTTGTCTATGAAGTGCGGACGGATAGCCGCTTCCTTGCAGTCGGTGTTGTACGGATTTATTTCAATTCCGGCAATGCAGTTTATAAACCATGCCGAATAGTCGCCGAAGAAATGATGGTTGAGTGACGGCGGATTGTTGTCCCCGTCTTTTATAAACGCCTCCGGCAGGGAAGTGTGCCCCTGTACAAGAAAATGACCGTATGACGGGAAGTCCGGGCGTGTCAGCATTTCATAAGCGAGATTTTCATAGCCGAAATCGGTAAGCACTCTGAAAATAACACGAGCGCCGATTATGCCGACATCTATATGGTTGTCCGCTTTTTCTATCAGCTTAAGAAGCTTTTTGAATGCCGCCTGCTTTTCGCTTTCGTCAAAAAGGTTGTAGTAAATTGCCGCCGCCTGTGAAGTCTGACAGTTGCCTTTTGCTGTCATTGTGCCGAAATCGATAAGTCTGTTTCTCGCCGCCGCTTTAATTCTGTTCGCGAGATTAAGACAGAAGCTTTTCTGTTCCTCAAGTCCTATCTCACCGAGCATAAAAGCCGCCTTTGTCATATTGTCAATTGTCGCCAAAGAACTTGTAAGCACAATGGGTGCTTTGACTGTCGTAACCGGACACCAGTCTCCGAGACCGAAATCAACAAGTCCGTGCCTGTTAAGATTGCGTGAAATGTAGTCGGCGTATCTCATGAAATACGGGGTATTGTCTTCGATAATTTTTCTGTCGCCTCTTAATTTGTATGTAACGTAGGGCAGTTCAAACAGCACGGCATCCCACACAGGGCCGTTGCCCCATTTGTAGCCCCATCCGGCTGTGGGTATGATTCCGGGCAGCTGACCGTCCTTTGACAGTGTCGCGCCGATATTTTCGAGCCACTGAGCATACGCTTCTTCCGGTGCGAAGTTATATGACATCTGCACGCATGACAGAGCCGCATCGCCCGTCCAGCCGTTTTTCTCACGATGCGGGCAGTCGGTGGGGAAGTGATAGAAGTTAGAACGGTCGGAATTTCTTATTATCCTCTGAAGTGCGTTTGCCGTGTCGTCGGAGCATTCAAAATCTCCTCTTGCACATGTGAGTGTTGAGTACGGTGTGAATGTAATTAAATCCTCGGTCGCCTGTTCGTCGTCAAGACCGATTATAAGGGCATAGCGTGCGCCGTGGTATGTGAACAGCGGTGAAAACTGCTCTTCTCCTTCACCGTTCAGTATAAAAATATCCCTCTGTGAATAGCCGTTCGGGAAAAAGTTTATGTTGTTGACGCTCAGCTCCCCGTTTTTGTCGAGATATTCGCCGAACTGAATGTCAATCTGCTGACCTTTTCTGCCTTTGATTCTGACGGTTTCAATACCGGCGGTGTTTACGCCGAAATCATAAAGCCAGCCGTTTTTCTCTTTAAGATACACCTTTGCCGCCTTTTTGGTGACATCGTTTCTCGGATGCTCTTTGGCAAATGTGCCTTTTGTGATTTTTACGGCTTTAAGCGGGTCTGATATCGGCAGAATGGGCAGAGCGGCAGACAGCTTTTTTTCGCCCCTCGGTGTTTCAAGGGGCAGGGCATTGCACATTTTGCTGTCATCGTAATCGGGCAGAAATACATTTCTGTCAAAAAGTCTGTTGTCAATGTGACAGCCGCACCTTAAATCATCAAATGTAATATGTGAGGGCATGACCTTTACGGTTTCATCTGCTTCGGTTATCGAGGTATCGCCGTTTTCATTCGTTATTTCAAGTGCGAACGCAAAACGGGGTGCACCTCTGAAGGATGCCTTTTCAAAATCCCATATTTCACCGCCGGGACAGTTCTGCATGCCGTTTCCGAGGATAACGCACATTGCGTTTTTGCCGTCGAACACAAACGGGGTAAGGTCATACTCATCATAGTATACAAAATGGTCGGGATTTGAAATATACGGCGACAAAAGCCCCTTGGTTATGTCTTTGCCGTTTATGTAAAGCTCATAAAAACCGAGCCCGGTTATTGTAAGCTTTGCCGAATCACCCTTTTTTATTTCAAATGTTTTTCTGAACAACGGGGCGTTTACATGGTGCGTATATGTCGTATAGTCGGTCGAGCCGCCTATAAATCTGGTCGAAATCATATTTTCTCCTCAAATGCTTTTAAGCTCCGGAATAAGCTCTCCGTTTTTTATCTCAAGTGTCGCATACAGTCCGTTTCTGATACTGCCGGGGTTCATAAGAAGAAGCTCACCGTCATCATTTAGGTATTGCAGATGCGTGTGACCGAAAAGGCATACTCTCGCATTTTTTGATTTTGCGGCGAACGACAGGTTTAAAAGCCCGTTTTTTACATCGAATTTATGACCGTGACATGTAAAAATCATAACACCGTCCGCAGGGAACAGACAGCTGTCGGTGCAGTCCCGGCAATAAAAATCCATGTTGCCTTTGTTCTGATAGACAAGCTTGCCCGATGTGTATTCACGGAATAAATCAAGGTCATCCGCACCGTCGCCGCAGTGGACGATTATGTCTGCACTGCGTTCTCTCTGCAATGCCTTTTCGAGAAATGCCGTGCTGCCGTGCGAGTCCGAAACGATTAAAAGCTTCATGTTTTCCTCACTGAGTTTCTATTATTGAAATTCTGAGATCGTCATCGGCGGTTACGTTGAATATTTTTTCGCTGACGAAATCGCTGTTCTTGTCAAGTGCAAAGCGGACGGCAACCGTGGTTGTGCCTGTGCCGTGTGCCTGAAAGCAGATTGTCGTTTTTGCCGTTGCGTCGTCATATGTCTGCGACAGAACGTCGACAATGTTTTCGTCCTCAACGGTTGCAAACCAGCGGCAGTCGGAGCCCGGGTTGCCGTAGAGTGTAACATATGCCAATATGACGCCGTTTGTAATCTCGGATGCGGTATTCTGTGCGACCTCGGTTGACTGTGTGACCTCTTCTTCGACTGTCTTTGTTTCGTGTGTCTGAAGTGTCAGTGCGCCGTTTACCCACTTATATGTGGAGCAGTCGTATGTTGTGGCTGAAATTCTGTTTGTCGATTCAACAGTCTGTGTATCCTTGTTGAAAACGGGTGAGGTTATTGCCGCCAGGGGAGCGTAGTAAGAGAATGTCTTCGCATTCATGTCCCACAGCCAGCAATAGAAATAGCTGTTAACGGTGCCGGCAGACGACAGAAGACGAAAATCGACATAGCCGTCAAAGTTCATGTCTTCGGTGATAAACTGAATCTGCCCTTCGTTTGAGTCGGGGGAATACCCCTGAGAATCGAGCGCGAATTTTACAGTGCCGAATTCGTCCTTTATCGCTATTGTGTCATCCTGGAACCATACGGTCATTTTGCCGTATATTTCGGATGTAAATTCGCCTATGCGTGTGGCTTTTTCGGAGTCGAATACAAAATCTTTCTTTGCTTCGGTTGTGTTCTCCGTCTTTGCGGTGTCGGCTGTAGTGCCTTCGGTGCCGGTTGTCTCTTCGGCTGTTGTTGCCGCAGAGTCAAGAGTTGTCTCTTCCTCTGTCTTTTTGCCGCATGACGAAACGCCGAGGGCAATCGCCAGAACGGAAATTAACGCTATTACTTTTCTGAATTTCATGTTGATGTCTCCTTTAATTTTCGGCTGTTGTTTCTGTGTTGTCTGCCGGAGTGCTTTCGGTGCCGTCTTCTGCGGACACACTCTCTTCGGGCTTTTTCGCGGGAGCTTCGTCTAACTTCTTTTTGATAAATTTTGCCGCTTCGCTCACACCCAGCAGCACCGCCAGAATTGCAACAAATTTGATGTAGTCTTTCATTATGTCTTACCTCACTTTTGTCCTGTTATATTTTTAAAACAATTTTTTATTTATGTCAACTGTTTGAGAGAATTTTTATCACATCATACTGAAAATCAGTTAAAATTTTTCTGTCTCTTCCGATTTTTTGCAAAAAATTGTGTATAAATCCAAGGCACGCAGTGCCTTCCTTCCCCCCCCGACCCCCGGCCCCTGACAGCCGGCCCCTTTTCTTGCCTTGCAAATATTATCCTCTTGTATTTACGATTTGTCTGTGTTATTATAAAGTATATTTCACAGGGGAGTTTTTTTCTATGGCAGACAGCATTACATTCCGTTCATCCTTTAAGGGATTCAACAGACAAGAGGTTCTTGAATACATTTCAGCTCTTCTCAAAGAAAAAGAAGATTTGTCGGCACAGGTCAACACGCTTACAAAGCTCGGGGAGGCTAAAGACTCCGAAATAGCCGAGCTTACAAAACAGCTTAATGTCGAAAAAAGCAAGTGCGACACGTGCGATATTGCAAAAAAAGCGGAATCGAGTCTCGGTGCCGCCATGCTTGATGCTAAGCGTTTTTCGGATTCGCTCGTAAGTGACGCAAAAGAGCACTGCGCAACCGTTTTTGACGTGGCATCCGTAAAAGCCGATAAGGCCTCCGCAAACGCTCAGACAATAGTCGATGTCGTAAAAGACGCACTCGGAAACTGCAACAACAGCTTTTCGGGGCTTTTGTCCGCACTCTCCGATATTCAGCAGATATTGTCGGAGTTCGGTGAACAGCTCGAAGAAAACACCGACACCGAGGCAGACGAAGATAATTTTGATGCAAATGCCGAAAATACAGCCGCCGCTCCCGAATTTTTTGCAAAACCGCAGGTAAGTGCACCCGTTAAACCGACTGTGGAAGAAAAGCCCGCCTCGGTTTTCAAAGCTCCCGAACAGGTTAAAAAGGTTGAACCTTCACCCATTGTGCCTCAGCCCGAAAAAGTCACCGAACAGAGCGAAGTAAAGGTTATCAAAGAGGATACCTTTGTGCCGTCCCCGACTTTTATCGAACATAAAACCGAAGAAAAAGAGACCGTGTCTCCCGCACACGAAAAAGAAAATGTTACGGTAACGCCCGAACCCGGTTTTTCGTTTGATGCAAGCGTATTTGACACCAATGCGGTTTCAGTCGCTCCTGCGGACGAGTTTGTCGATGCGTTCGATGATGCTATCGGCGGTGAGCCGACCCCCGCGTCACCCATTGATGAATTTGACGCTCCCGCACCGTCTGTACCTGTTGACGATATTAAGCCCGGCAACAAAGTCCCCGAATTTGATTTCCCGGAGGACGGCTTTACTATTAAAGTGGATTTAGACGACTGATATGAACAATAATCTTGCTCTTCAACTCAGAAAAAAGGTCATCGAGAAAAAATTCTCGGGACTTAACGATATGCAGCTTCAGGCAGTGACTACCGTAAAGGGGCCGCTGCTTATTCTTGCGGGCGCGGGCAGCGGAAAAACAACCGTTATAGTTAACCGTATAGCATATCTTATGGAGTACGGCAACGCCTACAACTCCGATAAATTATATGACGGCTTTGAGGAAAACCCCGAGGAGCTTTTCAAAAGCTATCTTGACGGCGACTCCTCCGTCTATCCCCGTATTGCTCCGATGCTTAAGGTAGACGCACCGAAACCGTGGCAGATTCTCGCCATTACATTCACAAACAAGGCGGCAAACGAATTAAAAGAGCGTCTTGTGAAAATGCTCGGCGAGGACGGCAACGAGATATGGGCAAGCACATTCCATTCCGCATGTGTTCGTATTCTTCGAAGGGATGCCGACAGAATAGGTCATTCCTCACACTTTACGATTTATGATTCCGACGACTCAAAGCGTGTCATGAAGGACTGCCTGCGACAGCTCGGAATAGACGAAAAATTTCTGCCGCTTAAGACCGTTCTCAATGAAATAAGCAAGGCAAAGGATCGCCTTATATCCGCCGAGGATTACCCTAAAACGGGAATTGAGCCCGGCAAATTCGACGTGCGTAAAAACGATATCGCAAAGGCGTATGCACTCTATCAGAAGCTTCTTAAAGATGCCGACGCCATGGACTTTGACGACATTATCGCAAATACCGTGCGTCTTTTCAAAGAAAACGCCGACATTCTCGAATATTATCAGAACAAATTCAGATATGTTATGGTTGATGAATATCAGGACACCAACCACGCCCAGTTTGTACTTGTAAGCCTTCTGGCGGGGGCGCATCATAATCTCTGTGTCGTGGGTGATGACGACCAGAGTATTTACAGCTTCCGTGGCGCAAATATAGAAAATATTCTCAATTTTGAGGAGCAGAACGAAAACACACTTGTTATCCGTCTTGAAGAAAACTACCGTTCCACGCAGACAATTCTCGATGCCGCAAACGCAGTTATCGCGCATAACTCCGAGCGTAAGGGCAAAAATCTTTGGACTTCAAACGGCAAGGGCGAAAAAATCGAGGTGCGTACATGCCCCACCGACACAGAGGAAGGCATTTTTGTCGCCGACACCGTTATGGACCTTTCATCCGACGGCTACGCTTTTTCGGACTGCGCAGTTTTATACAGAATGAACGCCCAGTCGAATAACATTGAACGTGCGCTTGTCAAGGCGGGTGTGCCGTACAGAATTATCGGCGGCCACAGATTCTATGACCGCAAAGAAATAAAGGACGCACTGGCTTATCTTGCCGTTGTGTCAAACCCCAACGACAGCGTTCGCATGCGCCGTATAATAAACGAGCCAAAACGCAAAATCGGTGAAACTACCGTAAATAACGTTTTTGAAATTGCGTCAAGACTCGGCGAAAGTCCGTTTAATGTCATGAATATGGCGGATGAATTTAACGCTCTGTCACGCTCCGCATCCAAGCTTAAGCTGTTTGCCGATATGATAAACGGCTTTATAGAAGCGTCCGAAAAAATGACCTTGGCGGAGCTTTTCCGCTATATCATGAATGAATCGGGCTATATTCAGTCCCTCGATGCTGAGCCCGACAAACGAGAGGACCGCATAGCGAACCTTGACGAATTGTATTCAACAATTGCAAAATACGAGACCGAAAACGGCACCGACGCTTCTTTGACAGGCTTCTTGGAAGAGGTCGCCCTGCTTTCGGATATTGATAACTATAATGCCGAGGCGGACACCGTCACGCTTATGACGCTTCATGCCGCAAAAGGACTTGAATTTCCGGTTGTTTTTCTGGTCGGAATGGAAAACAATGTATTTCCGTCACAGCAGTCGCTCTACGGCGGCGAAGGGCTTGAGGAAGAACGCCGTCTTGCATATGTTGGCATAACACGAGCCAAGAAAAAGCTCTATATTCTCAATGCGTACAGCAGAATGCAGTTCGGCAGAACGACAATGAATCCGCCGTCGATTTTTCTTGAAGAAATACCAAAGGAGCTTATAAACAACACCACTCCCGCACGGCAGAACGCGTACGGATCGTTTGGTTCATACGGCTCATTCGGCGGTTATGTCAAAAACAGCAGCAGATATTTTACACAGAATGCCGAAAAGTATGATAACTCCGGTGCGTCATCGTACGTTTCAAATTCCTTCGGCGGAACATACAGCTCGGCTTATTCAAAAAACGCCGATACAAAGAAAACAACATTCGGTGCTATGACCGAAACTTCGGCGGACGACAAAAAAATATCACCGACTGTGTCTGTTGCAGTCGGCGATACGGTAATTCATAAAAAGTTCGGCAGGGGAATGGTTCTGAATGTAACTCCCCTCGGAAACGACAAGCTTGTTGAAGTCGCATTTGAATCATGCGGCACAAAGAAACTTATGGAAAAAGCCGCAAGACTTCAGAAAGAAGACTGATGCTTAATAATTTCCGAATACGGTTGTGTTGCTCAGTCTGAAGTCGGTCGCCTGCTTCTCTTTATCAAATCTGTATATGCTCATTACGAGTCCTATTCCTATATAAATGCAGAGGTTCGATGAACCGCCGGCACTGAAAAACGGAAGTGTAATTCCTATGACGGGCAGAATTTTAAGGCACATGCCGACGTTTATTGTCATCTGTCCCATTATCATTGCCGCCATGCCGTAGCACATAAGCGATGTCGCGCCGTAGCGTGAATGCCTGCCGACGGATACGATTTTTATGCAGATCCCCACAAGCAGACACAGCACCAGAATACAGCCGATAAAACCGAGCTCCTCGCCGACTGCGGTAAAAATCATATCGTTTTCCGCTTCGGGTATGGCGTTTGCCTGCTGGGTGAGTGTGCCGTGAAACAGACCTTCACCGGTAAGCCCGCCGTTTTTAAGAGCCTTAAGCCCCTGATTTTGCTGATACATAATGTCGCTGTACAAATCGGGATCAAACAGTCCCAGAATTCTTTCTTTCTGAGTTGAATCGAAAATAAAATACCACACAGCGGGAGCCGCCGCACAGACAGCCGCACCGCCTATTACAAAATATCTTAGCTGCACGCCGGCACAGAATGCCATTACGGCGAAGATTATTATAAATACTATTGCACTGCCCATGTCGCCCGATATTGCGACAAGCCCTGTCGGAATGAGCGCGTGTATTCCCAAAAACAGAACATGCTTAAAGTTTGTAAGACGGTCGCCTATAAGCTCAATGTGCATGCCGAGCGTGATTATAAAGCCTATTTTCATAAGCTCCGACGGCTGAAAATAGAGTCCCGAAGAGCCGATTTTAAGCCATGTCTTTGCGTCGGGTCGTTCAGCGGGGCCGACACCTATGACAAGCGTCAGCAGCAAAAGCCCCACGCACACTGCACCTATAACCGGAAACATTTTTGTGATGAAATTGTAGTCGATAAACGATATTATTACCGCCATCACAGCGCCTACGCCGACGGCTATAAGCATTGTTCTTGCGTCACGTGAGAGTGCGGCATCCGCATCCTTTTCGGCAAGAGTGGCACTGTAAACCGCGAGTATTCCGTACGCCGACGCGGCAAGACACAGAAACATTAAAAGAAAATCCGTGTCCTTTATCGCTGTTTTTATTGTATTGAAAATCTTTGACATCTCAGTCTCCAAAATCTGTATTTTCTGTTTAAGCTTCGTTTCTGAAAAGAAATCTTTTCAAAATCTAACCTTTTGCGAAGCTCCATATAATCCAAGGCACGCAGTGCCTTCCTCAGCACCCCGGTCCCCGGCCCCTGGCCCCCGGTCCCCGGTCCCTGACCCCCGGTCCCTTTTCCATTGCCGATTATCTGATATTATATATAATTTTCTTTTCTATTTCAATAGTTCGGAGGACAGACCTTGAAAAAATATTATTCCTCAAGTGAAAAAGAAACATCCGATATTGCCGAAAAAATCTGTGCCGATATCCCGTCCGGCAGTGTTGTCGCATTTACGGGCGGCATGGGCATGGGCAAAACGGCGTTTGTCAGAGGTGCATTAAAGTGCTATAATAACACTTCGTTCGTGTGCAGTCCCACTTTCGCCCTTGTTCACGATTACGGCGGCACACCTCATATTTACCATTTTGATATGTACAGAATAACCGATTTAGACGATCTGTACTCCACGGGATTTTTCGACTACATAAACGAAGACAGCATTCTGTTTATCGAGTGGAGTGAGAACATTCGTGAATATCTCCCCGAAAACACGGTGTATATAGATATATCACGGGGCGAAAAAGAGGACGACAGAATTATTTCGGTTGAAGGGGGAGCGTTCTGATGACAGTTCTCGGTATAGATACATCCGCCGTGTCATGCGGTGCGGCAGTCGCAAAAGACGGCAAAATAATTTCCGACAGCTACGTAAATGTTGGACTTACGCATTCACGCACGCTTATGACGGTGATTGACTCGGCACTTAAAAATGCGGCATTGACATTAAACGATATTGATATTCTCGCAGTCGCCGCAGGTCCCGGGTCGTTTACGGGTATCAGAATAGGCGTCGCCGCCATAAAGGGCATGGCGTTTGATAAAAATATTCCGGTTTACGGTGTGTCAACGCTTCACGCACTGGCCGCCGGCGTTATGAGAGAAAACTGCGTTATCTGTCCCGTTATGGATGCACGCTGTTCGCAGGTCTATACATCACTTTTTGAGTTTGACGGCGAAAACACAAACAGAATAACGGATGACGCGCCATTAAAGCTTGACGAGCTCGAAGAAATTCTGTCAAAACAGAAAAAAACAATTGTGTTTGTCGGTGACGGCATTCCGGTTGTAAAAAAATATTTTGCCGAAAAAGACATAAATGCCGAATATTTTTCTTCGGTTTATTCTTATCAGCACGGTTCGGGTGTTGCTTTACTCGCATCGATGCTGTATAATAACGGTGTAAAGCCTATATCGGCAGACGATTTGTTCCCTATTTATCTTCGTCTGTCGCAGGCTGAGCGTGAACGAAACCAAAAGCAAAAAGGAGAAACACAAAATGATAGCAATAGGCAGTGACCATGCGGGCTTTCCGCTTAAGGAAGCCATAAGAAAATATTTTGACGAAGCGGGCATACAGTACATTGACTGCGGTGCATATGACACTTCATCGTGCGACTATCCCCTGCAGGCGGAAAAGACCTGCCAAAAGGTAGTGTCGGGCGAGTGCGAAAAGGCAATACTCTGCTGCGGTACGGGTATCGGCATTTCAATGGCGGCAAACAAGGTCAAGGGTATAAGAGCCGCATGCTGCACCGATTATTTCAGTGCGAAATATACAAGACTTCACAATGACGCAAACGCTCTGTGCCTCGGTGCGAGAGTAATAGGCGAGGGTGCGGCGCTTGAGCTTGTCAAGGTTTTCCTTGAGACGGAGTTTGAGGGCGGCAGACATCAGAGAAGAGTGGACCAGATAACGGCACTCGAAAAAAAGTGCGATTAACTGTTGCAAAACGGTTGTTGCGGGTGTATAATTTCAAAAAAGTTATATGTTGCCGTGCGGCGATATATGTATAAAACACAAGGTGAAAGGACAGTTTAAACAATGGGAAACATCACTGTAACAAATCATCCTCTTATTCAGCATAAGCTCTCAATTCTTCGTGACAAGAATACAGCTTCCAAGGATTTCAGAACTCTTATCGGCGAAATAGCCATGCTTATGTGCTACGAAGCAACCCGTGATCTTCAGCTTGAAGAGGTCGAGGTTGAAACACCCGTCGCAGTTGCGAAGGTAAAGCAGCTTGCAGGCAAAAAGCTCGCTATCGTGCCCATACTCAGAGCAGGTCTCGGCATGGTTGACGGCGTTCTTACACTTATCCCCTCCGCAAGAGTAGGCCATATCGGTCTTTACAGAGATCCCGAAACACTTCAGCCTGTTGAATATTATTGCAAGCTTCCTCATGATATCGAGGATCGTGATGTTATCGTTGTTGACCCCATGTGCGCAACCGGCGGTTCGGCAATCGACGCAATTTCTCTTATAAAGAAGAGAGGCCCCAAGAACATAAAGTTCATGTGCACTATCGCCGCTCCCGAAGGACTCAAGGCTCTTTCGGAGGCACATCCCGATGTTGATATCTATTGTGCAGCACTTGACGATCATCTTAACGAGCACGGCTATATTGTTCCCGGTCTCGGCGATGCCGGCGACAGAATTTTCGGCACAAAATAAAACAGCAGAACAGAATAAAAATGCGGATCGGCCTGATGAAGATAAGCCGGTCCGCTTTTTTACAAAAGGAGCAAGGAGCAAGGAGCAAGGAGCAGTTTCGGAAGTCCTGCGGACTTGATTTATATAGCTTCGCGAACTTTAAGAACTGTATTTTTTGACAATTTAATCAGTTGCGTAGCTTATACAATCCAAAACGCTTTTTTTACAAAAGGAGAAAGGAGCAATTAGCAATTTCAATGTAGAATGCATAATGTAGAATGCATAATGTCGGAAGTCCTGCGGACTTGATTTATATAGCTTCGCGAACTTTTAGAACTGTATTTTTTGACAATTTAATCAGTTGCGTAGCTTATACAATTCAAAACGCTTTAGCGTTTTCCATAATTCTGCATTATGCATTCTACATTTTACATTTTACATTTTACATTTTACATTTTACATTTTACATTATCACTGCTCCTTGTTCCTTGCTCCTTGCTCACTTATTATCCCTTTCACACCCTCTGTATCCGACGCGGTTATCAGCACATTTTTGATTAGTCCCGTGAGAGGCGTAAGGCGCGGCACTTTTACCGGGATATAATTTGCCGTGTAGCCGTGCTGTACTCCGTTTTTCGGTGTCTCGAATAAAACGGGCATTGTCTTGCCGACATATTCGGAAAGATATTTTTTTCTCAGTTTGTCGCATTCGGTCTGCAGAAGACGGCATCTGCGGTTTTTCTCTTCTGTCGGCACCTGGTCGGGGTATGTGGCGGCAGGTGTGCCCTCACGCTGTGAGTAGGGGAACACATGCACCTTCATAAAGCCCGTCTTTTTGGCGTATTCAACCGTTTCGAGGAACATTTCCTCAGTCTCCCCGGGGAAGCCCGCTATAATATCGGTTGTCAGTGATACATCGGGGAAGGCCTTTTTAAGCTTGTCGCAAAGCTCGGTATATTCCGCCGCCGTGTAGTGCCTGTTCATTCGTTTTAACACACTGTCACAGCCGCTCTGAAGCGACAGATGAAACTGCGGGCAGAATTTTTTCATTTTTTTAAGCCGCTCGATTACTTCATCCGTTATGTGGTCCGGCTCGAGGGACCCCAAGCGAATGCGTTCAATGCCGTCGGTTTTCTCCGCTTCTTCGAGTGCATCGCATATGTTAAGCCCTATGTCCATGCCGTATGAAGACAGATTTATGCCGACAAAAACAAGCTCCTTGTAGCCGCATTTCGCAAGATTTTCTATCTCGCTTTTTACTTCGTCAAGCGGTTTTGAGCGAGAAAAACCCTTGGACGTCGGAATTATGCAGTATGTGCAGTAACGGTTGCAGCCGTCCTGTATCTTTATAAAAGCCCTTGTGTGACTTTCAAATTCATGAATGGGTCTGCCGCTGAATTTGTCGTCTTTAAGGTGCGGCAAAACATTGATAAGCCTTTTGTGCGAGTGCGAAAATTCGTCAATAAGTCGGGGCAAATCGGAATTTGTCTTGTTGCCGACGATTATATCCGCATCGCTTTTGTCAGCCGCTTCACCCGCAAACGCCTGAGCGTAGCACCCCGTAAGTGCGATTATGGCATTCGGATGCTCTTTTCTGAGACGACGTAGCGCCTGACGGGATTTTCTGCTGCTCTCTGCCGTGACTGTGCATGAATTTACGATATAGACATCCGCTTCTTCGTTGTCGCTTACCACGGTGTGCCCGGCACTTCTCAAAAGCTCGGCAGTCTCCTGTGTTTCATACTGATTGACCTTGCACCCTAATGTATAAAAGGCTATTTTCATAACAAACCTCACAAAATAAAACTCCTTACAGTATACCCCAAACTTTATTTTTATTCAAGTACAATGTGAAGAATGCATAATGTAGAATGTAGAATGCATAATTAAGGAAAACGCTTTGCGTTTTGGATTATAAGCTGCGCATTCGGTTAAATTATCAAAAAAATATCGGGTTGAATGTTTGCGAAGCTTTATTAATCAAGTCCTCAGAACTGAACAATGCAGAATGTAGAATGCATAATTCATAATAAGGAAAACGCTTTGCGTTTTTGATTATAAGCTGCGCAACCGGTTAAATTATCAAAAAATATCGGGCTGAAAATTCGCGAAGCTTTATAAATTCAAGACACGAAGTGTCTTCTTGTTTTCGGTTTATCGGACCGCTGCCGCCGGTCCTCTTTAGTCGCCACGCCAAAAATCATTCACCGGATGATTTTTGCCTGCGACATTCTTAATTCTGCATTCTGCATTCTGCATTTCATATGTATTGAAATGTGAATTGAAAAATGTAAAATGAGTATTATACTCAGCTCCCACCCCGTATTTTGTTGTTATTGTGATAATCCCCGTTCAAATTTAACAAGTTAGTTATTGAAATTTTATAAAATATGTTGTAGAATATGTTTAATGTTACTATTGGAGGTCCCTAAAGCTATGTCTCTTAAGTTAAACTGCCGTTACCTTGACGGTTTCGTCAGTGAAAATGAACTCAAAGCCGTTGCACATCAGGTGTCCGCAGCACACGGTCTTCTTTACGAAAACAAGGTAAGTGCTGTCGGCAACGATTTCCACGGCTGGCTCACTCTTCCCGTTGATTACGACAAAGAAGAGTTTGCACGCATCAAAAAAGCCGCGGCTAAGATTATTTCCGATTCCAAGGTGCTTGTAGTTATCGGTATCGGCGGATCATATCTCGGCGCAAGAGCCGCAATCGAGTTCGTAAAATCCAAAAACTACAATATTGTCGCTGAAGATACACCCAAGATTTTCTTCCTCGGCAACAGTCTTTCCCCGACGGAAATAAACGAGGTTATCGCTTATTGCAAAAACCGTGATTTTTCGGTCAACGTTATTTCAAAGTCCGGCACAACAACCGAACCCGCAATTGCGTTCCGTGTATTCAAAAAGCTTCTCGAAGAAAAATACGGCAAGGAAGAAGCCGCAAAGCGTATCTATGTAACAACCGATAAGGCAAAGGGTACACTCAAAAATCTCTCCGACCGTGAGGGCTACGAGGAGTTTGTCGTTCCCGATGATGTCGGCGGCAGATATTCCGTTCTTACAGCTGTCGGTCTGCTCCCCATTGCGTGTGCCGGTATCGATATCGACACTCTTATGAAGGGTGCTGCCGATGCCATGGAAAAGTATTCCGTAAACGATGTTTTCGCGAATGATTGCTACAAATACGCCGCAATCAGAAATATTCTGTATCGCAAGGGCAAATGTGTTGAAATGTCTGTTGCGTATGAACCCGACTACACTCTTATGAACGAATGGTTCAAGCAGCTGTTCGGCGAGAGTGAGGGCAAGCAGAATATGGGTATTTTCCCGGCTTCCGCAATTTATTCGACCGACCTTCATTCTTTAGGTCAGTACGTACAGGAAGGCAGAAGAATACTGTTTGAAACGGTAATAAAATTCGCGTCTCCCAAAACGGACCTCACAATTGAAGAGGATGCCGAAAACGCAGACGGACTTAATTTCGTCGCAGGCAAAACAATGTCCTATATCAATTCAAAGGCTTATCAGGGCACGGTTCTCGCACACAATGACGGCGGTGTTCCCAATATCGTCATTGAAGCCGAGAAGATGGATGAATACAACTTAGGTCAGCTTATATATTTCTTTGAAAAGGCATGTGCGATTTCGGGATATATGCTCGGAGTTAACCCCTTCGATCAGCCCGGTGTCGAGAGCTACAAAAAGAATATGTTCGCACTCTTAGGCAAACCCGGTTACGAGGAGCTTGCAAAGGCACTTGCAGACCGTACAGAATAAATCCAATCCCAAAAATATACGAAAAACGAAAGGATGATTAAAATGGTTAAACTTTTAATCGGTGAAAAAGGCTCAGGCAAAACAAAAAGACTTATCGACTGCGTTAATAACGCTCTCGCTGAGTCAAAAGGTCACGTTATCTGTGTCGAGAAGGACGATCTTCTCAGATATCAGGTAAAATATCAGGTAAGACTTCTTGCCGCAAGCAACTACGGCATTGAGGGCTACGACGCTTTCTATGGTTTCCTCAGCGGTCTTTGCGCAGGCGACCACGATGTTACCGACATTCTTGTTGACGCCACACTCAAAATCGGCGGCAAGGATTTCGCACAGCTTGCCGACTTCCTCGACAAGATAGCAAAGCTTTCAAAGCTTACCGAGACAACCTTTACCTTTACCGTTTCCACTGACAAAAACAACCTTCCCGCTTCCGTATTCGATTGCTGCGAGGAGATATAATCTGGCGTAAATTT
>CAZTWO010000029.1:0-16358 GCA_964617965.1 uncultured Ruminococcus sp. | reverse complement strand
TAAGGAGAAAATAATGACCGAATTTACCCATTTACATATACATACCGAATATTCACTGCTTGACGGTGCGTGCAGAATAAAGCCGCTTATCAAGCGTGTCAAGGAGCTCGGCATGCACTCAATCGCCATGACCGATCACGGCGTTATGTACGGTGCTGTCGACTTCTATAAAGCCTGCCACGAAGCGGGCATAAACGGCATAATCGGATGTGAAGTCTATGTCGCCCAGCGTACAAGATTTGACAAGGTGCACGGGCTTGACAGCGAACGTTACCATCTTGTTCTGCTGTGCGAAAATGACACGGGCTACCATAACCTTATTAAAATGGTTTCAAGCGCATGGACGGAAGGCTTCTACACAAAACCCAGAGTCGACAAAGAGCTGCTCGAAAAATACCACGAGGGGCTTATATGTCTTTCCGCCTGTCTCGCAGGTGAAATTCCGCAGGCTTTTCTCAATAATGACTACGAAAAGGCCAAAGAAACCGCACTGTGGTATCAGAATGTTTTCGGCAAAGACAATTATTTTCTCGAGATACAGGATCACGGACTTGACGAGCAGAAGCGTACAAATCCGCAGATTATAAAACTTGCACATGAGCTCGGCATCGGTCTTGTCGTCACAAACGACGCACATTACATAAATAAAGAGGATGCCGAAATTCAGAAAATTCTTGTCTGCATCGCCACAAAGCACACAATCGACGAAGACACCGGCATGGGCTTTTCCACCGATGAATTCTATGTAAAATCCGGTGATGAAATGGCGGCACTGTTCCCCGAAGTGCCCGAAGCCGTCGAAAATACAAATAAAATCGCCGCACGCTGTCACTTTGAATTTGAGTTCGGCAACACAAAGCTGCCGTTCTTTGAAGTCCCCAATAATCAGGACCATTTTGAGTTCTTCCGTGATATGTGCTACAACGGCATGGTCAAGCGTTACGGCAAAGATTATCCGCAGGAATATATGGACCGTCTTAACTATGAGCTCGGAATTATTCATCAGATGGGCTTTATAGACTACTTCCTGATAGTATGGGATTACATAAACTATGCAAAATCCGTCGGCATCCCCGTAGGCCCCGGGCGTGGTTCGGGCGCGGGTTCCATTGCCGCCTTTACATGCGGAATTACCGATATCGACCCCATGCGTTACTCATTGCTGTTCGAACGTTTCTTAAACCCCGAGCGAGTCAGCATGCCCGACTTTGATATTGACTTCTGTTACGAGCGTCGCCCCGAAGTTATCGAGTATGTTGTACGCAGATACGGTGCCGACCACGTGTCGCAGATTGCGACCTTCGGTACTCTGGCGGCAAAGGGAGCCGTGCGAGATGTCGGCAAGGTGTTGGGAATGTCCGTGTCCGAGGTTGCGGCGGTTACAAAAGAAATCCCGCAGGAGCTCGGCATGACCATACAGAAGGCTCTTGAAACAAACCAGGAGCTTAAAAAGATGTACGACGGCAGTCCGATGATTAAAAAGGTCATTGATACGTCAATCAAAATCGAGGGTATGCCCCGAAACACCGGCATGCACGCGGCAGGCGTTGTTATATGCGACAAGCCCGTTGACGAGTATGTTCCGCTGTTTAAGAGCGGCGACTCCGTTGTCACGCAGTATTATAAAGGCTGGGTCGAAAAGCTCGGACTTCTCAAAATGGACTTCCTGGGACTTCGTACCCTGACCGTTATTGCGGATGCCGAAAAGATGATACGCAAAAAAGATCCGAATTTCTCAATTGAAACAATAGACGTTGACGATCAGGAAGTATATAAAATGCTCGGCGAAGGCGGCACCTTCGGCGTGTTCCAGTGCGAATCCGGCGGCATACGCGCGCTTATGATTAACATGCAGCCGCATAACCTCGAAGATATTATAGCCGTTATCGCTCTTTATCGCCCCGGTCCTATGGACTTTATTCCGACATATCTTAAAAACAGACAGGATCCCGAGCATATTCATTATCATTGCCCCGAATTAAAACATATTCTTGACGTTACATACGGCACAATAGTCTATCAGGAGCAGGTTATGCAGATTTTCCAGGATCTTGCGGGCTATTCACTCGGCGCCGCCGACATGGTTCGTCGTGCCGTTGCCAAAAAACAGCCCGAAGAGCTTGAAGCGAACCGAAAATATTTCCTCTACGGCTCCGACGGAAACGACGGCGGCAGAAAGTGCGACGGCTGTCTTAAACGCGGCATAAGCGAAGAAGCCGCAAACGCCATTTTCGACGATATGGCATCGTTTGCATCGTATGCATTCAACAAATCCCACTCGGCGGCATACGCTCTTGTCACATACCGCACGGCATGGCTTCGCAGATATTATCCGCAGGAATTTATGGCGGCTATGCTTACCAGTGTTCTTGACAACACCGACAAGGTCGTAGGCTACATAAACGAGTGTCAGACGGGGCTCGGCTTTCAGGTTCTGCCCCCGAGCGTCAACGAATCCGAAGAAAAATTCACCGTTGTCGGCGACAATGTCCGTTTCGGTCTGCTCGCAATCAAAAACCTCGGCAGCGGCATAATACAGGTTATTCTCAAAGAGCGTGAGGAAGGCGGCCCGTACACAAGCTTCAATGAATTCTGTCAGCGCTGCTACGGCAAGGAGCTTAACAAGCGTGCGCTCGAAAACCTTATAAAGAGCGGTGCATGCGACTGCTTCGGGCTTAACAGAAATCAGATGCTCCTGATGATAGATGAAATTCTTTTATCGCTCGAAAACGACAAAAAGAGCAAAATCGAAGGGCAGATAGGTCTTTTCGACTTCGGCTCGGCACTTGCGAAATCGGTTGAAATTAAGGCGCCCGACGTTCCCGAAATGCCCGAAAAAGAGAAGCTGATGAATGAAAAGCTCACAACGGGTCTTTATATGTCCGGTCACCCCATGGCGGAGCATATGAAGCTGTCAAATCTCCTGCATTCCGCTAAAACGTCCGATCTTTCGGCGTCGTCCCTCGATGACCCCGATTCCCCTTATCAGAACAACGACAGAATACGCATTCTGTGCATTTTGTCAACAGTCCGCAAAAAGATTACCAAGAACAATACCACAATGGCGTTTCTGACAATTCAGGATGTCTATGGCTCAATTGACGTGCTTGTATTCCCCAAAACGTATGACAAATGCGGCAAGTACTTTGTCGAAGACGAAATTGTTCTTATGAACGCAAGACTGTCACTCAGTGACGACGAAGTGCCAAAGCTTCTCTGTGAGGATGTTGTGCCTCTTGCCGAAATTCCGGATGATGAGGCTGTTCTCGAAAACTACAAGCTCCCCGAAAGGGACTTCAAAACAAGAAAGAGTGCGTTCTCGACCTTCCACCCCGATATTCCGCCCGAAGACGATTCTTCCGCTCCGCCCGATGATCTCGATATGGCGTATGCCCCCGCAGCCCCCGCAGCACCCGCTCCCAAAAAGGCAGAGTCGGCGAAAAAATCAAAGCAAGGTGTCTTTCTTAAGGTGTCTTCAAGAAATGCCGAGGAGACCGAAAAGGCCAAAAAGATGTGCAAAATCTTCCCGGGCAAAATTCCCGTATATCTCTATTATAATGATGAGAAAAAATACGATTTCTCGACAAATCTGTTTATAGAGAACAACCCCAATCTTATAAAGGGACTGAAAAAACTTCTGTCCGAGCCTAATGTTGTTGTAAAAATTTAGTTAAACAGGTTGATTTTCTTAAAATTTTTATTGACAACTGCACTTTAACACTTTATTATAATTAAGTATATTCAGATAACACGGAGGACAATTATATGAAGACCATTGGTGTTTTAACAAGCGGCGGCGACGCTCCCGGAATGAATGCTGCCATAAGAGCGGTTGTAAGAACAGGCTGTGAAAACGGCGTAAGAGTTCTCGGAATCCGTCGCGGCTATGCGGGACTTATGGAGAACGATATGTACGAGATGAATATCAGAAGCGTTTCAGATATAATTCATCGTGGTGGCACAATACTCTATTCCGCAAGAAGCAAGACTTTCTGCACAGAAGAAGGCATGCAGCAGGCAATAAAAGTCTGCCGTCAGAACGAAATGGAAGGCATTGTCGTCATCGGCGGCGACGGCTCCTTCAGAGGCGCAAGAGACTTAAGCGTCAGAGGCATAAACTGCGTCGGTATCCCCGGCACAATCGACAACGATATAGCATGCTGTGACTATACAATAGGCTATGACACATGCCTTAATACCATTCAGGAAATGGTTGACAGAATAAGAGACACAAGCGAATCGCATGACCGCTGCACGGTTGTTGAGGTTATGGGCCGCAGAGCGGGCTATCTTGCACTCAATGCCGGCATTGCAGTCGGTGCTACCGCTATTCTTATTCCCGAAATCGATTTTGACGTTCAGAAGGACGTTATCGACAGAATGAAGAGAACTCAGGCCACAGGCAAACGCCACTTCATCATAATAGTTGCCGAAGGCGTAAAAGACAAACTTGCCGAAAAAGGCATTGACGGTGTTGACGGTCTTGCAAAGGCAATTGAAGCACAGCTCGGTGTTGAGAGTCGTGCATGTGTTCTCGGTCACGTTCAGCGCGGCGGTTCACCCACGGTAAAAGACCGTGTTGCCGCAAGCCGCATGGGTTCACGTGCCGCACATCTTATTCTTGACGGCATAGGCAACCGTGTTGTCGGCATGCAGAAGAACGAAATCGTTGACTATGATATAGTTGAGGCACTCGAGATGAAGAAGCATATCGATCTTGACCTCTACAATATCGCTATGGAAATTTCCATATAAGAATTTAAGCTGAATATCATGGGACGCCTGCAAGGGCGTCTCTTTGATTTTACGCTGCGCATAAAATCAAGGAGCAGTTAGCAAGGAGCAAGGAGCAGTTGAGCTTCGCAGACATTACAGTTTTTTTGAATGGTATACTTATTGTGCGCGAAGCTTTACAAATCAAAACGCTTCAGCGTTTTCCTTCATTCTGCATTCTGCATTCTGCATTGTGCATTGTGTGTATTATGTATTATATGTCACTGCTCCTTTCTCCTTGCTCCTTGCTCCTTTGCAATCGCCCCGTATGGAGGAAAAATGAGAGAATATTACCCCAAATTTTATTACAGCTCTGCCTGTCTTATGTCCGAGTGTCCCGATACCTGCTGTGCAAAGTGGGAGATTGTTCTGAATGATAAGGATGTATCGTTTCTGCAGTCGCATAAAATGTACGGCAGACAGGGTTTGGATTTTATTATGACAGATACAGACGGCGACAGGTGCTTAAAGCTTGATAATAAACGCTGTCCGTTTCTGAACCGTGAAAATCTGTGCGATCTGCGTCTTGAGTATTCTTATGAAAATACGCCCGAGGTGTGCCGACTTCATCCGCTTTTTGTTGAGGAGTATGACGGCTTTACCGAAAAATGCCCGTCGCTGTCGTGCCCCGCAGTCGCAAGGGAAGTCTATAATTCCGGTTTTTGTCCGGATGAATACCCGATACCCGTTTATGGCGGTGACGACACACTGCTTTGCACGCTTATCGCATCAAGAAGCTTCTTGCTGTCAACCGATTTGTCGAAGTATGATATTGACACTGTCTTGAACGGCTTATTGCATCTTTCGCTTTTCGCAACAGACAATGACTGTTCAAATTGTACATCCGATGAATATAAAAGGGCTTTCGTCGAGCATGAAAACGAGCTTGATGACACAGAATGTTATGTGCCCGATATAAAACAATTGATTTTGTCAAAAAGCGAAATTCTTGAAGAAGACTGGCAAAAGGCTCTGTCCGCACCCGAAAAAATCGACAGAAATCCGATTGACAAAAAACAGATTATCGCTTTTATTCGTTATCTTGTCTATCGCTACTGGCTCAAGGGCATAAATTTTTCGGACGGATATATTACTGCGTTGTTTATTTCTTTAAGCGTAAAATTGTGTATTGACCTTGCCGCAGACTCCGACTTGTCTTTTTTGGAAATAACCCGCCTTTTTTCTAAGGAAACAGAACATAATTCATATAATTCGGACTTGATATTTGACTTTATTTGTGATATCATCTAACCGAATAATTTTGCAGGAGGAATTTATAATGACCAAGAAGATCATTTCCGTTTTGCTTTCCGTTCTTATGATATTCGGCACCGTTATGTCGGTGTCTGCCGCGACTGTTTATGACAGCGCAAACGACAGATATCAGCTTCAGTTCAATGCCGACGGCAAATTTAAGATTATCCATCTTACCGATATTCAGGATGACTATCCCATGGTTGCCGCTTCTAAGCAGTTTATTAAAGAGGTTCTTGCCGAGTATAAACCCGACCTTGTAGTTCTCGGCGGCGACAATACCGTTTCCTCCGAAGAAAACAAAGAAGCTTCAATCAAAGAGATCTGTGATATTTTCGTTAATGCCAAGACATGTTTTACGCTTGTTTTCGGCAATCATGATGCTGAGCAGGGCTATGAACGTGAAGAACTCTGGGAAATGTATGTAAAATACGGCGGACAGTATTTCCTCGGTTTTGACGCGACGGCTGCAGACGGCTCCGATCTTTCCGGTGTCGGCAACCATAACCTTACAGTGCTCAGCTCCGACGGCAAAAAGATTGCTTACAACATTTTTATGCTTGACTCCAATACTTACACCCGTGACGAAAACGGTGCAGGCGTTTATGACTGTGTTCACACCGATCAGATAAAGTGGTACAAGAGCGTTGCCGAAGAACTCAAAAAAGAAAACGGCGGCGAGGTTGTTCCTTCACTCGTTTTCCAGCATATTATCTGCAATGAAGTTCTTGAAGAAGGCTATGTAAAGTCCGACATTTCACTTTACTCAATAAACGAGCATATCGGCAAGGATGTTGACGGTCAGACCTATTCCTTCCTTCCCAAGTTCTACAAATTCAAGGATCCGTATATCGGCGAGCTTCCTTGCCCCGGTTATTACAACTACGGCGAAGCCGATGAAATGCTCAAGATGGGCGACGTTAAGGCTATTTTCAGCGGTCACGACCACGTAAATGACTTCTCACTCACCATTACGGCGGATGAAGCAAACGAGGACGGCACATACAACACGCTTGATCTTGTCAACACCGCGGGCGAGACCTTCCACAGTTACAGCAGAATTTACAGCAGAGGCGTAAAGCTCATCGAGCTTGATGAGAGCGATCTTTCCACATACACAACCGAGAGAATTACGGTTGCCGCTATGACACTTAAAGAAGGCTCACTTATCTCCGTAAGCGAGGGCGGTATGTCTAAGGCTCAGGCACAGTTCGCTGTTATCCTTCGCAGTGTTGTTGATACGCTTATGGATATAGTTCAGCTTATATCTTCTTTTATCGCAACATTCGATGTTCGACCCCTGGTTGAGGATGCTTCCGAACTGGTATCGCAGGGTTACAGTAGCTTCAAGGCTGATTCTTCCGAAATGCTTGACAATGCAGGCAAGCTAACTTCTTCATTCTTTTCCTCTTTATTAGGTTAAAGAATATCGAATTATAAGACAAACAAATGGGCTGTTGATTCAATCGGCAGCCCTTTTTCAATTAGCAATGAGCAGTGAGCAATTAGCAATTAGCAATTAGCAATTAGCAATTAGCAATTAGCAATGGAAATTTGCTGTGAGCAAGCAGTATCGGTTACGAATTCAAAGTAAACTTTGCTAAAGGCGAAGCTATATAAATTCAAGTCTGCAGGACTTCCGACATTGCAAAAGTGAGCAAGGAGCAAGGAGCAATTAGCAATTAGCAATTAGCAATTAGCAATGGAAATTTGCTGTGAGCAAGCAGTATCGGTTACGAATTCAAAGTAAACTTTGCTAAAGGCGAAGCTATATAAATTCAAGTCCGCAGGACTTCCGACCCCGACCCCCGATCCCCGACCCCTGACCCCTTGTCGAGCTTGTTATTTTTTTATCAAAAATACGACCTGTTTTTTAACGAAAAGTAAATTATTTTCTGTTTTCGATTTTTTTATAGACAACAGAAATCAAATGCTATAAAATATAAAAGACAAAAATTAAGAGGAGGATTTCCACTTGAAAACAGTATTTCTTACCGGCGGCTCAGGCACAATGGGCTGGGCGGCATTCAAAGAGCTTTATAAGCAGAAGGATGTAAAAATCAACTTCCTTGCAAGACCCAGTGACAAAAACAAGCAGCTTCTTATGCCTTATATGGGCAAAAAGAATGTTGAAATTATATGGGGCGATTTCCTTGATTACGATTCAATCCTCAAGGGTATAACCGGATGTGACTATGTTCTTCACATCGGCGGCATGGTATCCCCTCAGGCGGACTATAAGCCCTACACTACAAGAAAAGTCAATGTCGGTGCAGCAGAAAACATCTGCAAGGCTGTTCTTGCACAGCCCAATGCCGATGACATAAAGGTCTGCTACATCGGTTCCGTTGCCGAGACAGGCGACAGAAACTATCCCATTCACTGGGGTCGCTGCGGTGACCCGATTAAGGTATCCGTTTATGACCACTATGCCATTTCCAAGGTTATGGCAGAACGTGTATTCGTCGAAAGCGGCATAAAGCACTGGTGCGTAATGCGTCAGTCCGGTATTCTTTATCCCGCTATCCTTCATAACATGGAGCCCATCATGTACCACGTACCCCTCAACGGTATGCTTGAGTGGTGCACGGTTGAAGATGCCGGCCGTCTTATGAGCAACTTCGTTACAACCGATCTTCCCGAAGATTTCTGGAGAAGATTTTACAATATCGGCTCGGGCAAGCAGTATCGTCTTACAAACTTCGAGTTCGAAGAGCTTCTTCTCGGCTGCATAGGTCTCGGCTCTCCAAAGACGCTGTTTGACCCCAACTGGTTCACAATCAAGAACTTCCACGGTCAGTATTATGCAGACGGCGATATTCTCGAAGAGTATCTTCATTTCCGTGCAAATATGCCCGTTAAGGATTATTTCGACTATCTTGCAAGCCAGTGCGAGTTCTATTTCAGAATTCCCAAGTACATTCCCTTCAAGAAGGTCATCGGCGCTTGCGCAAAGCCCTTTATGAAGAAGATTGCAATGACCGAAAAGTGGGGCACACTTGACTGGATTAAGACTAAGGATCCCGTCAGACTTTCCGCTTACTACGGTTCATATTCCGACTATCTCAAGATTCCTTCAAAGTGGGAGCAGTTTAAGCTTGAAAGCCCCGATAAAGACAATTCCGCGGCTGAACAGTTCAAGCTTGATCACGGCTATGATGAGTCAAAGCCCACATCAGAACTCGGTCTTGAAGACATGAAGAAGGCCGCAGAGTTCAGAGGCGGCGAGCTTCTCTCCAAGAAGATGAAGAAGGGCGACCTTGTCACAAAGCTTCGCTGGAAGTGCGGCTGCTGCGGTGCCGAATTTGAAGCCAGCCCCAACCTTATCCTTCTCGGTGGTCACTGGTGCCCCGAGTGCTACCTTCCCGAAAAGGTATGGAACTACGACGAAATCGCAAAGACCAACCCCTTCTTTGCACAGGTGTGGTACACCAACCACTCCAAGGACGAGCATAACGTCTATAAGTTCGACGATATCTTCAAGGGCTGGGAACCTAAGAAGATATAAGTGCAATAAACATTTGGTGACTGCATTGGCAGAATGCAGAATTCATAATGCATAATGCATAATGTCGGAAGACACTGCGTGTCCCCGATTGTATGCTTCGCTGATGCTCAGTGCGTGAATAATAATTCATAATAAAAAGCCTCTCGAGTAATTTTCGGGAGGCTTTTGTGTTATATTCGAATATTGATGATTTTTTGCGAAGCTTTATAAATCAAGTCCGCAGGACTTTCTTGTTCTCCGGTCCCCGGTCTCTGACCCCCGGCCCCTTTTTTGGCGATTTTCAATTTCTTATTTTTTGATAAGTTTTTCAACCGCTCTGTAAATCGGCGGTTTGCCGTCCTTGAACACCCACGAATAGCCGTCGCATTTGCCGATTTGCTCTGCTGTCATCGGCAGAAGGGTATCAACAATTTTGAGGAACGTATCAGTCTGTTCATACATAAGGTCAATGTCAAACTTGTCCATCTCGTTATTTTCGCTTACAACCGTAAGGCAGTCGGGAGCGGTAACAAGAGAAATCTCGGGAATACCGCAGTTAAACGGCGGCTGTCCTTCGCCGAAGTGCAGGAAGTTGTGACCTCTGAGTGTTACTGTGTTTACCTTTTCTCTGCCCTCAAGACATTTGTAATAAATATCGTCAAGCGTCTTGTTGCCGGTGTATACAAGCTCGGTTTCAACATCACCGACTTTTTCATAAACGCCCAGTCTGTCCTTCCACATGACACTGCCGAGGTGCTCGATTGAAACGCACGCAACCGCTTTGACATGACCTTTCTTGCCGTCCCACAGGTCGGTGTGTGCCGCAAGCCACTTTGAAGTCGCCTGAACGCCGCCGCCTGCCATTGTCTTAAAATCGGGCAGTCTGAAATGACCGGTCGCAAAAACAAATATCAGCGTGCGGTCAAGCTCCTTGTCTTTATAGTATTTAAGCAGAGAGAGCATGGCAATCGGGCCGTTTTCTTCGATGCAGTTTGTGCCGTCGGTATGCGTGTTTATGATAATCGCTTCGGATGTGTTCTTGCCCGGCAGAATGCAATAAAATGACTCTGTCTCGCAGTGGTTTTCCTTCTCGGCTGTAAGTGTCAGGGTAGCTGTCTCTCCGTTCTTTGCCGCACCGATAACAGTCTGACCGTCTGTGGCGTTAACCCACACGCAGGGCAGTCCCTGATAGTCGAGAATAAAGGGAAGATACTGCCCCTCAATCATATCGTTTGACATTCCGTCCCATACGCAGATAACACCTCTGCATCCGGCTAACTTTGCGTTCTGCAAAAAGGGGAAGTTAACAAACGATGTGGCGACAGGACCATCGTATTTTTCGGGGATTGAAGCCGTTTCGGGCTGTCTTCTTCTTATGTGAAACGCAATTGTGCTCGGCAGAACATTCATCTCGTTGATTTTAACAACAGCGATTCTGCCGGTCGTGCCCCAGAAGCCGAGACGCTGATCCGTTATATAGATAAGATCCGCCGTGACACCCTCGTCCTCTGTCTCACCTGAGTAGGGAAATACGGAAGAAATGTGAACTTCCTTGTCGCCGTCGTCATAATTTATGACAAGTGAAGAGTTCTTTTCTTCCCATCTGTCAAAATAATAAGGGTCGGAATATGTCTCTATGCCGAGTGCGTTTATTTCATCCTTAAGATATTTTATAAATTCCTTGTGCGCCTTGTTGCCGGTAAGACGCGGACCGAACGAGTTCATTTTTTCGATTCTGCCGAGCATTTCGTCTTTTGTAATCAGCTTGTCAACTATACTTGTCATTTTCTGTTGCTCCTAATCTATGTTGTATGTAATCTTTTTTCTTTTTTCGTAATAGTTAAGTGTGTTTACACCGTGAGACTTAAGAAGATTTACGCCTTCTTTCAGTCCGCATGCCATATTTGTCGGAATGTGAGCGTCCGAGCCTATTGTAAAATCGTGTCCGCCAAGCTTTATGTATCTCTCGATTATTTTTTCGTCGGGCATAAAATACGGTTTGTCGCCGCAATACCCCGAAGTGTTAAGTTCAAGAGACTTCTGCCGCTTTATTACGGACTTCAGAATATTGTCAATATTCTCGTTCCAATTGCTCAAATCAATACTGCGGTTATATTTGTGGACTATGTACCTAAGCGGTACCGTCAGATGACTTAAAGAGTCATAATCGGCAGTTTCGGCGGTTTCTTCGAGGTCGATAAAATATTGATTAAGATACTGTGTGATAAATTCATCCGAGACCTCTGAAAAATCGATTATAGAAAAATATTCCTCGTGACCCTTCATTCTTACGGCGTGAACCGAGCCCATTATAATATCCCAGTCATAAAGCGTCGAAAATCTGTGCTCATATGATTTGTCCCACACCGCTTCCGCAAGCTCTATTCCGGTAAGAATTTTTAATTCGGTGTGCTTTTGCCGCTGTTCTTCGTTTTCCTTAGCCGTCAAAAGCAGCTTTTGTGCCATAAGGTCGGCATCGGGGAAGGGGAAGTCACAGTGATCGGTGACGGCGTAACCGATAAGCCCGGCCTTTTTCGCCTGAACGGAATTTTCTTCGGGACTTGCCATGGAGTCCGGTGAGTTGTGGGTGTGAACGTGGCAATTGAATATTTGCATTGTATGCCTCTTTAGTTTTATAAAAAAGTTAGCAAGGAGCAAGGAGCAAGGAGCAGTGACTGCACAATGCATAATGTAGAATGCATAATGCATAATTTCGGAAGGCACGCAGTGCCTTGGATTATAAAGCTTCGCATAGCTTAAAACGATTGATAATATTTACAGCATGTCAATCGACTAAACCGACTCCAGACTCCACTCTTCAAGTTCCAAATTTCACTTTTTGCTTGCAGATGAACAATATCCATATTTTACTAACATTTCGTTAACAAATCAAGTACATCATACTATTTATACGTGAAAAATACATGAAAAACGGCGACAAACCCAACTTGCCGCCGATTTTATTATATTTGGTTCAGTTTTTTACCTCATTGCTAATTGCTAATTGCTAATTGCTCCTTGCTCCTTGATTACTGCTCCTTAGCCTTTAGCTTAGCAAGTATTTTATTGTATTCCTCTTCGTCAATCTTATATTTCTTCGATATGATATAGAACCCTACCGCCATAAACACAACCGGCAGAATTGCCATAACGCATCTTAAAGCGAATGTCATCCCGTCAGACGCACCCGACAGAACACTCTCGATATATGAAGCCTTGTATTCTGTCGTCCATGTCGCGGGGTCGCTGAGTGCGGAGTTTTCGGCATTCGAAATCTTGTTCGTGATATCCGTAAGCCCGATTGCGAGATAGACTATCATTATGATAACCTGCTGCAAAGAGCTTGACAGCTTCGTCATAAACGGACGCACCGAGAATATAAGCGCCTCATTTCTCTCGCCTGTGATGAGTTCGTTATACTCAATCGTGTTCGACAGGCACACCGCTCCTATAAGATAAATCAGCGAATATCCGAGCCCTATAAACAGCGATTCAACGCACAGCACATAGAAGGATACGGTTGCGTTCTTTATAAACGTGCCTGTGAGCATAAACGCCGCATAGCCGATTATCGTTGTTATAAACGAAATTCTGACTATCTGAATACGCTTCATGAATTTTGTCATTATCGGATAAATTACAAAGCTCAGACCCGACGCCGCACCGTAGAACACAACAAAAATCGTTGTAAAGGACCCTTCATAGCCGTATGACAGATAAATATAGTTTGTGCCGAACGCCGTAAGAAGAGTGCCGCTTAAATTCACGAACAAAAGCATAAATGCCGTCCACAGCACCTGCTTGTTGTTCAGAATTATCTTTACCATCTGTTTAAATCCGGTCTTTTCCGCAGGGGCGGGCTTCAGCGGTTTTTCTTTTACGCCTGCGCATACAAACGACTGACAGCCGATAAAGAGCAGTGCGATTACAATGGACACTACCTTGTAGCCCGTAACGGCACTGTTGCCGATTGCCATTTTGCCGACGGTGAGTATCGGTATAAGTCCGTTTGCCAGAATTGTGCCGAGCCCTGCAAACAGATTTGACATGGATGTGATAATGTCACGCTCTCTCGGTTCGCTTGTAAGGGAGGGGAGCATCGACCAGTAGCCGATGTCGTTCATGGTGTATGTCATGTCCCATATAAGATATAAAAACGGGAACGCAATGACATACGCCGTGCCTTTAAGCGGAATAGAGAAAATAAGCGCAAGCACAATCGCATTTGTAATCGCGCCTATAAGTATCCACGGCTTGAACTTGCCGAATCTAGAACGGGTGTTTTCTATGATGCCGCCCATTATGGGGTCGTTGATGCCGTCCCATATTCTGCATATTATCATGATTATGCTTATAGCCGCAAACTGCCCGTCCGTCACATCCTTTGTGTACAGAATAAATGTCAGCAAAAAGTAGGTATAGAGCGAATATGCAAGGTCTCTGCCGATGCCGCCAAGGCTGTATATCCACTTGTTTCTTGCGAATGTTCTGTCTTTTTCTGCGGGTTTCGCCATAAAAATCTCTCCTCCGATTTTAATGCGGAAATCAGATTATCGTAACACGCTTCATGACAACGGGTGTTACGGGTCTGTCGCCGTATGTTGTGGGAACGCTTGCTATCTCGTCGACAGCGTCCATACCGTCAACAACCTTGCCGAATGCGGCGTAGCTGCCGTCAAGGTGCGGTGCGTCCTCGTGCATGATGAAAAACTGCGAGCTTGCGGAGTTCGGAGCCATTGTGCGAGCCATTGAGATAACGCCGCGAGTGTGCTTTATGTCGTTGCCCTTGAAGCCGTTCGCCGCAAATTCACCGTGAATTGTGTCTTTTGAGCCGCCGCAGCCTGTGCCGTCGGGGTCGCCGCCCTGAATCATAAAGCCCTTGATTATGCGATGGAATGTAAGTCCGTCGTAAAAGCCCTCTTTTACAAGCTTCTCAAAGTTTGCGACTGTTTCGGGTGCCTTATCGGGATAAAGCTCAATGTCGATTATCGCACCGTTGTCCATTTCTATTCTTACCATTTTTGTTCGTCCTTTCGTGCGGGAAGTCCGCTGTTGTTTTCTTATATTCTACCACATTATGCAAAAATTCTCACTGTAAAATATACCGAAATTTAAGCTTTGTTTTTAGTAATAGTGTAAAAATATTAAATTGTTCAGGGGAATCGTCACTCGAAAAAATTTCTATTTAATCTGCGAAATCATAAAAAAACTGTTGCAATACCCTCGGCGGGTGTTGTATAATCATAAGAGTATTATGGGGGAAGGGGAAACTGAATTATGGCAGAAAAGCCTAAAATTAAAATAAGCAAAGTGGTTTTTCTCGCGGTCGCCGTTGTAGCTGTTCTGGGGCTGACGTTGCTTGTCAATCTCAAGACAAAATTGTCCGCTGCCAATAACGAGCTCGAGAGCCTTTCGCAGGTTTATGAAGAAATTTCTCAGCAGAATGATGATATAGAATACCTTATAAACGACGCCGATGATGCCGAAAGATTCGAGCATCTTGCACGTGAGAGGGGCTATGTATACCCCGATGAGAAAATATATTATGATGTTACCCCGGGTAACTGACATATAAATCAATTTCAGGAGGACTTTTGCTTTTATGCAATCACAGGAAGGCGCAATCTACGACGGCAAAATCACAGGACTTACCACATTCGGTGCGTTTGTCAAACTCTCAAACGGTGAAACCGGAATGGTACACATTTCCGAGGTCGCCCCGGTTTATGTCCGTGATATCAAAGAATACTTAACCGAGGGGCAGGAAGTCAAGGTTAAGGTCATCGGTATAAACGAAGCCAACAAAATCAGTCTGTCCATAAAACAGGCACTTCCGCAGGCAGACTCCGATGATGCCAAGAAAAAGCAGTATCCTCCGAGAAACAGAGATAATCATAACCAGGGGAATAGAGATCGTGCTCCGAGACAGAATTACGATAACAGAAATTCCCGCCGCAGTTCCACACCCTCCGCTCCGCTTACATTCGAAGATATGATGGCGAAGTTCAAGCAGGAGAGCGACGAAAAAATGTCCGCTCTCAAACGCTCGGGCGAACAGAGAAGCTCCCGCAGAGGGAACAGATAAAAGACAAAATTAAATATCAGATAAGAGAAAGTCCTGAGGGGCTTTCTTTTTTAATTAATAATTAAGAATTAACATTTAACAATTTCGGAAGTCCCGAGGACTTGAATTATAAAGCTTCGCGAATTTTGAACTTTCAAAAAGGTGATGATGATAGGCGAGGGGCGGCGAGCGAAGCGAGCGTAATGCGGCGAGCAAGGCGAGCCGCACGCCGAGGAGGCGGCTTCTGCCGACAGGCAGAAGCCGACGACGAGGCACATGCCCCGAGTGAGTCGAATTTGTTCAGACGCAGTTTACTGCGGCTTAACAAATGAAGGCGAAGGAGGGGCAGCCGCCCGGAGGCGGTACCTGTCTGTTCGGTATAAAAAATCGGCAGATTCAAAAAACAACCGAACGAACAGATAGGTGCCCCGACAGGCGGCTCAGCTCCGCCAACGGCAAAGCCCCGCAACGCCCTTTATCTGACCTCTTGCGAAGCTTTACAAATCCAAGCTCACAGTCTAACGACATTGCTAATTGCTAACTGCTAATTGCTAATTAAAAAAGCGTCCTGCCAACCGACAAGACACTTTTATATTTTCGTTAACCTCTTGCGAAGCTTTACAAATCCAAGGCACTTCGTGCCTTCCGACATTCTTAATTATGAATTATGAATTCTTAATTTGCCTCGTCTGTGATTTGCACTAATCTGTATACTACGGCTTGCCTTTAGTCCTCAAGCCCTTTCTCATCAAAATCAAACACTGCCTGCAGTGCAATCTC
>CAZTWO010000028.1:0-16372 GCA_964617965.1 uncultured Ruminococcus sp. | reverse complement strand
CGGTGTTCGTCCGGCTTTGACCCTTAATCTGGAATCTGAACTCTTTACATCCTGCGAACACAGCTTTGCAGAAAAAACGGTGCCTGCAACCTGCAGCGAGGGCTATGTTCTCCACACATGTTCTCTTTGCGGTTTTACATATAAGACTGACATCACACAGGCACTCGGTCACAGCTATTCCGAAAAATGGACTGTTGATGTCGCTTCAACTTGCACCGAATATGGCAAAGCAACTCATCACTGCACTCGCTGCGGCGAATCCGATAATACATCCTCTTACACTATTTCTTATACCGGTCATTCATATGGTGAATGGGAAACCGTAAAAGAAGCCACAACCACCGAAACAGGCAAACGCCAAAAGACATGTTCTGTCTGCAAAAATGTCCTTACAGAGGATATAGAAATTCTCGACAAATATCAGGTTCGTTTTTCTGAAATGAAGGAATTTGCCGAGGAAATAGGTGAACCTGTTACAACTCTGCATATTGCCTGTCCGGTTGATGTAAAGCTTTACAATGACGACGGCAAACTTGTTGCTCAGGTTATTGCAAATACTCCGGAATCATTTGACGACAGTGTCAGATGCTATGTTGACGGCGAAAGCAAGCTGTTTGTTTTTCCGTCTTCCATGGAGTACGATGTTGAAATTACCGCAACCGGTGACGGCTCGATGCAATGTATAGTCTATGAATATGCAGACGGTGCCGAACTTACGGTAAACAAATTCGATGTTCAGACTCTTGCAACAGGCGATGTGTTTACTGCTGCAATTAAACCTGTTGCCGACAGCACACAGAACGGTTATGTTCTGATTAAGAATAACACCGAAGAGATTGATTCCAATACTCCCACCGCGGCAATAAATACAATAACGGAACTTTCGGATATGACACTTGACATAGGTCAGTCGTCAGCCGTTCAAGCCGCACAATATGACCTCAGCAAAATAAAATGGTATTCGAACAATACCACTGTCTCAACAGTCGGTGTGACATCCGGTTTGGTAAAGGCAGTTGCCGCAGGCAGCACTGAAGTGTTCGGAATTGATACATCAAGCGGACTTGTTCTGAAAATGAAGATAACCGTAAGAGACCACGAATACGGTGAAGGTGTTCTGTCGCCCGCTCCCACATGTGAGACTGACGGTAAGCTTGTTTACACCTGCAAAAACTGCGGTGCAACAAAGAGTGAAACTGTTGATGCTCTCGGTCATGATTTCGGCGAGTGGACTCAGCAGAGTGCGCCTACATGCGCTTCAGACGGCACAGAAATTCGAGTCTGCAAGAATGACCCGACTCATACCGAAACAAGAATTATTTCCAAGGTTGCACATTCGGACGCAGATTCCGACGGCTTGTGCGACAACTGCGGAGCAGACCTCGGCACAAAAGACCCGACCGAAAACTGTTCCTGCAAGTGCCATAAAACAAAGGGTATAGTCAAATTCTTCTGGAAGATACTCAATTTCTTTAACAAGATCTTCAAGAAAAATCAGTATTGCACATGCGGAGCAAAGCACTGGTAAAATTCTGACTGTCCTATAAAAAGCTCACCCTGCCGGCCTCAGAAGTCGACAGGGTGAGTTTTTATTATCAGACGGAAATATTCCGATTTTTAAAACAAAAAAAAGACACCCTAAAAGGATGTCTTGATGGCGGAGAGTAAGAGATTCGAACTCTTGATACGCTTATGATGTATACACGATTTCCAATCGTGCTCCCTCGGCCAACTCTCCATTGCTAAAACGTCAGAACCGATGAGAACATAAATTGCAGGAGTTTTTTTTTACTATTTTTATTCTCGAGACAAATTCGCGTGTGAATCGGTAATTGGCTATTTGTCTTCATTTGCTAATTCAATCGTTTCTTCTGCCAGCAGCTCGAGTTCCCGCATTGAAGAAACAACACTGAATTTATTTCTCAGCTTTGCCGAACCTCTAAGCCCCTTTGTGTACCACAGTGCGTGCTTTCTCATTTCGCAAAGCCCGGTTCTGTCGCCTTTTTTTATGCAGACATTTTTTGCGTGCATCAGCATTGTCTCCATTTTTTCTTCGACAGTGGGGGAGGGCAATATTTCCCCGCAGGACATAAAGGCATTTATTTCATTGAAAATCCACGGGTTGCCGAGTGCTCCTCTGCCAATCATTATAAAGTCACAGCCGGTGTATTCGTACATTCTTTTTGCCGATTCACCCGAAATTACATCGCCGTTTCCGATAACGGGAATGCTGACAGCAGCTTTTACATTTTTTATTGCATCCAAATCAACGCTCGGTGCGTACATCTGTTTTCTTGTTCTGCCGTGAATTGTAATAAAAGACGCTCCGTTATATTCGGCGATTTTTGCGAACTCGACACAGTTTATATTGTTTTCGTCCCAGCCTTTTCTGAATTTTACGGAAACGGGCAGATTGACGGCATCAACAACCGCCCTTATAATTTTCCCGGCAAGCTCGGGATTTTTCATCAGTGCACTGCCGCAGCCGTTATTTGCGACCTTCGGAGCGGGACAGCCCATATTTATATCAATAAAATCGGGATTAAATTCCAGGGCGTAAACGGCAGCTTTTGCCATATCATCGGGCACACTGCCGAAAAGCTGAATTGCACACGGACGCTCGTTTTCACCTATCTGCATAAGCTCCTTTGACTTTCTGTCGTTAAAGCAAATGCCCTTGGCGCTGACCATTTCACCTATGGCAAATGCCGCACCGTGAGAAATGCACAGCTCTCTGAATGACGAATCCGCCACGCCCGCCATCGGTGCAAGAGCGGCATATTTTCCGTTTTCTTTTAATTCCTGAAAATTTATCAATCTTTTTACCTCAATCGCACTTTAGTTAGCAAGGAGCATCAGTTAGCAAGGAGCAAGGAGCAGTGAAGGAAAACGCTAAAGCGTTTTGAATTATAAGTTTATGCGAACATACAGCCTGTCGCTTATAATTGGCTCTTATTTTTGCGAAGCTATATAATCCAAGTCCGAAGGACTTCCGACACTGCTCCTTGCTCCTTGCTCCTTGCTCCTTGCTCCTTTATTTTTACCTGCTAATACAAAGAAGCATTCCATTTGTCTTCGACCTCTGAGAATGCTTCTTTTTTGCTGTTATTTTTCGGTTTTTCTGAAGCTTAAGTAATCCTCAAGTATCAGCACTGCCGACACCGCATCAACCGTATTTTTGCGTTTTTTGCCTCGAACATCATTCATCGACAGAATGTTGTGGGCGTTTACGGTTGTCAGACGTTCGTCACGCATAACAACTTGCAGTCCGCTTTTTTCGTGAAGCTTATCCGCAAACGTTTTGCAGGCGTCCGCTCTGAAGCCTTCTGTGCCGTCCATGTTTTTGGGAAGCCCCATGCATATAAGTTCGGCTTTGCGTTCTTTGGCAAGTGCTGTGATTTTTTCTGCCAGCACATCGGCGTTTCGCTCGGTGATTACAGTGACAGGGGAGGCGAGAATTTCATTTTTGTCGCATACGGCAATGCCTGTTCTGACATCGCCGTAATCGACTGACATTATTATCATTGCTGCGGGGCCTCCGTTGCCGCTTCTGTCGGTGCGGCCGTCTCGGGCTCTGTCGGAGGCTCGGTTGCCGGCTGTTCTTCGGCGGCTGTTATGATATCTTCTTCTATACTGTAATTCTCTTCGCTGTCGGTCTGTGCCTCGGTGTCGTCGTCTTCATAACTGTATCCGCCGGAGCATTTTTTGCATGTTCCCGGAAGATTATCTATCTTATACCAGCCTGTCTTTGTGGAATAGCACGAAGAGCTTGCAAGCAGTCCGGTTCTTGTGCAGTATGTTCTCTTTACGGCCTGATCTGAATCTTCAAATTCCTTGGATGTGTCAAGGTTCTTGTGAATTCTGGTCATAACTTCCTTCCAGACCTTTGCCGCCGGGTATGTGCCGTATGTATTAATGTTTATTTCACGGTTATCCTTAAATCCGACCCATGCCGCCGCAACATAGTAGGGAGTGCCGCCGCACATCCATTTGTCCTTGTTGCTTGAGGATGTACCTGTCTTTGCGAATGTCGTAAATCCTTTAACGCCGTAGCCGTTAGCGGTACCGTTTGAAGCCGTAACAACCGTCTGAAGCATATGGTTCATAACCGTTGCCGTGCCTTCGCTTATCGCTTGCGTGGGCTCGTTTTTGGTTTCGAGAAGAACCGTTTCGCCCGAGGAATTTGTAACCTTATAATAGCACCACGGCTCATAATATTTGCCGCCGTTGCCGAATGTTGCGTACGCCGCCGCCATGTCAAGGGTTGTTACGCCGTATGCCATGTCGCCGATTGCGAGGGGGGCGTATGCCGCATCTTCGGGCACAAGTGTCGAAATGTGGAAATTATCACGAAGATAAGAATAGCTCTTGTCAATGGTAATGGTATTGACTATACGTGCGGGAATTGTATTGAGTGACGGAGCGAGTGCTTCCTGAAGGTTTCGCAGGTCGCTCATGCTGCCCGTTACACCGCCGTAGTTTGTGGGCCATGCCTTATCCATACCGGCAATTGTTATGCCGTAGTTCGGCAGATAGCTCGACCAGTAATATGCGTCCAGATCAATAGCCGGAGCGTACGCACTGAGCGGTTTTATTGAAGAACCGGGGTTTCTGGGGGAGTCCGCCGCCATGTTAAGCACTCGGTTGCCGGGCTTCGGTCCCAGCTGTCCGACAATGCCCATGACTCGACCCTCATAGTTCATGACGGTCATAGCGGACTGAATTGCGGGGTGCGTTTCGGTGTCTTCTTCTTTGGGGAATGTTATTCGGTTATAGTAAACATCCTCCATCTGCTCCTGTATGTCAAGGTCGACTGCGGCGTAAATCTTAAGTCCGCCATAGAAAACCTTTCTCCATGCTTCCGTTTCGGAAAGACCGTATTTTTCGCTCAGGTCGTCCATAACCTCATCGATTATGAAGTCGACATAATAGCTCTGATACTCTGTCTCTGTTACGGTTTCGTCCTCATCGGAGTCGTCATCATCAAGCTTTCCGACGAAGGTCAGCTTTTCGGCGAGAGCGGCATCATACTGCTCCTGTGTTATCTTGCCCTGATCGAGCATATACCAAAGACAGGTCTTTGCACGCTCAAGGTTTTTGTCATAATTAAGAATAGGATTGTATGTACGGGGAGCGTTTGTAATGACAACAAGCGTTACGCTCTCCATAAGCGTCAGGTCCTTTGCTTCCTTGCCAAAATAATACTCCGCGCCTGTCTTGATGCCGTAACAGCCCATATCAAGGTATATGGTGTTGAGATACGCCTCAAGAATTTCATCCTTTGAATAGTGCCGCTCGAGGGCGAGAGCATTCTTAATCTCGTTGTACTTACGCACAAGAGTTTTCTTGTTTTCACCGGTAAGGTTCTTGATAAGCTGCTGTGTTATGGTTGAACCGCCCTGAAGGTCCTTGCCCATTACATCATAGACAATAGAACCTGCCGTTCTTATCCAGTCAACGCCCTTGTGCTGATAAAAACGCTTGTCCTCGAGTGCGATAAAGCCGTCGATTACATAGTCGCTTATGTCGTCAAGCTCAACCCAGATTCTGTTTTCTGTGCCGTGCAGACGGGCAATCTCTTTTTCGTTGTTGTTGCTGTCATAGGCATAGACGATTGTTGTCTGCTGCTGATTTGAAATATACTCGTTCAAATCAATGTAGTCTATACCTGCGACCTCCTTATCGGTATTTATGTGCCCGATAAGTCCTACGTCATAGAAAACCGAAAAAGCGATTGAGCCTGCGGCGACGACGCCGACCATGAAAAGGACAAGGATAACGGTAAAGAACGTTGTCCAGCCTTTGCTCATCTTCTTTTTTTTCTTCTTTTTTCTTTTTTTCTTTTTTGCGGGTTCAACCGCATCTGCTTTAGGCATATTATTCCTCCGTGAAGAATAAATATTTTTTGATTTGGAAAAAATCCAACTAATTATAGCACACAATTTTGATTTTGTTTAGTACTTTTTTAAATATTTATCAAAAATTAAGGTTACAGTTTTGTAGTATTTCCGAATTTGTTCGTTTAAAAAGCTTATCTGCCCTCTTTTTGCGCTCTTTTAAACAGTGTCGCAACCCTGCAAGCCCTTTTATAGGCCTCCGCAAAATAGACTTCGGGGGTCATCATACCGTAAATTTCATTCTCGTATCTGTTGGGGTTGGAGTTTATTTTAAGCTCAAACGTAAGGGGAGCGTCAAAGCCGCATTCTGCGAGGCGTTTGGCGTTATAAGTCCAGTCGGCAATGCCGTCAAAGGGCAGAAGATGCAAATCATCGTGCCATGTTATTTTTCCGTTATAATCCTTTACACCTAAATTGTCGTTTAGATGTGTGCCGAAAAGTCTGTCGCCGTACATCGCAAGCAGATTTTTTGAGTCATTGTAGCACATTTCATGACCGGAGTCCCAGCAGAAACCGACATTTTTTCTGTCTTTGAAATTGCCGAGAACCGCCGCAAGAAAATCATCGCCCTCGGTGTTTTCGAATGCGATTTTTATGCCGTATTTCTTTGCGAAATCTATAACATTGCCGTAATGCTCAAGTCCCGATGCGGACGGCGAGGGGATATTGTCAAAACCTATCCACACATGCGACACCATAAGCTCTATATTATGATTAACACAGAACACTACACTGTCGATAAGCTCCTTTTCGGCAATTTCCGCATCTTCTTTATTGTCGCTCCACATATCGGCGCATTTTCCGAACGGAGCGTGCAAAGATTGTATTTTGAGTCCCGTGTCTTTTATTGCGGTGAATATCTTTTCGTTGTCGTTCTTTTTGTCGAGACACCAGAAAACGCACTCAAAGCCTGTCTGTTCTATGAGCTTCGGCTGCTCGCAAAGCGGCACTTTGAATGAATCGGATAAATTGATGCAAAGCTTCTGATTTTTCATGGCGGAAAACCTCTTTTCCATTATATTATAGCACTTATGAACGAAATGTGTGCATTAAAGTTGTTCAACACTTGGCTTAAAACTGTTGAATAAAAATTGATTGTTAAAAAAATGTCGGTGAAAAAACATATTGTTGATGAGTGTTGTCAAAACAGCATACACCGCCGTTATTGTCCGTTGCAATAAAAATGAACATTCTGTAAAATTATTTCTGTCCTTTGCATTTTGCGAAGTTCAGAATAAAAGAGGTGACCGTATTTAACGGCACAAAAAGGAGAAAATCATGTCAGAACAAAACAACGGAAAAGTCAAATTCTTTTCAAAACCCCCCAAGGGCAAAATGACGACGCTCTTTGTCGTTTTTCTGTGGATCATTCTTTGGAATGTCATCTATCAGGCATTGCATCATCAGTTAAGCGAACTGCCCATCCCGATTGAGAACTGGTCGTTCTTTATCTGCGTTACCGTTTTCTTTATGCAGGAAGAGCTCTCTCTTATGCAGCGTTTCTGGCACACGCTTGTCGGCGGTGCTGTCGGACTTTTCCTCGCCTGTGCCGTAGTCGGCGGATGCACCCTGCTTGCAAAAGCCGGACTTTCATCACTGCTTGCGGTTATAATCATGCTTGTTATCACAATCGGCATGCTTATTCTTCTGCATCCCTATTGCCCCATGGTATTCAACAATGTCGGCTTTATCTATTTCATCGTGTCGCTTATCGATTCTTCAACCACGATAGAAATGCTGCCGTCTAATCTCGTTTCACTTGCCACAGGAAGTATCTGCCTTAACCTCGGAGTTATTGGTGTGCTGACTATATTAAAAACCGCAAAAGCGAAAAAAGCAAGCAAATAATCGCATTCTACGATAATTTGTGCTGTTTGCTGTATTGACAGCAGATGTCGGAAGCTGTTCGGGCAGAAGACGCTGAGAGAGTGTGGAGTGTGGAGAGTGGAGTGTGGAGTTTGCTTAGCAATGGCAACAGTCTAATACTCTAAAAAAATTTTTATGCTTGCGAAGCTTTATAAATCCAAGTCCGCAGGACTTCCGAAATTTTAATTGTTAATTCTTAATTGTTAATTGTAAAATGTTTTTGCATTTTACACAAAATTTCGTCCCAAAGACGTTATTTTTCTCTTGCAAGTTCAGAATTTGTTTGATATAATGAGTTCGTTAATAGGAATTTAACACTGTTCTAACATTTTGAGAGGTGTATAATTGTGTCAAAAAATTCTAAGTGCTTAAAGAAGGCACTCACAGCCGCCGCTGTCGGTGTCGGCGCATATTACGGTGCCGGCGGACTTCTCTGCTACGGCGTTCTGTCAAGACATGCAGTCAACAAGGCTCCCGAGGAGTCCCTTAACGATCCCACAAATATGCATCGTTATCTTAACGATGAAAATTACCGTCTCGCAGATGACTGGTATATAGCGAACACTCCCGCCGCAAAGTCAATTGTAAACAGAAGCGGCAAGACAATCCATGCCGAGGTTATCTATGCAAAAAATCCCTCAAATCTGTGGGTTGTGCTTAATCACGGCTACACGTCCCGCCCCCGTTCAATGGCTTTGCAGGGCAGACATTTTTCGGAGCTCGGCTACAATGTTCTTATGCCTTACATGAGAGGTCATCGCATCAGCGAACACAAATATTGCTCCATGGGCTATTTTGACAGATACGATGTCTGCGACTGGATAAACTATATCGTTTCCATGGATTCCGATGCCAAAATCGTTATCATGGGCTGCTCTATGGGCGGTGCGATAACCATGCTTGTAACAGGCGAGGAGCTTCCCGATAACGTAAAGTGTGCGGTTGAAGACTGCGGCTACACAAGCTGTTACGACGAATTCGGTGAGCAGATTACAAATATCACTCATCTTCCGAAATTCCCGTTCCTCAATGCCGCCGACAGCTTTTCTAAGGCTTTCCTCGGATTCGGCTTTGAAGAGTGCAGTCCCATAAATGCGGTCGCAAACAGCAAGACCCCGACACTGTTTATCCACGGCGAAAAGGATACATTTGTGCCTTTCTGGATGCGTGACTATCTTTATGAAGCATGCTCCGCCGAAAAAGACAAGCTCGATGTCCCCGATGCCGAGCATGATATGTCCTGCTTCCTTCATCCTGAGCTTTATTGGCCTAAGGTTGACGCTTTTGTGTCCAAATACGTAAAGTAAAGTTAGCAAGGAGCAAGGAGCAGTCAGCAATTAGCTGTTAGTTATTAGCTTCTTGTACGGTAATCTGCATTATATACTATAACAAAATTTGGCTGTCGTAAATCGGCAGCCTTTTTTCAGTGAAATTATGTCAGTATATAAATTATTGTCCGTTAATATGGACTTTGCGGTCTGTTTTTCGTTTTGACGGCGGAATGTCGCTTGAAATGGGTGTGTGTATATGTTATACTTATAGTATATTCACGGTTGCGAGAATGAGAACTATGTGATTTATTGCTGTTATATCGGTTTCGATAAAAGAAACTTCCGTGTGAAAAATAATGTCCAATGAATATAAAACAACCAAGGAGAGGTAAATTATGAAAATCTGTAAATACTGTGATTCTGAAAATCCCGATTCGGTTACAATTTGTCCGTCTTGCGGAGCGCATGAATTTAAATACAAATGCAATAATTGCGGAACGGTATTCGAAAACAGCAATTACTGTCCCTGCTGCGGTGTAAAAGCCGGAGCAGAGCCGAAAAATGTCCGAAATGCGGCAAAAGCTATTTTTCTGCGGCATGTCCCGATTGCGGCTTTACAGGTGCAAAAAGTGCAGATATGCCTTTGGAATATTCAGGCGAATCATCAAATGCCGCCCCGTTGAAAACTTCCTATTCTTCACCAAACACTCACACATCCGCAACAGCGAGAACAAAAAGAAAAACCTGGCTTTGGGTCTTAGGCTGGATTTTTATCTTCCCGGTCCCCTTAACGATTTTGATGTTAGGAAATCAGAAAATTAATAAAAATGTAAAAATAGGAATCATAGTTGCAGCGTGGATTGTATATCTGTTAATCGGACTGTCCGGCACCGTTCAGTCAAATAACAGCGCTCCGACTGAACAAGCACAGGTTTCCATCGACTATGCAATTGAGGACACTTATTCGGAAACTGCTTCAGATGACCATGCCGAGGAAACAACCGAAATAACCGGTGAATATACGGCGGATTGAGTTTCCCGCATGTGAAAAGCTGTTTGTGTACCCCGACGCATTTATAAACGGCTTGCTGACAAAGACGGAATAATTCCCCTTAAGACAAAAGGATCGTAAACCCGGTCCTTTTTCTTTTGCTTCTTTATACGCACAAAATAAATCTGTGTTGTTATATTAACCAAATAAACCTTCAAAAATTTGTTGATTGACACGAAAAAATTCGGCGGTATTGCTTTTCTGTTTCCTGTATACTAAAATAATAAAGATACATTATCTTTATGTGTCCTAATTTATGATGTGACGGTGATTATATGGTATGTCCGAAATGCGGAGCGCCCATAAAACGCTTCGATTTGTCTCCGAATTGCAAACAATGCGGAGTACACATTCTGTATTACTCTCAGCAGACTCTTCTTGCCGAAGACGCAAAAAGAACCGAGCTTGAATTTGCGAGCGCCCGAGTGTTTGTGGCAAAGCTTAAGGCGGCATACCTTAAGGGCGGCGTGGCGATTTCAAGAATGATTTTCTGCATTCTTACAATAGCGGTAACGTTCATTCCTCTCGGTACTGTAAAATTTTCGATACCGTATTTTGAAGAGGATATCACAATCGGCACTCTCGGACTTTATAAAATTTACAGTGACGGTCTTTTCGGACTTATTCCCGACTTTATATCGTCAAAAGTGGGAGGCAGCGAATCCGTAATGGGCATGGCGGCTGTCGTTCTGCTTGTGTTGTGCGTACTGCTGACACTTGCCGACCTGCTGACAATTCTGCTGTCATTTACAAACATTAAAAGAACGTCTCTCGCTCAGGCAATTCTCACGATTATAGCGGCTGTGTGTGCCGCCGGCAGTGAAGGGCTCATTATTGCGGCCTCCATGAAAGACGGCGATTCTCCCGTTGTTTCCGTGTCGGAATACTGGTGGGCACTGATTATCGTAATTGCCGTGTTCGCCGTTTATATCGGGCTTAATTTCAATATGTATAAGCATCCTCCCGTTATTCCCGTATCCGAAGTCGATCAGAAGCGAATTGAGCTTAAAAAGAAAATAAAGCACGGCGAGGTTTCTTACGATGACCTGCCCGTTCCGATTTTTGAAACGGAAGAAGAAAAGCTCAAGCGTGAAAATGCTCTGGCAGGTGCAGAGAAAAAGAAGAAAGACAAGAAAAAGAAGAAGGAGGCCAAAGTCGATGAGTGAAAACAATATTCCGGCATCACATAAAAACAAGCTTTCGATGAAGACGATGGTCGCAATTCTTATCGGTTCGCCTCTGCTTGTCATTCTTATCTGCTCGATAGCGATTACCATAACGGCTAAAAATCTCGAAGAGGATACAACCGCCGAGGTTGTAGAAACCGTCGAATATGTTTTAGATGAACCCGCCGAAGGGGAGAGTGCCGACGAAAACGATGTCGTAAAGCTTATTGACACGGTGCTTAATGCCGATGACGTGAAGCTTTCGTTCGGTTCGGGCGTTAATGCCACTCTTACCGATTGCTCGCTTGACGACAGCAAGAAAAATCTGCTCTCGTTTGCGGTCGGCAAAACAGGTTCAAATATCTCCGGTGAGTTTTTCGATTCCGAGAGATATTCGTCAACATACGGCTATAACACGATTCTCACGAATGCGATTTATCCGAAAGAAAATACCGAAATCGCTTTTGAGAAAAACGATAACGATGAATTTATCTATACTTATATTCCCGAAGAAGCTTTCAGCGGTCTGTTTGTGGCAGAGGACGCCAAGATGCTCTCCGACACCGTTGCCGCCTGTGCAAAGTTCTTGTCTGCCGATATTTCTTCATTTGCGACATCCGAAAAGGACGTTCAGATGAGAGTCAAGGCCGACGGCGTAACCGGCAAAATCAAAGAAGTCGCAAAGGTGCGCACATATGTTGTTAATTATGTCGGTGACGACGGACTGGCATTCACAGTTGAGCTTGTTGCTACCGGAACATTTAACATTACCTTCGTGGGAATCGAGATTGAACAGGATACAATAACAATCCATGACAACGGCTACGACAATCTTACAATTACAGCGAATGTTGACGAAAATGCCGCACAGGATGAGTTCTCGGTTGAGTTTGTTTCATCCGATCCGTCGGTATGTACGGTTGACGAGAACGGCACGGTTGAAGCCGTCAAAGAGAGTGACACGCCCGTTACAATTACCGTAACGCTTAAATATCTCGGTGAAACCTATACCGATTCGTGTCTTGTATATGTCACGAATGACGAGAAAAAAACGGCTTCATCAAGTGCGTTTATCGGATTTAACTTAAAGGAGGTAAAGTGAAATGTCAGAAGCAAATGAAAATAAAAACACCTCCGCACAGCCTGCCGAAGAAAAACAGGTTAACCTGTACGAAAACTTTAACTATGTCGGCGTAAAAGAATCCGCGGCGTACGTTCTTAATGATGTTTCGAACACCTTCAACATTGACTCCTTCAGCGACCGTTTTATATGGGACGTTGTAAAGGTTGACTTTACGATAAACGCCATTGTCAACATTTTTACTTCTGCGTGGGATATCATAAACGATATCATGCTTGCAACCATAGTTGACAACACCCGTACACGCCTCGGCAAATTCAGACCCTATCTTCTGGGAATGCAGATTCCGCTTACTCTTCTGGGTGCTATGTACTGGCTGTTGCCGATTATGTTCCCGGGTTCATCTGCAACATATGTACCGAAGCTTATAGTTTATTTCGCGTTTACCGTTATTAAAGAGACGGCAAGCACTGCCGTATCCGTCGCAAAGGGCGGCTACATGTCAACCATAACGCCAAACCCGAACGAACGAGTGCGGCTTATTACACTCGCCGAGCTGCTCTCGGGCTACCTCGGTGAAGATATGCCGAGATATGTTTTCGGTCTTGTTTATGACCTTATCACAACAAATAAAATTCAAATGCAGCTTTCCACTGCGTTTGCGACATTCGGTATTTCAACCGGTCTTATCTCGTGCGCTCTTACATTCTGGTTCTTTGTTGTATCAAGAGAGAGAGTTCCGCAGTCAATCGAACGCCCGAATATTAAAGAAGGTCTCAAGGCCATATTCACAAACTATCCCGTTCTGCTTATGTGCCTGTCCGATTTCCTCGGCGGCTTCAAGATAAGCACCAGCGAATCAAACTACTTTATCGATGTTTTCGGCTCGGAAGCCATGGCAAATACGCTTATAAACATTGCCAATATTCCGTCATCCGCAAACGGCAGTATCTCTTACGCTTTTGTGTCGCCCTTAAGACGCCACTTCTCCTCAAAATCACTGTGGGTCGGCGAGCATCTTTACACTTCGGCACTCAGCACCGCATATTTCATTTTCGGCCTTATCAACCGCAACTATATGAAGCTGATGCCCATGATTGTTGCCTTGGGTGTGCGTGAATTCTTCTCAAAGTTCGCTTTCGGTGTCAGAAAGGTTATCAATGCCGATCTGTGGAACGAAGCCATGGACTACTGCGAATGGAAAAACGGCTACCGAATGGAGGCCACAACTTCCGTTGCAAAGAACCTTGTGCTTAAAATTCAGTCCTCAATCATGAACTCAGTAAAGAGCATTATCCTCAAAAAGATAGGCTATGTTCAGGGACTTCAGATAGGTACACAGGACACCCGCACAAAGTTCTGGATGTTTGCTCTCGCAAGTATAATTCCCACCGTTACCGGAATATTCGCGATTATTCCCAAATTCCTGTGGCCCCTCTCAAGAGAAAAACGTGTTCAGATGTACAAGGATCTCGCAGAACGCCGCAGCACCACCGTTTCCGAAGGCGCATCCGAAACGGTCTGATAAACTTAACAAAAAAACCGCAGTCGGAATTATTCCCGATTGCGGTTTCTTTTATAATTAACAATTAAGAATTAACAATTAACAATTGAAGTCAGTATCCGGTGGCCGGTGGCCTGTGAAGGAAAACGCTAAAGCGTTTTGGATTATACAGCTTCGCTAAACAAGTGACAATTAGCAATTAGCATTTTGCCGGTCTGAGGAATTTGATTGAAAAGTTATTTTATTTATAACTCCACTCTCCACACTTCACTCTCAAGGTAGCCGTTGCCTTTCAAATTAAACTTTTGCTCCTTGCTCACTGTATCTAAGGTATTCCAGAAACTTGCGTACTGCCGGTGTTATGTGCTCTCTGTTTTTCATTGCAAGTCCGATATTGCGGTAGTACGGTTCGCTAAGCGGCCGGATTTCTATTTCATACGGAATACGCCGCAAAATCATATTCGGCAGAATGCTGATGCCCATACCTTTTTCAACCATTGCCATTATCGCAAAGTCTTCCCATGTCGTAAAGCGAATATCCGGACGGATTCTGTATTTTTCGAGCAAATCCGATACCTCGGTTTTACCGCCGTGCTCTAACAGCAGAAAGGGGAGACCGTTTATATCTTCCGGTGACACAGTGTCTTTTTCGGTCAGTCTGTGTCCCTTCGGCAAAACTACCTTATATTCATCCTTGTGCAGGAAGACGGTATCGAAATTCTGCTTTGTCGGCAGCCGCAAAAATCCGCAGTCGACCCTGCCTTCTTCTATTCGGCTTTCGATTTCATCATAATCACCCATGAAAATTTCGTATTCGATGCCCGGGTAATCTTTTTGAAGTCTTGCGAAAATATTCGGAAGCCAGTTTATAGACACACTCGAAAACGCACCGACACGCACGATGCCTGTCTCAAGTCCGTTTATGCGGGAAATCTGTCCTTCCAATTCATTGTGGTCATTAATCAGCCGTCTTATAAACGGCATAAGCTGTTCCCCGGACGAGGTAAGGCAGACACCGTTTTTGCTTCGCTCAAGCAGTGTCACATTCCATTCGCTTTCGATATCGGCAACCATTTTGCTTATCGATGACTGTGCATAGCCCATGTCCTCTGCGGCACGTGTGAAGCTGCCATTTTCAACGGTTTTTATAAATGCGAGGTATTTTATAAGCGGCATTTCCATTTCTTATCTATTCCTTTGTTCGATACATAAAATCTATAATATTCGCTTTTGTTATTATAGCGTCTACTGTATAATATTGCAAGAATATATACGGAGTGGATTTTATGAATTTAAGAACTTCCGAAATTGATATGCTTCACGGAAAGCTTACAAAAAAATTACTGCTGTTCACCTTGCCCATTGCACTGAGCAGCATGATTCAGCAGCTGTTTAATGCGGCGGATACCGCGGTAGTGGGATATTTCTGCGATTCGTCCGCTTTGGCGGCAGTCGGGACAAATACAGAAATTATCGCCCTTATAGTTACACTGTCGTCGGGGCTGGCCGTTGGTGTCAATGTTCTTGTCGCGTCGTTTTACGGCAGGGAAGACACACACAATATTCCGTCTGCAGTCAGAACGGCTGTGTTGTTGTCGGCTTTTCTCGGAATTGTCGGTGCTCTTCTCGGACAGACGGCAGTTAATCTGCTTTTACGACTTATTCATACACCGGAGAACATTTTTAGTTCCGCTGAAATGTATCTCAGAATATATCTTTCGGGATATCCGTTTTTGCTTATTTATGACTTTTGTTCTGCCGTCATGCGAGCGAAAGGGGACAGCCGATTTCCGTTTTTCGCACTTACAATATCCGGAATTGTCAATGTACTGCTCAATCTGTTTTTTGTGGTTGTGTTCGATATGGGTGTGGCGGGTGTTGCACTCGCAACCGCAATATCAAACGCACTGTCGGCATTGCTCGTGATTATACGGCTAAAAAAAGAAAAATTATTCTGTTTCGGCATAAAAAGGTCGGATTTTTCGTTTTCTGTTATCGGTGATATTCTTAAAACGGGCATTCCCTCTGCCGTGCAGGGAGCTGTGTTCTGTTTTGCGAATATTTTCGTGCAGGCTTCTGTAAACAGTTTCGGAGAGACTGCAATAGCGGGCAGTACAATTGCAATGAATTTCGAATATTTTACATATTATGTTATAACCGCATTCGGTCAGACTGCAACCACATTCACGGGTCAGAATTTTGCGGCAAAAAAATATGACAGATGCAAAATAATTCTTCGAAAGTGCCTTTTGCTGTCCGTTGCCGTAAGCAGTGTTCCGATTTTTCTTATTGTTATTTTCAGAACCGGACTGTCGGGGCTGTTTACTAAAGACGCGGCCGTTGTTGAGAGTGCCGGAATACGCATTATGTGCATATTGCTGTTTGAACCTATCTGTAACTTTTACGAAATTCCGGCAGGTGTTCTGCGTGGCTGCGGTCACGCGGTTTTCCCGGCAATCGGTACGATAATCGGCACATGTGCTTTTCGCATAATCTGGATTTGCACGGTGTTTTCATGCAACCCGACATTGCCGAT
>CAZTWO010000027.1:0-16791 GCA_964617965.1 uncultured Ruminococcus sp. | reverse complement strand
CTTTTCGCATAATCTGGATTTGCACGGTGTTTTCATGCAACCCGACATTGCCGATGCTGTATCACGCCTTCCCACTGTCGTGGGGAGCTACCATTATTATTGTCAATATCGGAGGAATTGCGATTTTGCGGCTCAATCGCGGAAGAATGTTGAACAAACAATCAGCAATCAGAAATTAGCAATTAAAGTCAGTGGTCAGTATCCGGTGACCAGTGGTCAGTGAAGGAAAACGCTAAAGCGTTTTGAATTACACAGTTTCGCAGGAGGCAATATTATCAATATTATTAACCACATTTTTATGTGTATAAATTTGTTACCGGAATGTTTTAATTTTCAAAAAGGCAGGTCTTCGTCGTCAGTTAAATCATCTGTCTCGTCACGTGTGATACCGTATGGGAACCCCCATGAAGTGTATCCCTCGATAAATTCGTAATTTTAATCCTGTTCTGTTTTAAATTCCGGCGATTTGACTTTCTGCTTTTTGCTTTTATTATTATCTCTGTTTTTGTACATACAACACCCGTTATTTTAATTTATTCGGCTCTTTCATCATTGAACTGCGTCTTTTTGTAATTTATCTGCCAATCCTCGACTGTCTGCTTTACAATGACCTTTTCGCCGACTATGTGTTTCATTCTTGCGAGAATTGCGACAAGAGATGCATGGCGCTCTCCCTGTATTCTTTTGATAAAGAATAGCTCATGTTTTTGCAGCCGGATAAAAGCGTGTCAGACATTATTTTTCTGTCTTCTTCACTTGCTCTCGAGATAATATCCGTCCACTCATCGTAAATTTTATCCGCAAGGTCATCGATATATCCGTACTCATCTTCATCCGTTTCAACATTGTCTAACCGGTCAAAAATATAATTTAACAGCTTAAAGGCATCTGAAAATCCGAGGCTTTCTGTCATCTCGCCAATACACTCGTCGATAACATCTTCCAATTCGGATGCATAATCGGCTGTATGATAATAGCGTATAAAACCGTCGGGGTCGGTATATCTCTCTTCTATTTCATCGATCTGTCTGTAATATGTTTTTAGAGATGTTTCTTTTGACTGTTTGTTAACCGACTTGTCAAAGGCGATAAGCAGTTTTTGGCTTTCAAGCAAAACAGAAGTCAGAAATGTACGCACATCCTCTTCCGTTGCATTGTCCACAAGTGTCTTTACAGCTTCGGCTTTTTTCTTTTTGTCGGTTATTTCATATACTGATTGATGCGTGTCATCATTTGTCTTTGTGGTCTCTTTCTTATATTCCGACCACTTATAAAGCACCGCCGCCATATGCTTGCAATAGTTGCCGCCGACAGCATAAGGACAACTGCAAGACATATCGGTAACTTCATCGCCGTCTGTGGTTATATTGACTTTGTATGCCGTCGAACCACACACAACGGCTTCGATTTTGTTATCCGTTATTTCCAGGCTTTTAATCGAACCGGATTTGTAATATCCGTATCCTCTGTCAAGAATGTGCGCCTCGAAAATCTTTTCCCATTTCATTAAACTCATCTCCGTTTTGTTGTATTTTTATTATATACCAACATTAAGACAATTGCGAGTGGATATTATAAATTAATTTTAACTCCGATATTATAAAAAACGGTTGCGTAGAAATTTCTCTGTTGGGTGTATTAAAGCGTATACTTTTTTCTTTATATGCACTATAAAAAAGAATTGTAGAATGTTTACCAAAATACATTGACAAAAGTTTGCCGTTTTGGTAAAATACATCTGTATATTTTGGGGAGATAGTCCCCTAACATTTAGGAGGAATGAGTTTTGACTGATTCAAAAACACTCGCATACATAAATATGTATGCCATACTCGGCACTCTCGAGAATCTCTGTGAGCTCGATGAGAACGCAAGAGCGCTTCTTACCAACAAAAAGCTTATATCAATCGGCTTTGATGTTAAGGGCGGACCTGCCGCTACACTTTTGTTCAAAAACGGCTATTGCCGCATGGAGGACGGATGCCGTGCAGACTGCACAATCAAGCTTCCTTTCTCGTCACCCGAAAAGTTTAACGGTCTTATCGACGGCACAGTAACACCCATTCCGTCAAAGGGACTTGTACACATCGGATTCCTGCTTAAATCCTTTGTGCCCCTTACCGACCTTCTTACAAAGTATATGCGTCCCGATCCCGAGGATCTCAAAGACGAGCGTTTCTTTAACATAAGCACATCTCTTATGTTCTATACGATTACCGTTGCACTGTCTCAGATAGGCAACAACGACGAAATCGGCAAGTTCTCCGCAGAGCACATTGTTGACGGTGACATTAAGATGTCCATCGCAGGCGGCCCCGCTGCTACAATCATGGTTCGCAACCACAGAATGATTACAGTAAAGAAGAACCCCGAAAAGTATCGTGCTATAATGGAATTCAGTGACATGAAGCTTGCCCGTGACCTGTTTGACGGCAAGGTTAATGCAGTCGCATGCATCGGTGCCGGCACAATTGTTATGGGCGGCATGATCTCCATGATAGACAACGTAAACCGTATACTTGACCGTGTAGGTCTTTATCTTGCTTAAGGAGGAACATAAAATGGCTTCAAAACATTATAATTTCAAAAAAAGTCAGGAGCTGTATTCCAGAGCCTGCAAGGTAATTCCCTCGGGTCTTTACGGCCATCAGGGCCCCGCAGAAGGATGCTGGATTCCTCCGACGTCCTGGCCCTTCTTCACCGATCACGCTCAGGGTTCTTATTTCTGGGATGTTGACGGCAACAAATATATCGACTATATGTGCGCATACGGCCCGAACGTTCTCGGTTACAATGACCCCGATGTTGACGCCGCCGCTCTTGCTCAGGCAAAGCTTGAAAACTGCGTAACAACCCCCTCAACCAAGATTGTTGAGTTCGCAGAGCTCCTTGTTGATACCGTTGCTTCCGCCGACTGGGCATTCTTCATGAAGAACGGCAACGACACCACACAGGGTGCCATTATGTGCGCACGTGCATATACTCACCGCAAGAAGATAATCTTCGTTAACGGTTTCTATCACGGCGTTTCAATGTGGACACAGAAGGTTGACTATCCCGGCGTTCTCCCCGAGGACGTAGCAAACAGCCTCTATGTTGACTGGAACGACATTGAAGGCCTCAAGAAGGTAATTGAAGAGAACAAGGGCGAAATAGCCGCTTTCATTTCAACTCCTTATCTTCACGGCAACTTTATAGATAACGTTCTTCCCGCACAGGGCTACTGGCAGCAGGTAAGAGACCTCTGCACAAAGGAAGGCATCGTGCTTATCGTCGACGACGTTCGTGCGGGCTTCCGTCTTGATGTTGCGGGCTCCGACCATTTCTATGGCTTCGAGGCAGATATGATCTGCTTCTGCAAGGCTCTTGCAAACGGCTGGAACGTATCCGCTCTCTGCGGCAAGGATTTCCTTAAGTCCTCAATGAGCGGTCTGAGCTACACCGGTTCTTACTGGATGAGTGCTATCCCGTTCGCCGCCGGTATCGCCTGCATCGAGAAGATGAAGAAGCTCGACACACCCAAGATGTTCAGAGAAAAGGGCATCAAGCTTACCGAGGGTCTTAAGGCTGCCGCCGCAAACAACGGTTTCAATCTTGTTGTATCCGGTGAACCCGCTCTGTTCTATCTTCGTATCGCAGACGATGATTCACTTCTTATCCATCAGGATTGGGTTCAGGAAATGGTTCACAGAGGAATTTATATCACTTCTCACCACAACCACTTCATGAATGCATCTCTTACAGATGAAGACATCGAAAGAACTCTTGAAGTAGCAGACGATGCCTTCAAGGCAATTCGCCCCAAATATTAATTTGTATAAAGGCTCTCTCTTATTCTTATGAATAGGGGAGGGCTTGTTATAACTTTTTCGACTTATGTCGTTACAGATTTTCTATTATTCAGAGGAGGAAAAAATATGCCTTTAACAAAACAAGAGTGGCTTTCCCTCGAGAAAAAGGCTAATGAGCTTCGTAATCTGACCCTTGACACAACTCACTGGGCTGGCAGCGGACACATTGGCGGAGGACTCAGCGTACTCGACATTATGACCGTGCTTTATCATAAGTATTTGCACATTAAGGTTGACGATCCCAAGTGGGAGGACAGAGACCGTTTTATCCTTTCAAAGGGTCATGCGGGAATAGCTTATGCTCCCGTACTTTGCGACTACGGCTTTAACGACAAAGAAATGCTCAAGACCTTTAATCTCTCCGGTTCAAAGATGGGCATGCACCTTGACTCAAACAAGGTTGTCGGCGTTGATGCTTCCACCGGTTCTCTCGGCCACGGTATGTCAATAGCAGTCGGCACGGCTCTTGCAGCAAGAGTACTCGGCAAAGACTATCTTACCTATGTGGTTCTCGGCGACGGCGAGTGCGACGAAGGCTCCAACTGGGAAGCCGCAATGAGTGCCGCTCACTATAAAGTAAAGAATATGATAAGCTTTGTTGACCGCAACAAATGCATGATCGACGGCAGAACCGAAGACGTTATGAAGCTTGAACCCTTTGCGGACAAGTGGAGAGCTTTCGGCTTTATCGTAAAAGAAATCGACGGCAACAATATCAAGGAGCTTTGCGAAGCTATTGATTTTGCTATCGAAAACAATAAGAACCCCGACTCCGACAAGCCCGTTATGATTCTCTGCAACACAATCAAGGGTTGCGGCATCGACTTCATCGAAGACGATTACAAGTGGCATTACGGCGCATTTGACGACGAAAAATACGCGAAGGCTCAGGAGGCTCTTAAGAAATCCTACGCCGCACGTGTTGCAAGAGCAGAAAAGGAGGGCAAATAAGTATGGCAGGCGGAATGACCTATACAGCTATTGAATCTGAATCCCTTCAGACAGCTGAAATATACGGCAAGGCTCTCGTTGAGCTTGGCGAAGCACATCCCGAGGTAGTCGCTCTTACGGCGGACCTTGGTAAATCAACAAAAATCGGTGAATTCCAGAAGAAGTTCCCCGAGCGTTTCTTTAACGTCGGCATCGCAGAGCAGAATATGTTCGGTGTTGCCGCAGGTATGGCAAGAGCGGGTCTTGTACCCTTCCTTTCCACTTTCTCACAGTTCGCATCTCTTCGTGCGGCTGATCAGCTTTCAACCGACCTTTGCTATCAGAATGTTAACGCAAAGGTTATTGCCACACATTCGGGCACCTCATTCGGTCAGGCAGGTTCAACACACCATGCTATCTCTGACCTCGCGGTAACTCGTTCTCTTCCGAATCTTACCGTTATCTGCCCCGCAGACGGCATTGAAACATACCATGTAATCATGGCTGCATATAAGACTCCCGGCCCGTTCTATATCAGAATTAACCGCGGTTTCGACTATACCCTTTACGGCAAAGACAGTGATTATTATGATCACAACGAGTTCCAGATAGGCAAGGCAAACGTTGTCCATGAGGGCACCGACCTTACCATTATCGCATGCGGCTCCTGCGTATATCAGGCAGTTCAGGCGGCAAAGTTCTTTGCAGGCTCAGAAGAGGGCTACAAAATCCGCGTTCTTGATATGCATACAATCAAGCCCATCGACAGAGAGGCTATTCTCAGCGCCGTTATGGACACCCGCCGTATTATCACGGTTGAGGACCACAACACATTGGGCGGTCTCGGTTCTGCTGTTGCCGAAGTCGTTGTTGAATCCGGCAAGGGCTGCGCATTCAAAAAGCTCGGTATACCCGATCAGTTCGCACCTATCGGTCTGCATGAAGACATCATGGCATACGAAGGCATCGACACCAACGGCATCATAAACGCCGTACGTGAAGTTATGAAGGCCGACTTCGAGCTTGATGACGACTGGGACGACGAGGTCTGATAAACAACAAATACCGGGAAAGGATTGATAATTTTGGCATCCGATGCTATTTATACCAATAAAATATTCCTTTGCGGTGCTCTGCCTCTTCTTAAAACCATAGTTGCGGATATTCCTTCTCTCAAAGAGAAATTCAAGAATGTCCACTGCATATATCAGGTAAGCTGCCTTGATCCCGACGCTCCCGCCGGCAAATGGGCTACTCACTTTGTGGTTAACGGCGATGAATGGCTTGTTCACGCCGATAAGGTTGCACACCGTCTCGGAAAACAGAAATATGTTGAGCTTGAGTTTAAGAGTGTTGAAGCCATGAACGATTTCTTCAAGGGCAAAATCACACCCGCAACTCTCCCCAAAATGAAGGGGCTCAACTTTGTTAAGGAATTTGCCGTATTTATGATGGCACTCCTTAAAATGGCTAATCTCTTGGGGCTTACCGAGCCGCCCGCAGACGAAGATACAAAACGCCTTCTTGTAAAGTGCTATTTCTATCTTCTCTCCGTCGGCATCAGCACGCTTAACAAGCAGGGCCACGAGGATATTCACAACTGGTGCTTAAAGTCTCCCGACCGTGTTTACGCATGGAAGGTTGACGGCGAGGACTCCGTATCCGCTTATATCCGCATTAAAGCGGGCAAGTCAAAGGCGGGCAAGGGTGTATATAAGAGAGCTATGCCGTTCTTCACAATGAGATTTTCGGATCTCGACGCGGCACTCGGCATTCTTATGTCCACAGCCGATATGCTTGATTCCGTTCGTGAGGGCAAACTTATAATGGAAGGCGCACCCGAGTTCGGCGGCCAGATCGGCGCATACATGATGCTCGTAGGTGCTCTTGCAAAATAAAATCACGGAATTTTGTGAAGTGTCAACAAAAATACTTTAACTCATTTGGCGTTATTGCACATAGGTGTTGAAAAAATAAAAATTTCAAAAAACCTATTGACTTTAACGAAAAATTGAGTATAATTCCAAACATAAAGACAAAGGCGTCTGAGATACATTTAGTGTCCCAGTCGCCTTTTGCTTTTACAAAATCAAATTATTTAAATGCGGAAACGGGGCAATGGCGTCTTGGTAAACAAGGTGTCGCTGTCCCGTTTTCAGTCTTAAAAGGAGGACGAACAACATGAGCACAAAATCGGTACCCGAATATTTCGGCAGTCTCGTTTTTGACGACAGAGTGATGAAGGCAAAATTACCGTCAAAGGTATATGCGTCACTCAAAAAAACTATTGATGAGGGAGCAAGTCTTAATAACGAAGTCGCAAATGCCGTTGCGTCCGCTATGAAGGAATGGGCAGTTGAACACGGTGCGACACATTTCACACATTGGTTCCAGCCCCTCACCGGCATAACGGCGGAAAAGCACGACAGCTTTATTTCTCCGTCCCCCGACGGCGGCGTTATAATGGAGTTCTCGGGCAAAGAGCTTATAAAAGGCGAGCCGGATGCTTCTTCATTCCCTTCGGGAGGTCTGAGAGCCACATTTGAAGCGAGAGGCTACACCGCATGGGACCCGACTTCATACGCATTTATAAAAGATAAAACACTTTGCATTCCCACCGCATTCTGCTCATACAGCGGCGACGCACTCGATCAGAAAACTCCGCTTCTGCGTTCAATGCAGGCACTCAACAAGCAGGCACTGAGAATTTTAAGGCTTTTCGGCAACACGGATGTAAAATGCGTTCGCACTTCTGTCGGACCGGAGCAGGAATATTTCCTTGTCGACAAAGAAATGCTCGAAAAGAGAAAAGACCTCATCTTCTGCGGCAGAACACTTTTCGGTGCAAAGCCTCCTAAGGGTCAGGAAATGGACGACCACTATTTCGGTGTTATAAAGCCCCGTGTTGCGGCGTTTATGGCAGACCTTAACGAAGAACTGTGGAAACTCGGTGTTCTCGCAAAGACAGAGCACAACGAGGTTGCACCGGCGCAGCATGAGCTGGCTCCCATTTATACCACAACGAACATTGCGACCGACCACAACCAGCTTACAATGGAGGTCATGCAGAAGATAGCTTCAAAGCACGGTCTTGTGTGCCTTCTTCACGAAAAGCCCTTTGACGGTGTAAACGGCAGCGGCAAGCACAACAACTGGTCAATGGCTACCGATACAGGCGTAAACCTCCTGACACCGGGCGACACACCCTACGAAAACGCACAGTTTCTGCTTCTGCTTTGTGCAGTAATCAAAGCGGTTGATGATTATCAGGATTTGCTTCGTATGTCCGTTGCGACAGCCGGCAACGATCACAGACTCGGTGCGAACGAAGCGCCTCCCGCGGTTGTTTCCATTTTCCTTGGTGATGAGCTTACCGCAGTTCTTGACGCAATCGAAAACGACACACCCTATGCCGGTGCCGAAAAGACAGTTATGCGTCTGGGGGTTCATACACTTCCCAAATTTACACGTGACACCACAGACAGAAACCGCACATCGCCCTTTGCTTTTACGGGCAACAAATTTGAGTTCAGAATGCTCGGTTCCGCAAACAGCATTGCGACAACGAACATTATGATTAACAGCGCGGTTGCCGAATCCCTTAAAATCTACGCAGACCGCCTTGAGGGCGCGGATGATTTTGAAACCGCCCTTCATGACATGATTAAAAAGACCATCAAAGACCACAAGCGTATCATTTTCAACGGCAACGGCTATGATGACGCATGGATTAAGGAAGCCACCGAAGTAAGAGGTCTGCTAAACCTCAAGACAACGCCCGATGCGTATAGGGCACTGCTCGAAAAGAAGAACATTGACCTGCTGACTTCTCACAAGGTTTTCTCTCTTGCCGAAATCAAGGCTCGCTATGACACGGGGCTTGAGAACTATTCAAAGAGCGTTCACATTGAGGGCCGCACAATGGTTGACATGGCAGACAAAGAGATTATTCCCGCGATTGAAGAATACATAAAAGACCTGTCACTCAGTGTTACAGCCAAAAAGGCGGCAGTCGCAACGATTTCGTGCAAGTACGAAACGGGACTTATCGAGAAGCTTTCATCCCTTGTTGAAAAAGCACACGATGCATCCGATGACCTTAAAACTTCACTCGATAAATACAAGACAATCACCGATGACACCGAGGCCGCATTCTTTATTAAAGATGACGTTCTCGAGAAAATGGCAGAACTTCGCAAATACTGCGACGAAGCCGAGACACTCACAGCCAAAAAGTATTGGCCCTTCCCGACGTACAGCGATCTTATGTTTGGCGTAAAGTAAATTAGCAATTAGAAATTAGCAATTAGCAATGCCTCAAGACCTGAAGTCTTGGTTGACAAGCTTTGCAATTATTAAACCCGATTATTAATAAAAAATATTTTTTGCGAAGCATCACTGCTCCTTGCTCCTTGCTAACTTTTACATTAGTTGAAATTTTTCATATAGCTTAATATTATACCGGCGTTTGAGCCGGGAGAAGTACCTTTCGGTATCGGCATCAGCGAGCGGGGGACGGTGTAAGCTCCGTGCAGTGACCGATTGGGAATAACACCCGGCAAGCCCCAATCCGAAAAGAAATGAGTAGGTGCGGCGTGGTAAGTTCCCCGTTAACAAAACACAGCTTTATTATTGAAGCGAAAGAGAACAAAGATAGGTGGCACAGCGAGTTACGGCACTTGCCCTATTGAATGCTGAAATTATTTTCGGAGGAATTTATTATGTGTTCAATTATGGGTTATTGTGATTCATGTGCCGCCCTTGATTCTTTTAAAGAGGGCTTTGACAAAACTATTTCAAGAGGTCCCGACGACAGCAGGATTATCGACACGGGCAAAGGACTTCTGGGCTTTCACCGCCTGTCCATTATGGGGCTGACCCCCGACGGCATGCAGCCGTTTGAGCTTGACGGCAGTTTTGTTGTCTGCAACGGTGAAATTTACGGTTACGAAAAGATAAAAGAAAAGCTTGCAAAAAAATATACATTTAAAAGCGGCTCCGACTGCGAAATTCTGCTCCCGATGTATCGTGAGTACGGCACGGATATGTTCGCTATGCTCGATGCCGAGTATGCGCTTATTATCTTCGACGGCGACACGGGTTCATATATTGCCGCTCGTGACCCTATCGGCATTCGTCCGCTTTATTACGGCTACGACAAAAAAGGTGCGATTCTTTTTGCCAGTGAAGCAAAAAACCTTGTATCGATTTGTGACCATGTTATGCCGTTCCCGCCCGGACATTATTATAAGGACGGCAAGTTTGTCCGTTACTGCGATATTACCGAGGTCAAAGAAATCTGCCATGATTCTCTTGAAACAGTCTGCTCGAAAATTCACGACAAGCTGGTCGCCGGTGTCGAAAAAAGACTTGTTGCGGACGCTAAAGTCGGATTCCTGCTTTCGGGCGGTCTTGATTCCTCACTTGTGTGTGCAATCGCAGCCAAAAAGAGCGATAAGCCCATCAGAACTTTCGCAATCGGCATGAACGAGGACGCAATTGACCTTAAGTACGCAAAGCAGGTCGCAGATTATATCGGCAGTGATCACACCGAGGTTATAATGACCAAAGAACAGGTACTTTCCGAGCTTGAACACGTTATTGAGCTTTTAGGTACATACGATATAACCACAATCCGTGCCAGCATGGGCATGTATCTTCTCTGCAAATGGATTCACGAGAACACCGATATCAGAGTTCTGCTCACAGGTGAAATTTCTGACGAGCTTTTCGGCTACAAATATACCGATTTCGCGCCGTCTGCCGAGGAGTTCCAGAAGGAATCGCAGAAGCGTGTGCGTGAGCTTCATATGTATGACGTTCTTCGTGCAGACAGATGCATTTCCGTAAACTCACTTGAGGCGCGTGTTCCGTTCGGCGATCTTGATTTTGTAAAGTATGTAATGTCCGTTGACCCCGCAAAGAAAATGAACGTCTACGGCAAGGGCAAATATCTTCTCCGTCACGCTTTCGAAGGCGATTATCTGCCGCATGATATTCTTTATCGTGAGAAAGCCGCTTTCTCGGATGCCGTCGGTCACTCAATGGTTGACCATCTTAAGGAGTATGCCGAGAGCTATTATACGGATGAAGAGTTCGAAGAGAAAAAGGCAAAGTACACTCACGCCGCTCCGTTTACAAAAGAGTCGCTTCTTTACAGAGAGATTTTTGAAAAATATTATCCCGGTCAGAGTGACATGGTTGTCGATTTCTGGATGCCCAACAAATCGTGGGAGGGCTGTGACGTAAACGACCCGTCCGCCAGAGTTCTGTCAAACTACGGTGCAAGCGGAATTTGATTTACCGTACAAAAACAGTGGATTTTTACTTTTTCATATGATAAAATAGAAGGCAATGCGGATGCAAAAATCAAATCTGCGTTGCCTTTTGACGGTTGTTCGTCAATATAAATATTTTGATTTGCAAATTTCTTTATCATTATTATAAAAATACTATTTACAAACAGTCAAAATATCGTTAAAATTATAACGATATACCGCAATTGCCAAAGGAGGCTTCTGCTTGAATCTCGACAGGATTATCACAGTCAGAAAAAACAAAACGATTTACCGTGATGTCGACAGGTGCTATAAGGTCTTTAATGAAGATTACCCCAAGGTCGCAGTGCTCAACGAAGCGTTAAACTGTGCCAGAATGGAAGAGTCTGAACTTAATGTACCCAAAATGCTTGAGGTCACGCTCATTGACAACAAATGGACGATAGTTTATGAGTATGTCAACGGCAAAACTCTGTCTAAGCTCATAAAAGAAGACCCGTCAAAAACCGACGAATATCTTAATATGTTTGTCGATTTGCAGAAATATATGCACTCTCTGTCAATGCCCCGTCTTGTGTCGCTCAAAGACAAAATGACTAACAAGATATGCAAAACGGAGCTTCAGGCAACCGTTCGTTTTGATTTTCATATGAGACTTGAAGAGATGTCAAAAGAGAACAGAGTCTGCCACGGTGATTACGACCTTTCAAATGTCATTTTGGCCGATAACGGCAAACTGTACGTTATAGACTGGGCTCACGCCGCACAAGGTACGCCGCTCGCGGATGTCGCAATGACTTTTATAAAGCTCTGGCTTGAGGGTGACGAAGATATTGCCGAAAGCTATCTTACGCTTTATTGCGAAAAGAGCGGAACAGACAAAAAAGACGTACACAAATGGATGCCGATTGTCGCCGCCGCCAAGCTTTCCGACGGCAACAGCGCCGAGCGTGAAATGCTTAAAAACTGGGTTAATGTCGTTGATTTTCAATAAGGAGGAAACGAGAAAATGAAGGTTACTGTTTGTATAGGTTCGTCCTGTCATATTAAAGGTTCAAGACAGGTTGTCGAACAGCTTAAATATCTTATAAGTGAATATAATCTGGGTGATAAAGTCGAGCTTGCGGGCACATTCTGCATGGGCCGCTGTGATGAGGGCGTGTGCGTTACGGTTGACGATGATTTCTTCTCTGTATCGCCCGATACAACAAGACAGTTCTTTGCCGAGAACATTTTATCGAAGGTGGCAAGATGATTATACAGATCTGTGTCGGCTCATCATGTCACTTAAGAGGCTCCGAAGAGCTTGTTGAGCTTTTTCAGAAGACAATAGCCGAAAAAAATCTTGAAAACGAAATTACACTTGCGGGCAGCTTCTGCACAGGCAGATGCAACCGTGAAGGTGTAACGATAATGGTTGACGATACCGTTTATACAGGTGTCACTCCCGACAGATTTAACGAATTTTTCGAAAAGCACGTGTTAAGTGCGATTAAGTAATATAACAGATTTGGGGATTTGTCATTATGGAATGTCTCACATTAAAAAAATCAAACTGTAAAAACTGTTATAAATGCATACGCCACTGTCCCGTTAAATCAATCAGATTTTCGGGCAACCAGGCGTATATTATAGGCAATGAGTGCATTATGTGCGGTCAGTGCTTTGTCGTATGTCCGCAGAACGCCAAGCAGATTGTCGACGAAACCGAAAAGGTAAAGGTGCTTATGCAGTCGGGCGAGCCTGTCATAGCGAGCCTTGCACCGTCTTTTATCGCAAACTACGGTGTCGGCATAGACTCCATGCGTGAAGCTATAAAAAAACTCGGCTTTTATGATGTTGAAGAGACGGCAATCGGCGCAACGATAGTCAAAAGAGAATATGAGCGTATGCTTAACGAAACGCACCCCGATGTTCTTATAAGCTCATGCTGTCACTCTGTCAATCTTCTTATACAGAAATATTTTCCGTCTGCACTGCCGTATCTTGCGGATATCATGTCCCCGATGCAGGCACATTGCAGTGACATAAAACGCCGTTATCCGAACGCCAAAACCGTATTTATCGGGCCGTGCCTTGCCAAAAAAGACGAAGCACAGCATTACACGGGGGTTGTCGATGCCGTTCTGACATTCGATGAGCTTACATCATGGATGAGGAACGAAAACATTGAGCCTGCAAAAGAAATTGATAATAACGAACACAGCCTGTCAAGACTTTTCCCGACTACAGGCGGTGTTATAAAGACGCTTACAAACGCCCCTAAAGACTATACATATATGTCTATTGACGGCACCGAAAACTGCATTGCCGCACTCAAGGATATTATCGACGGCAATGTCCACAACTGCTTTATAGAAATGTCGTCGTGCGTCGGCAGCTGTATCGGCGGACCGGTCATGGAAAAATATCACCGTTCACCTGTAAAAGATTATCTTGCGGTCTCGCATTATGCAGGCAACGAAGATTTTGAAGTCGAGCAGCCTGCAACATCCGCACTCGCTAAAACATTCGCGACAATCGAAAAGAAGCTTCAGCCCCCGACGGAATCCGAAATCACCGAAATTCTTCATCAGATGGGCAAGGTCAAGCCCTCGGATGAACTGAACTGCGGTTCATGCGGCTACAATACCTGCCGAGAAAAGGCAATTGCCGTCTATCAGGGCAAGGCGGAAATATCCATGTGCCTGCCGTATCTTAAAGACAAGGCCGAGAGCTTCTCGGATACCATAGTAAAGAACACACCGAACGGTCTTATCGTTCTTAATGAAAAGCTTGAGGTACAGCAGATTAACAAGGCGGCACTCAAGATAATGAACCTTCGTTTTGCGTCCGATATATTGGGCGACGGCGTTGTCAGAATTATGGACACAGCCGATTTTGTGTCTGTGCTTAACTCCGGCTCAAGAATTGAAGGCAAGCGTGTCTATCTTGCGGAATACGAAAAATATGTCGAAGAGACAATTGTCTATGACCGTGAGTTTCGTCTGCTTATATGCATTCTGCGTGATGTGACCGAAGAAGAAATGCAGAAAGAGAAAAAAGAGAACATCAGCCGTCAGACCGTCGAAATCGCCGACAAGGTTGTTGACAAGCAGATGCGTATAGTACAGGAAATAGCTTCGCTCTTGGGCGAGACTGCCGCCGAAACCAAGGTTGCCCTTTCTAAGCTTAAGGAGTCCATAAACAATGAATAATCTTTGTGCCGATATCGGATGGAAAAGCATAAATCACGAGGGCGAACAGCTCTGCGGCGACCATGTCGATATTGTCGAGCAGAATGAAACCTCGCAGGTGATTGTGCTTGCGGACGGCCTCGGCAGCGGAGTAAAGGCAAGCATTCTGTCTACGCTTACATCCAAAATAATATCCACGCTTATGGCGGAGGGAATACCGCTCGAAGAGTGTGTGTCGTCAATCGCTCAGACGCTGCCCATCTGCTCCGTAAGGGGAGTGGCGTATTCCACTTTTACCATAATTCATCTTATAGACAATACAAATGCCGAGATTATACAGTATGACAATCCGCCTGTCATAATGCTCCGAAATAATGAGCAGTATGATTATGCCCGTCAGGAGCTTTTAATCGACGGCAAAAAAATATACAAATCCGTTATTCCGCTTCAGGAGAACGATATTTTCATAGCAATGTCGGACGGCTGTCCGCATGCGGGTATCGGCACGGCGTTCAACTTTGGCTGGAAGGTCGAAGAAATAGCTTCGTTTATGGAAACTCTCGCTCATGTCGGGTATACCGCAAAAACGCTGTCAACTATGCTTGTTGATGAGTGCAACAATCTCTACGGCGGTCACCCCGGCGACGACGCAACGGCGTGTGTTGTCAGAATACGCAGACGCTCCCCGGTTAATATTCTTTTCGGACCGCCCCGCAACCGTGACGACTGCGACAGAATGATGTCACTTTTCTTTTCAAAAGAGGGCAAGCATATTGTGTGCGGCGGCACAACCTCCTCAATTGTATCAAAATATCTCGGCAAGCCCGTAAAGGCAAGCCTTAATTATGTAAAAAGCGATGTGCCCCCGATTGCGGAAATCGAAGGCGTTGACCTTGTAACCGAGGGTGTCATCACCGTAAACAAGGTCATAGAATACGCCCGTGACGCATTAGGCTCCAATGAGCTTTATGAAGAATGGGGCTATAATCACGACGGCGCTTCGTTAATTTGCAGAATGCTTTTTGAAGAAGCGACAGACATAAACTTCTATGTCGGCAGAGCGGTAAACCCCGCACATCAGAATCCCGATCTTCCCATTAACTTTAACATAAAAATGAACCTTGTGGAAGAATTGTCCGAATGCCTCAGAAAAATGGGCAAGCGGATAAAGGTAAGTTATTTTTAAGGAGCTCAACAATGAGAAAATTCGATACCAAGGTACAGTATCTGAAATACAAGGTCCTGCGAGAAGTCGCACGCCACGCATGGAACGATACTCTGCTTGAAAATATTTTCGAGATACCTAAAACCATCGTCCCCGGCAAGGTGCCTACAATGCGCTGCTGTGTCTATAAAGAGCGTGCGATTTTAGGCGAACGTGTAAAAATCGCAATGGGCGGCGACAAAGCAAACCCCAATGTTATAGAGGTTATCGAAACCGCATGCGATGAGTGCCCCATGGGCGGTTATGATGTCACAAACGCCTGCCGCGGCTGTCTTGCCCACAGATGTGAGGATGCCTGCCGTTTCGGCGCCATTACATTTGACGAAAATCACGTTGCGCATATCGACAAGACAAAGTGCAAGGAGTGCGGCTCGTGTGCCAAGGTCTGCCCCTATACCGCTATTATATGCAGAAAACGTCCGTGTCAGAATGCGTGCAAGGTCAAGGCCATTTCGATGAACGAAGACCGTTCGGCACGTATTGACAATAACAAGTGCATAAGCTGCGGTGCGTGTGCGTATCAGTGTCCGTTCGGTGCCATAACAGACAAGTCATACATACTTGATGTTATAGATATGATTAAAAAGAGCAAGGACGGCGGCTATAAAGTTTTTGCCGTTGTCGCTCCGTCAATATCGAGCCAGTTTAATTACGCAAAGCTCGGTCAGGTCGTAAAGGGACTTAAAGAGCTCGGCTTCCACACGGTTATAGAAGCGGCACTCGGTGCTGATATGGTTGCAATGAGCGAATCAAAAGAGCTTATTGAAAAAGGCTTTCTGACCAGCTCCTGCTGCCCGGCATTTGTCAGATATATTGAAACGGCTTTCCCCAAAATGAAGGAATTTATCTCGCATAATCCTTCACCCATGACGGCGATTTCAAAGTATCTTAAAGAGCATGAAGAAAACTGCAAGGTCGTGTTTATTGGACCGTGCACAGCCAAAAAAGCCGAGGTTCAGAAGCCCGATGTCAAAAAATATGTCGATGCCGCAATGACTTTCGAGGAGCTGCAGGCTCTGTTCGACAGCCGTGACATAGACATAATGACACTCGATGAGGATGTCCTTGACAATGCTTCATATTTCGGACGAATTTTTGCCAGAAGCGGCGGACTTTCCGATGCCGTTGCGCAGGCACTCAAAGAACAGGGACTCGATGACGCCGAGTTTAAGCCGTTTGTCTGTGACGGAATAGAGGAATGCAAGGTCGCTTTACTTAAAAAGGGACGCAATATGCTTGATGCAAACTTCATTGAAGGCATGGCGTGTGTCGGCGGCTGTATCGGCGGTGCGGGTTGTCTTACTCACGGCGAAAAGAACAAAGCCGAAGTC